>NZ_CP117259.1 GCF_003240565.2 Rhizobium tumorigenes
ATGAATATGGCAGCAACGCTCGGACAGCCTATTTCGGAGGTCGACCAGCTAATCATCGGCCAAGCCCGAGAGCTGTCCGACAAGCTGAAGCAGCACCGGCTCGAGATGTTTCCACCGACGGCGCAAAAAACGCTCCGGCAGTTTCATCTCAGCGAGGCCGCGCATTTTCTCGGCGTCACCAGCGGCCATTTGCGCAACCTGTCGCTAGAATCGAAGGGGCCGCTGCCGCAGGTTACTCCATCGGGCCGTCGTTCCTATACAGCTGAGCAATTACTCGAGATGCGGCAGTATCTCCAGCAGAATGGACGTGCAGGTCAGCATTACGTGCCGCATCGCCGCGCCAAGGACCATCTTCAGGTCATTGCAGTCGTGAATTTTAAAGGCGGGTCGGGCAAGACAACCACGGCGGCTCACCTCGCCCAGCATCTGGCTCTGACCGGGCATCGCGTTCTCGCCGTCGATCTTGATCCTCAGGCCAGCCTTTCGGCGATCCACGGTTTCCAGCCTGAATTCGATCTCGATGAGAACGAGACGCTTTACGCTGCGATCCGTTATGACGACCGTCGGCGGCCGCTCAGGGAAGTCGTGCGGAAAACCAATTTTCCAGGTCTCGACATCGTGCCGGGCAACCTCGAGCTGATGGAGTTCGAGCACGACACACCGCGTATCCTGGCGCAGGGCCAAGGCAATGACTACGGGCGCATCTTTTTTGCGCGACTGGACGAGGCCCTGTCATCGGTATCCGACGACTACGACGTTATCGTCATCGACTGCCCTCCACAGCTCGGATTTCTGACAATGAGCGCGATTTGCGCCGCCACGGCGGTGCTCATCACGGTACATCCGCAGATGCTCGACGTGATGTCCATGTGCCAGTTCCTGCAGATGCTCGGGGAAATCCTGAACACCCTGAAGGGTGCGGGCGCCGATATGAACCTCGACTGGATGCGCTATCTCGTCACGCGCTACGATCCAACCGATGGACCGCAAACGCAGATGGTGGCCTTCATGAGGTCTATGTTCAAGCAGCACGTCCTCACCAACCCCATGCTGCGAAGCGTTGCGATCTCCGATGCCGCGCTTACCAACCAGACACTCTACGAGGTAGATCGCAGCCAGTTTACGCGCACGACCTACGACCGGGCGTTGGAATCGATGGAGGCTGTAAACGCTGAGATCGCTGCCCTGGTCCACAAGGCATGGGGTCGCTGATCATGGCTAGAAAGAACGTCCTTTCCGGATTGATCTCTGAACCCGAGACAAAGTTTACTGCGGTAAACTCCACTCAGCCGACGTCTGCGCCTGAGCGCCAAACGAGCGGATACAAGGGCGTCGGTGCACTCGGTGCAGTGACACGTAGTATAGATGCGCTTGCAGCCAAGGCTGATGCGGCGAAGGCGATTGAAGCAAAGCTCACGGCCGGCGAGGTGGTGATCGAACTTGATCCGGATATGATTGAGGACTCCTTCGTGTCCGACCGCCTCGTGCAGCTGGATGCAAAATTCGACGAACTCGTCGAAGCAATACGTCTACGCGGCCAGGATTCACCAATTCTCGTGCGTCCGCACCCATCCCGAGACGGTAAATACCAGATCGCCTTTGGCCATCGCCGTGCTCGCGCAGCAAAGACACTGGGTCGCCCGGTTCGGGCTGTCGTCAAGAAGCTGGACGATCGCGATCATGTCATCGCGCAGGGCCAGGAAAACAGCGCCCGCGCAGATTTATCCTTTATCGAACGCGCCATGTTTGCAGGTCGGCTGGAGAAGCGAACCTTTGACCGCGAAACGATCATGGCCGCGCTCAGCGCCGACAAGACGACAGTTTCGAAAATGTTGTCAGTCATCAACCGCATCCCCCCCGCGATCGTCGATGCAATCGGACCGGCACTGGCTGTTGGCCGCGACCGCTGGCATGACTTGGCGACGCGTTTCGACACACCCGAAAATATCGTGCGAGCGGGGGAATTTATCACCCGTCCGGAATTTCTTGATGCCGCCGCGGATGATCGCTTTGATTTGTTGAGCACGTTTCTTGCGGGAAGGGGACAGGCCAGATCTGTGCCGGTCGTGAAACCTGTTTCGGAGTGGCGCGAACAAAGCGGCGCAGCAAAAGCAGAAATCAAAGCTGGTGGTAAGAAGTATACGATTGCCTTGAAGGCGGAAAACGGTCCTGCCTTCGGCGCTTACATCACCAAAAATCTCGATCGGCTTTATCAAGCCTTTCAGGATGAGACCAAGTCAGAAGCAGGAGACTAAACGCAAAAGAAAAAGGCCCCCAAACGTTGCCGTCGTGGAAGCCCTTCTCGTAGTTGGCGCTTAGAGAATCACATTTCCACGAATCTTAGTCAAGAGTCTTTGGCACCAAATTGGGTGAGCGGATTTTTTTTGCCTTGAAAAAGGTGAAGGACGATGCAGACCGGACATATATCGACGCCCTTTGGTGGGCGTTCGATGACGCTTGGCATGCTGGCAAGCCAGTACGACGCGAGTGAGATCGACGCTGACGCCTCGGTCGACAAATGGAAGTTATTTCGAGCGCTGTGCGAAGCGCGGCAGATGCTCGGGGTCAGCGATCGCGCGCTGGCTGTTTTGAACGCATTATTGAGTTTCTACCCCGGCAACGTGCTTTCGGCAGCCAACGGACTGGTGGTCTTCCCATCGAATGAGCAATTGGCCTTGCGTGCCCACGGTATAGCGCCTGCGACATTGCGCAGGCACCTCGCCGCTCTCGTAGAGACAGGCCTGCTTATCCGCCGGGATAGCCCCAACGGCAAGCGCTACGTCCGGAGGGGCGGCGATGGTGAAGTTGCGCAGGCTTTTGGTTTCAGTGTTGCTCCGCTGATCTCCCGGGCTGAAGAAATCAATGTGCTGGCAGCTGAAGTGGTTGCCGAACGCCAAGTTCTCCGTGTCACGCGAGAAAAGCTCACCTTGTGCCGACGCGATGTCGGCAAACTGATCGAGACGGCCATGGAGGAGGGGGCACCTGGCGATTGGGCAAGCATATACGAGCATTTTCGGCGCCTGGTGACGCGGATACCTCGCCTGCCGACAACAGCAGACATCGAACCGATTTTGGAAGAGATGAGCATGTTGCGTGACGAAGTCCTCAACCTACTGGAAACATGCCTGAAAACACAAAAACAAAGCGGCAATGAGTCCCGAAACGAGCAGCACATACAGAATTCAAAATCCGAATCTAATCCTGAACTTGAACCAGCTTTAGAAATAAAGCAGGGCGAAGCTGAGGGGGCAGAGCAAAAGCTGAGCCTTGTGCCTGTTACACAAGACCAGCGGGATGATAGCCGCCAACCGGTGGAAGGCGGCAACGGCAGGCAATTTACGGACCTCGGCGGTTTGAAGTCCTTTCCGCTCGGCCTCGTGCTTCGGGCTTGCCCCGAGATTGCGATGTATGGCCCGGGCGGAGTGATCTCAAGTTGGCGCGACATGCTGACGGCCGGCGTTGTTGTCCGATCGATGCTCGGCGTCAGTGCCAGCGCCTATGAGGAGGCCTGCCAGGTCATGGGACCGGAGAATGCGGCAACTGTCATGGCCTGCCTGCTGGAAAGGTCCGGTCAAATCAACTCGGCCGGCGGCTATCTGCGCGACTTGACCAGAAAGGCGGAACGAGGGGAGTTTGCCATTGGGCCAATGCTCTTGGCGCTGGCTCGGAGCAATGGTGCAGAGGACAGGCGGTCAGCATGATTGCCTTCGCCCCGGCTACGCCGTTAAGCTTCACGTGGATAGCCTGCCGGTATATGGCGGACTGCTCTGTACTTTTGAACGGAGACCACGTATATGCCGGGCTCATGAAGAGGCCTGCGACGTGCTGGCCGCGGCGATCTGCGCCTTCCGGGTTTTTTTCTGCCGGCGCGAACACCGAATTCCGAAAGACCAGATATGACTGAATTCGAAGGCATCGTTCCTCCGATTGCGCAGGCGTTGACCAAACGCGGTTACGAAGCGCTCACCCCCGTGCAAAAGGCGATGCTTGATCCCAAGCTCGGCAACTCCGACGTTCTCGTTTCTGCGCAGACCGGCTCGGGCAAGACCGTGGCATTCGGCCTTGCTCTGGCCACGACGTTGCTTGGCAAGGGTGAACGCTTCGGTCAGGCTGGCCGTCCCTTGGCTCTGGCGATTGCTCCGACCCGCGAATTGGCCCTGCAGGTGCAGCGCGAACTCGAATGGCTGTTCGAACTGACCGGTGCCACGATTGCTTCCTGCGTCGGCGGTATGGACATGCGCACAGAGCGACGTACGCTCGATCGCGGCGTTCACATCGTCATCGGTACACCTGGCCGCCTTTGCGATCATATTCGCCGTAACTCGCTGGACATTTCCGAGCTGCAGGCCGTTGTCCTCGATGAGGCCGATGAAATGCTCGATCTCGGCTTCCGCGAAGATCTTGAGTTTATCCTCGAGAATTCGCCAGCCGAGCGGCGCACGCTGATGTTCTCGGCCACCGTGCCGCGCTCAATCGCGGCGCTTGCCAAGAGCTACCAGCGGGATGCAGTGCGTATCAGCACCGCTGCTGAGACGAAGCAACATGTCGATATCGAGTATCGCGCCCTGACCGTCGCCGGAAGCGACCGCGAAAATGCGATCATCAATGTCCTGCGCTTCTACGAGGCGCCGAATGCCATCGTATTTTGCTCGACGCGCGCAGCCGTCAACCATCTGACAGCCCGTTTCAACAATCGCGGTTTCTCGGTCGTCGCCCTTTCCGGCGAACTCAGCCAGAGCGAGCGCACCCACGCGCTGCAGGCCATGCGTGACGGGCGTGCCCGCGTTTGCATCGCCACCGACGTCGCCGCTCGCGGTATCGATTTGCCGGGTCTTGACCTCGTCATCCATGCGGATCTGCCGACCAATCCGGAAACGCTGCTGCACCGCAGCGGTCGCACGGGCCGTGCCGGTCGCCAGGGCGTTAGCGCCATGATCGTGCCCACCAGCGGTCGTCGCAAGGCGGAGCGTCTGCTCGAGGCCGCGCGCATCAATGCGACTTGGGCAAAGCCACCGTCGGCCGACGATGTTACCCGCCGTGACGATGAACGTTTGCTCGCCGACCCCTTGTTCACCGAAGCCGTTCGTGAAGACGAGATCGATTTCGTCAAGAAGTTGCTGGAGCAGCATAGCGCCGAGCAGGTGGCTGCTGCGTTTCTGCGCCAATATCGTTCTGCACATTCCGCGCCTGAAGATCTGCTCGATGTTGCGGTCCCTGACGACCGCAAGAAGCCACGCCGTGACGAGTTTTCTGCGCCACGTGACGATCATCCCGCCGAGACTCGGGCCGACTTCACAGATGGTAAATGGGTTTCGCTTTCGGTTGGGCGCAAGCAGAGCGCCGAACCACGTTGGTTGATCCCGATGATCTGCCGTTACGGCGACCTGACGAAGCGCGATATCGGCGCCATCAGGATGCAGCCTGACGAAACGTTCGTGGAGTTTTCGGGCGAGGCTGCCGAGCGCTTTCTCACTGCGATCGGCCCGAACAAAACACTGGAGAAGGGGATCCGCGTCAAGGCTCTCGACAGTGCGCCTGAAACAGGACGCCAGAGCCACGATGGCCCGAAGCGCAGTTTTGCGGAAAAGAACAACCGTCCGAGGACGGACGCCAAGCCTGCAGCGAAGTTTGAGCGCAGGTCTGAGGGTGCACCGTCCGCACCGGGTGAAAAGAAGCCTTGGAGCAAGAAGCCTGATTTTGCACGCGATGGCGCAAGGCCGGCTGGCGGTAAGCCGAAGTTCAAGAAAACCACGTAAAAGGCGCTGATTTTCGAGCTATATTTCTATTCTGAATAAACTGAAGGCCGGGTTTCCGGCCTTCTTTTTTGTATTAACGTCAAGCGCGTCAGTCTTAAAGAGCCTGGAGCTGTTCGGCGGAGGATTTCCCTGACCGCTTGTCCTGGACGATCTCAAAGCTGACCTTCTGGCCATCCTTCAATGTTCCGAGGCCCGAGCGCTCCACGGCGCTGATATGCACGAAGACGTCTGCGCCGCCATTGTCAGGCTCGATAAAGCCAAAACCCTTGGTGCTGTTAAACCATTTCACAGTGCCGGAAGCCATTTCATAGTTCCTTCTAGTCTTGTTTTCCATGTGCCGTTTAGAAGCGGCGTTGTGACCAATATTGAAGCGCCATGTCCTTGCATTACTGCGCCCGCAATAGACCGTTTGTAGAGGTAGGGCGTCGAAATGCGGTTGCAAGATGGCAATTTGCACCGGGGGTAGGGGACGCTTATCGCTCCATCCCGGACCGAGCCACATCGGCGGCACGACTGATTTTTGAGTTGTAAGTATGGCGAGAGGTCGAATGTTAAGGCCCGTGACAAAGTCACGTCACCACTATGGTTAACCAAATGTTACGGAATCAATGTGTCATTTAGTTTCCGATAGGGAAGAAGATGGCGTGCTTGCAATGGCATAGGCTGTTCCAGCCCGGTACTGACGCGAGCAGCGGTGATGCGGATGCTAGGGCGGCCGAGTTGACTACTATCCCCGGACTCGCGTGCATCCTGCATGGCCCTTATTTAGCAGGAACCAACTTAAGCATGGCGACGTTTATCGGCTCGTGTAATTAAATTGATGTGTGGAGTTACTGTGGAGCAGCGCGACGACTGGCACCTGACCGACAGGCTCAACTATGCGCATGGCAGGGGAGATCCCTTCGCAGCAGCTGTGCGCGCGACGAGAATGCCGATGGTGATCACTGATCCGTCGCAGGCCGACAATCCCATCGTATTTTGTAACGAGGCGTTCCAGGCGCTGACAGGCTACGCGCAGGATGAAGTGCTAGGTCGGAATTGCCGTTTCCTTCAGGGTCCAGATACAGACCGCTCTGTGGTCGAGACGATCCGTGCAGCAATTGCGTATGGAGAAAGTGTTTCAGTCGAATTGTTGAACTATCGAAAAGACGGCTCCACGTTTTGGAACGCTCTTTACCTCAGCCCCGTGCGCAACGACGCGGGCGAAATCCAGTTTTTCTTTGCCTCGCAGCTCGATGTGACCAAACACGTGGCTTACAGCCGCACGGTGCTCGAACAGGCGGCCTTGGTAGAAAAAGAAGTCGAGCGACGGACTGCCGAACTGGAAGCTGTTCTTGAAGCGAAGACGGTGCTGCTTCACGAGGTGGACCACCGCGTCAAAAACAACCTGACCATGATCGGTTCCTTGCTGAGGCTCCAGGCGCGAACGATTGGCGACCCGGTCATAACCTCCAAGCTGGAGGCGATGATGGAGCGGATCGATGCGCTGGCAACGGTGCACCGGACCCTCTATCAGTCCGGCGATGTGACAAAGTTCGACATCGGTGAATTCGCCACGAAACTGGCAGAGGATGTCATCGGTTCGAGTGGAAGAGGGGACATTGGGCTGAAATGCGATGTGGATCCCATTCTCGTACCAGCCGGCAAAGCGTCCTCTCTTGGCCTGGTTTTGAACGAGATACTCACCAATGCGATCAAGCACGGTTTGCGCGACGGCAGGGCAGGGACGATTGTGGTTAAAGGCCGCTCCGAGGGTAGCAAGGCGACGATTACTGTCGAAGACGACGGCATCGGCATGCCGAGTGAACCACCGACAGGATTGGGCCGTACCCTTATTAACAGACTTGCCAGACAGACGGACGCGACAGTGGACTGGTCGACGCTTTCGTCCGGTACACGCGTGACGCTGTCTCTGCATAACGGGAATTGATTGATGGAACGCCCCAAACCGCCTTTGAGTGTCCTGATCGTCGAAGACGAGGCCCTTCTCGCCATGGATGTGGGAATGATGGTCGAGGATGCCGGGCACACTGTCATTGGCGAGGCGGCCTCGCTTTACGACGTCGAAGACATGGAGCCAACCAAGGCGCCAGACATCGCATTCGTCGACATGCAACTCGCCCGTAACACGACTGGTCTCGATGTCTGCGCCCATATCCGGAGACGCTGGTCCCACACGATCATCGTTTTCGTGACGGCCAACCCCAATAAGATACCGGACGATTTCGCGGGCGCTCATGGGGTCATCCCGAAGCCCTTCTCGCGTCACGGCTTCATGAACGCTCTCTGGTATCTCCAGGAAAGTGTCTGTAGACCGCCGCCAAATGCAGCCCTTCCCGGAAGTTTCCTAGCGTCGCCTCACCTGGCGTCCACGTGGTGAGAGGTGAAATTGAGGCGCCGTAGCGTCGGCACCGCGAAACAGCGACTGCGCTGCAGCAACTCCCTCAAAGCTGTACAAACGGTGCGTGCGCGTATTGCCTTGCGTTGAGGGGAACGCGTCGTTAGCTTGCGTTTATGACATCACCAAGCACGGCAAACATGCTCAACCGCCTGATAAACCATCTGGACAGTCGGGACAGGGATCTGCTCGTTCCCCACCTCATGCCGGTGAGGCTGCCGCGACTGTTTGTGATGGCCGAGCCGAATGTCCCGGCCGATTGCAGCTATTTTCCGGAAACGGGCATCGGGTCTATCATAGGGATTTCGCCCGCTGGCAGTGAAGTCGAGGTGGCAATTTTCGGTCGCGAGGGCATGTCACCGCCCAACAGCCTGTTCGAAGATACTCAGGCCCCGTTCAAGGTCTTCATGCAAGTGGAGGGTCACGGCTACAGCATCAAGAACGAAATCCTGTTTGACCTGTTGGCAGAAAGCCGATCCCTCCGCCGCACTCTCAGCCGCTATGCCCAGACGTTGTTCGTTCAGACCGCGTATACGTCGCTTTCCAACGCCACCCATTCGGTGGAGAAGCGGCTTTCGCGCTGGCTGCTGATGGTCCACGACAGGTCGGAGGGCGCGTCCTTGCCCCTGACTCATGACTTCCTGTCTTCCATGATGAACGTCAGACGCCAGAGCGTAACGGACTCGCTCCACGTGCTTGAAGGCGAACATTTCATTTCGAACACGCGCGGCCTTGTGACAATCCGAAACCGGGATGGACTGCAGGCTTTCGCCGGCGATGCCTACGGAGTTGCCGAGGCGGAATTCGACCGGCTTATCGGAAGCATGAAGTAGCCATCCGGAACTAATTCGTCCGATACAGTTTTGTCCTGTATGGCGAGATTTTACTTTCATATCCGCGAAGGCGACGTGGTGATCGAGGATCCGGACGGCTCGGAATTGCCGGACCTGCGGGCGGCCGAACTGGAGGCTGCCCTTTCAGCGCGTGCGCTTGTCGTGGAGCGCATCCTGGCCGGCAAATGTATTGGCGACAGAGTTTTGGAAGTGGCGGATAGCACCGGTCTGGTCTTGGCCACAGTCAGTCTCCGATCATCCGTCGGTATCTAGCGCCTCTTGTTTATATGGGCGACTGCCGCCCACTCTCATCACAAATGACCAGCACAAAAAAACGCCCTCCGAATCCGAAGGGCGTCTGTTTGTGTTGTCCGTATCTGGACTAGTCGAGAAGTTCGGCCGGCACCTTGCCGCCGTTTTCCGACAGTTTCTGCAGCAAAGCCTTATGCAGGAAAGTGTTCATCTTGGCGCTGTCGTGGACATCGCCCTGGAAATTGAGTTCAGCCGCGAGTTCCTTTCGTTCCTCGAGACTGGCGTCCATGCCGAGCGCCTTCATGAGGTCGACGATGGAGTGTTTCCAGTCGAGCTTCTGGCCTGATTTCTGTACAGCAGCATCGAGGATCGGGGCGACGTCAACGGACTGGGCGAGGGTGGCTGCAGATGGCGCTGACGGTACCGGTGTGGCAGTGCCTGGTGCCGGGTTTGAGACCGGGGTAGCTGCCGCAGTCGTGGTTCCAGTCGATGCCTGTGTCGTGCCTGCGGCCTGCGCCTGGCCAAAAATGGCGTTCTTGATGCGGTCGAAAATGCTCATGGTATATCCTCCGTTGTTTGCTTGCACATCCACAACGCAAGAGGGTCCTCACCGTTCCGTGATCAAGCGTGCCGGCATGCAGATATGATGTCTGGAGTTTGCGAACCGCTGTCGTCCAATTGGATCTCTGTACAATGAAGATTGGGCACTCAGCCACGACCGGATGTCAAAAAAGTATCTCTAATAGATCTGGGCTGAGGTAGAGGTCCCGGCAATTGAGGGATATCGTCATTGCAAGCGTTGGATCTGCGAAATTGGAGGTTTGCAGATTTTGCCAGGAAACTGGAAGGCGTGAGCGGGAGGAGTAAACATGCAGCCGGATCTCGAACTGGTTCATATCCGCAAAGGCGAGTCCTTTGCCGCGTGGAAGCACGGATACCCGTTTCGCACGGTGCGCTGGCATTATCATCCCGAATACGAGATCCATCTGGTTGTCGCCACATCCGGCCAGTTTTACATCGGCGACCACATCGGCCGGTTTCAGCCTGGCCAGTTGATCATGACCGGCCCCAATCTTCCCCAGAACTGGATTTCCGAGATCGCACCGGGCGAGATCATTCCGACGCGCAATCTGGTCATCCAGTTTCCCGAAAAACTAATTCAGGATTGCATCACCAGCTTGCCCGAGATGGAGGCGCTCGGACCGCTCCTGAAACGCAGCAGTCGCGGACTGCTGTTCGATCCGGCTGCAGGCGCGGAAGTGCGGCCGTTGATGGAGCATCTGATCGAGGCGCAGGGCATGAAGCGGCTGGCGCTGTTCTGGGAGATTCTTGACATCCTCGCCCGTGCCTCCGAACCGGAAGTGCTTGCCAGTCTCAGTTATGAACTCGACCTACCAAGCATCAACGACTGTGGCATAAACCGCGCCATCGCCCATCTTCGCGACCACTTGACCGACGATATCGACGAGCGCGAACTGGCCGATCTCGTCGGACAGAGCCCCAGTTCTTTCTCGCGCGCCTTCAAGCGCCACACCGGCACGACGCTGGTGCGTTACAAAAACCAGCTGCGGGTGGATCTCGCCTGCCTGATGCTGCTGACGCAGCCCGAGGTAAAGGTCGCCGAAGTCTGCTTCGAGACCGGCTTCTCGAACATATCCAATTTCAACCGGCATTTCCTCAAGCAGAAGGGAATGCCGCCATCGCAATTCCGCACGACGTTTGCTGCCAATGGGGAGCTGATGGCGGCGGAGTAACAGCTAAAGCCCGATACCCCGGAAGGGATTTGCATTCGGAAGGCATGTGCCTTCCGGAAAGGGACAGGCTTTGCCTGTCGTCATCTAAGGGAGGAAGACCGAGATGAAGAAGACTTTGATCGCGCTATCGATTGCCACCTTGGCAATGGCCACCGCGCCAGCCATGGCGCAGAACGCCAAGCTAAAGATCGGCATGACGTTTCAGGAGTTGAACAACCCCTATTTCGTGTCGATGCAGGAGGCTCTCAAGGAAGCCGCGAAAAGCATTGGCGCCGACGTTGTCATCACCGATGCCAACCATGACGTCGCCAAGCAGATTTCCGATATCGAGGACATGCTGCAGCAGAAGATCGACATCCTGCTGATTAACCCCACCGATTCCGCCGGCGTCGAATCCGCTGTCAAGATGGCCAAGGATGCGAACGTCATCGTCGTCGCCGTCGATGCCAATGCCAACGGGCCGGTCGACACCTTCGTCGGCTCGAAGAACAAGGACGCCGGCTACCAGTCCTGCCAGTTCCTGGCCAAGTCCCTGAATGGCACCGGCGAAGTCGCCATTCTCGACGGCATTGCCGTCGTGCCGATCCTGCAGCGCGTCGAGGGCTGCAAACAGGCGCTCGCCGAATTCAGCAGTATCAAGCTGGTGGATACGCAGAACGGTCGCCAGGACCGCTCTGTTGCGCTCGGCGTCGTCGAGAACATGATCCAGTCGCATCCTAACCTCAAGGGCATCTTTTCGGTCAACGACGGTGGTGCGATGGGCGCGCTCTCGGCAATCCAGGGATCGAACAAGGACATCAAGCTGACCTCCGTCGACGGCGCTCCCGAAGCGGTCAAGGCGATTGCCGACGGCACGGCTTTCATCGAGACGACGGCGCAATTCCCGCGTGACCAGGTGCGTGTCGGTCTTGCCATGGCGCTCGCCCAGAAGTGGGGAGCCCGCGTCGTGCCGAAGGAAGTTCCGATCGACGTGAAGCCTGTGACCAAGGAAAATGCTGCCGGCTTCAGCTGGTAATCGATGTCGGCGCGCCCCTGCCACCTCGCGGGAGCGCGCCATCCATTCAAACGCGGGAGCGAGCGATGCTGGAATTGAAAGGGATCAAGAAGAGCTTCGGCAGGATTGCGGTCCTGCACGGGGTCGACCTGACCGTTCGCGCAGGTGAAATCCATGCTCTCCTCGGCGAGAACGGTGCGGGTAAGTCGACGCTGACGAAGGTCCTTTGCGGCATTCTGCAACCGAGCGAGGGGGAAATCTTCATCGATGGCGAGCGTCACCGCTTTGCCGATTACAACGAGGCGATCGACAACGGTATCGGCGTGGTGTTCCAGGAGTTCTCGCTGATCCCCTATCTCGATGCTGTCGATAACATGTTTCTCGCCCGCGAGCTGCGCAGCTCCGTTGGCCTGTTGAAGCGCGGCGCCATGCGCAAGCGCGCGGCCGAAATCCTCGCTCAACTCGGCATCGATATACCCCTCAATGTGCCGGTCCGTACTCTTTCCGTTGCCGAGCAGCAGTTCGTCGAGATCGCCAAGGCGCTGGCGCTGAATGCCCGGATACTGATGCTGGACGAGCCGACAGCAACGCTGACGCCATCCGAGGTCGAGCATCTCTTCCGGGTAATGAGGGGCCTTCGGCAGCAGGGCGTCGCCATCGTTTTCATCTCGCACCACCTCGAAGAGATTTTCGAGATCTGCGACCGCATCACGGTGCTGCGCGATGGAGAATATGTTACCTCCTGCGATGTGAGCGAGGTCGACCAGCACCGTCTCGTCGAATTGATGGTCGGCCGGCGAATTGAAAACAGTTTTCCGCCGAAACCTGTCATGACTGCAAACCCTCCGGTCGTCCTAGACGTCAAGGCGGTCCAACTGGCGCGGGGAGGGCCGGTATCCAGTTTTCAGTTGCGTTCAGGCGAAATTCTCGGTTTTGCCGGGCTGGTCGGATCCGGCCGGACGGAAACGGCGCTGGCGATGATCGGTGCCCACCGTGCCACTCGCTGCGAGCTGTCGCTCGATGGCGTCGAGAGACGGTTTAACGATCCAGCGGAGGCGCTTGCAAGCGGCATAGGGCTGCTGCCCGAAAGCAGAAAGGAACAGGGGCTGATCACCAGCTTCTCCATCCTCCACAATGTTTCGCTGAATAACTACGGCAAATATCTATTCGGGCATTTCTTCATCGATCGCCGTCGCGAGCTCGAGGATACCGTCTCGGCGATGGCGCAGGTGCAGGTCAAGGCGCAGGGGCCGATGGCGCGCGTCGATACGCTCTCCGGCGGCAATCAGCAGAAGGTGGTCATCGCCCGTTGGCTCAATCACAACATGAAGGTGCTGATCTTCGACGAGCCGACACGCGGCATCGATGTGGGCGCCAAGACAGAAATCTACCAGCTGATGCGCGAGTTCACCGCGCGCGGATATTCCATCATCATGATCTCGTCCGAACTGCCGGAAGTCATCGGCATGTCCGACAGGGTGTGTGTCTTTCGGGCGGGCGGCATCGTCGCGACAGTCGAAGGCTCAGCCATCAATGCCGAAGAGATCATGATCCACGCTACCACCGGGAGGATAAAAGATGTCGCATGATGGGATCGCTGAAAGCGATACTCGCGCCAAAGGCGCAGCAATTTCCGCATTCAGATCGCTTATTCACTCGCCTTTGGCGCTGCCGCTGGCCGGGCTGGTTGTCGTGTCCATCCTGATGGGCTTTGCGTCCGACAGCTTTTTCTCGGTGTCGAATATCCTGAATGTATTCCGCCAGGTCTCTGTCGTGGCGATCCTCGCGGTCGGCATGACCTTTGTCATCCTCACCGGCGGCATCGACCTTTCCGTCGGCGCGGTCATGGCGCTGGCGGGGACGATGGCTGCGGGCCTTATGGTCCATTTCGGCCTGCCGGGCTGGGTGGGTTTGCTAGCCGGGATGGTTCTCGGCATAGGGCTTGGGATTTTCAATGGCCTGCTGGTCGCCTGGGGACGGATGCCAGCTATCATCGTCACCCTTGCTACAATGGGGATCGCCCGCGGTATCGGGCTTATCTATTCCGGCGGCTATCCGATCTCGGGCTTGCCGTCCTGGATTTCCTGGTTCGGCGTCGGCCGCGTCGGCATCGTCCCGGTGCCTGTCATCATCACGGTCGTCATCTATGCACTCGCCTGGGTGCTGCTCGAGCGCACGCCGTTCGGCCGCCATGTCTACGCCATCGGCGGCAACGAACTGGCAGCCAAGTTATCCGGTGTGAAGACCGCCAGGGTCAAGCTCGTGGTTTATGCCATTTCCGGCCTGACTGCCGGCCTGGCTGCGGTGATCCTCACCGGACGCCTGATGTCCGGCCAGCCGAATGCCGGCGTCGGCTTCGAGCTGGATGCCATTGCGGCGGTTGTCCTCGGTGGCACCGCTATTGCCGGCGGTCGCGGGCTCATCCTCGGGACCCTGATCGGCGCCGTGCTGCTCGGCATCCTCAGCAACGGCCTCAACCTGATGGGTATCAACCCCTATCTGCAGGATATCATCCGGGGCTTCATCATCCTTCTCGCCATCTACATCGCCCGCGAGTGGCGCTGACCCGCAACCATATTGATAATTCAGGACATATAGGAGAGCACGAATGTCTCAGTCACTTGAAGGAAAGATTGCCGTCATCACCGGAGCCGCTTCGGGTATTGGCCTTGCCACGACGGAAAAGTTACTGGCGGCCGGCGCCACCGTCGTCATGGTGGACTGGAACGAGAGCAGCCTGAAAGAGCTGACGGATCGTCTGGGCGAAAAGGCTATAGCGCAGGTGACGAACCTGCTGGACACTGAAAGCTGCGCCGCGATGGTGCCTGAAATCCTTAAGAAGGTCGATCACATCGACATCCTCTATTGCAATGCGGGTACCTATATCGGCGGCGAGCTGACGGAGACGACCGGCGAGGCGATCGACAAGATGCTGAACCTCAACGTCAACGCCGTGATAAAGAACGTCCATGACGTTGCCCCGCACATGATCGAGCGCGGTACCGGCGACATCGTAGTTACCTGCTCGATTGCCGGCCACTATCCGACCTATTGGGAGCCGGTCTATGCCTCCTCGAAGTGGGCGATTACCTGCTTCGTCCAGACCATGCGTCGCCAGATGATTCCGTATGGCATTCGCGTTGCCCAGGTATCGCCCGGTCCCGTCGTCTCGGCGTTGCTGGCCGACTGGCCGGAGGAGAACTTGCGCAAGGCGAAGGAATCCGGAAGCCTGATGGACCCGAGCGAAGTTGCCGATGCGGTCGAATATATTCTCACCCGCAAGCGCACAGTGACGATCCGCGACATGATCGTCCTTCCGACGAATTTCGACCGGGTGTAAGACGGCTGAAGGCGAGTTCGCAGAGCGTGGAGGAATGATATGACGGGATTCTTGATCGGCGTCGATGTCGGCACCGGTTCGGCACGGGCAGGCGTGTTCAACCGCGAGGGCTTGCTGCTCGCTCATGCCAAACGGGATCTGGTGATCTTCCGAGACGATTCCGGCCATGTCGAGCAATCGAGCGCACAGGTTTGGCAGGCCGTCTGCGAGGCGGTTTCCGAGGCCGTCGATCTGGCGGGCGTCGATCCAACCGATGTGGCGGGGATCGGCTTCGATGCGACCTGCTCGCTTGTCGTCGATGGTGCCAGCGGCGGGGTGGGGGACAGTGCCCATCCCGAGCGGGACATCATCGTCTGGATGGACCATCGCGCCCTCGATCAGGCCAGCAGGATCAATGCCACCGGGCACGAGGTTCTGTCCTACGTCGGGGGCAAGATTTCGCCGGAGATGGAGACGCCGAAGTTGCTCTGGCTGCGCGAGAAACTGCCGGAGATCTACCGCTCAGCGGTGAACTTCTTTGATCTCACGGACTTCCTCACCTGGAAGGCGACCGGTGCCCTCGACCGGTCGTCCTGCACCGTCACCTGCAAGTGGACATACCTAGCGAAGGAGAACCGTTGGGACGAGAGCTTCTTCCGCCAGATTGGGCTGGAGGATCTTGTCGAGGATGGCTTTGCCAGGATCGGCCGAAGCGTCGTTCACCCCGGCACTGCCCTTGGCCAGGGGCTGACCGCCGAGGCGGCTGCTCTCATGAACCTGCGGCCCGGCATTGCCGTTGCGGCCGGCTTGATCGACGCTCATGCCGGCGGTATCGGCACGGTGGCGGCGAGGGGAGGGGCGGAAGACCCGACCTTGTGCCTCGGATATGTGTTCGGGACGTCCTCGTGCACCATGACAACCACAGCAGAGCCCATCTTCGTGCCCGGCGTCTGGGGCCCCTATTATTCGGCAATGGTTCCCGGCATGTGGCTGAACGAAGGCGGACAATCCGCAGCCGGCGCTGCGATAGACCAGCTCGTCAGGATGCATCCGGCCAGCCCGGAGGCGACCGCCACGGCGGCGCGCGAAGGCAAGAGCCTGCCGCAATGGCTGGCGGACCGGGCGCTCGCCTTGTCAACCGAGCCATCGGAAGCTGTCCGTCTTGCCGATCATCTGCACGTGGTGCCCGAGTTCCTCGGCAATCGCGCGCCATTTGCCGATCCGCAGGCCCGTGCGGTGATGATGGGACTCGGCATGGAGACGGGCTCCGACAGTCTAGTGGCGCTCTACATCGCCGGAATTTGCGGACTTGGCTATGGCCTGCGCCAGATCGTCGACACTCAGGCCGCCAAGGGCGTGGCGATCCGGACGATCTCGGTGTCGGGCGGCGCAGGGCTGCATCCTCTCATCCGCCAGATGCTGGCCGATGCAACCGGAATGCCGATCGAGGTTACCGCTAGTCCGGAGCCAGTGCTGCTGGGGTCGGCAATGCTGGGTGCGGTCGCTGCCGGTGTCTATCCCGACCTGAAGGCAGCGATGCCGGCCATGTCCGTCATCGCCTTGCAATGCCAGCCGGCGACCGGTCCGATCCGTGCGTTGCACGATAGACGATACCGCGCGTTCCTGGACCTGCAGGCGGTCAGCCGGAAAATCCGAACTGACGCCGAGCCGCTTTCAAAATAAGTTTTATGCCTGAGGAGGAGACAGATATGCAGTTTGCCGGAAAGTCCGTCATCATCACCGGCGCAGGCAAGGGCATCGGCCGCGCCTGCGCGAAAATCATGGCGGAGCGTGGCGCCGAGGTCATCGCCCTCAGCCGCACGGCGTCCGATCTGGAAAGCCTGCGAGAAGAAGTCGGCGGACGCTCGATTGCCGTCGATCTTGCCGACCCGGCTACGACACGGGCGGCGATGCGGGAAGCGGGCACCGCCGATTTCCTGATCAACAGCGCCGGTATCAACGTGCTCGAATCGAGCTTCGACATGACCGAGGAGGGCTACGAGGCCGTCATGGGCATCAACCTGCGTGCCGCCATGATCACCTGCCAGGAATTCGGACGCGCGCGCGTCGCAGCCGGCGGCGGGGGCGCCATCGTTAACATCACCTCGATTGCGGGCCATCGCGGTTTTGCCGAGCATCTCTGCTATGCCGCCTCCAAGGCCGGACTGGAAGGCGCCACGCGGGTCATGGCCAAGGAGTTCGGCCCGCACGGCATTCGCGTCAACGCAGTCGCCCCGACGATCACACTCACGGAGCTTGCCCTCAGAGCCTGGAGCGACCCCGTCAAGTCGGAGCCGATGATGGTGCGCCATCCCATCGGGCGCTTCGCCGAAGTCGAAGACGTCGCACGGACCATCGCTATGTTGCTGTCGGAAGACACGGAAATGGTCACCGGCGTGGTCCTGAATGTCGATGGGGGATTTCTCGCAGTCTAGCCGAGGCGTCTACCCGATCCTCCATTTTGTCAACAGCAAGGATGCCCGGCACTTGCTGTTGACCTTGCTCACTCCAGCCCCACATCGATTTGGTCTGTATCGTTTGTTCAAAATAGATTTTCGTGGGGAATAGGTTTGATGGAATATCTGAAATCCTTGGCTCTGGCGGCGGCAGCCACACTCTTCGCACTCGGTGCGCAGCCAGCTCTGGTGTGGCAGCCAGCCTACGCGCAGGACGCCAGCGCACCGGCCAGCGCCACACAGTTGGCGGTGACCAAGATGAACGCCTACGTCAAATTCATGAACGACACCCTTCGCGCTACCGACTCGCTTCAGCGCTATCGCTTGTGGGTCAACATGAGCAAGGGACCGACCGGTAAGGAGAGGATCATTTACGGCCTCTACTCGCTGTATGATGTCGGCCAGCAGATCGATGCCGTGAAAAAGGCTGCTGTCTCCGAGCCGGCGATGCCCGACCTCGATGCCGCCATGATGGCGTATCTCGATGCCTATCAGAAGCTGGCGCCGGTGATCGAAAAGGCCAACACCTATTACGAGCGCGGTGACTACAAGGTGGATAAAATGGAAGGCGGCAAAGCCCTCCATAAGGATATCGCACCGCTAGGCGCCGCTTACGAAGCGCGTCGTAAAGACGCGGAGACAGCCTTGCGCGTAGAAAAGCAAAAAACCGATCTGGCTGCTCTCGCGGCTATCGAGAAGGCTGAAGGCAAGAAGGCAGCCTGGCACGTCCGCAACACCATGATGCATGCTGAAACGATGATAAATCTCCTGCCGGATGCAGAAAACCCGGTGGTCGACATGCAGGCCTTCAAGGCTGCGCTGGACGGATACACGGCCGCGACGACCGAGTTCGACGATTTTTCCTCGGCGAACCCCGGCTCGTTCATTGGATTTGAATCGCGGCCCGATACCATGCTTTCGGAGATGCGTGACTTCTATGTACTGCTGGAGAAAGCCAAAGGCGATGCGCGCAAGGGAGCCGGTGAAAGTCTCGAGAAAATTGTCTCGGACTACAACCTGATGGTCGAGATGTCAGAGACCGCAGTATCGGACATAGCCCGATAGGACCAAACGGAGAGGGTTGCTCTGCTGATCGTGATGAGGGATCGCAACGTCAGGCCGCCTATCTGTCGCAATAACGAGACCCGGAGGCTCCGGTCGTCACTGGCCGGGGCCATGACCAGCGCCGGTTGATTGAGATCAAGCTGGCCGGTCGGGGTGCATGCTACTTGGCGATAACCCAAGGAGCATCCCATGACGAAAATGATGAAAGCTGCGGTTCTCCACGAATTCGGCAAACCTCTCGTGATAGAGGATGTGCCGGTGCCGGAACCACGTCCCGACCAGATCCTGGTCAAGATCGCTGCGACGGGCGTCTGCCATACCGATCTCCATGCGATCAAGGGCGACTGGCCGGTCAAGCCGACCGTGCCGTTCATTCCGGGCCATGAGGGCGTGGGAACCGTCGTCGCCATCGGACGCGACGTCAAGCGCATCAGGGAAGGCGACCGCGTCGGCGTGCCGTGGCTTCATACTGCATGTGGCTATTGCCCCCATTGCCGCACCGGCTGGGAGACGCTTTGCGCCGACCAGCAGAACACCGGCTATTCCGTCAATGGCAGCTTTGCCGAATATGCGCTCGCCGATCCGAATTATGTCGGCCGCCTTCCGGACAATCTGGAGTGGGGTCCGGCAGCACCTATCCTGTGCGCCGGCGTGACGGTCTACAAGGCGCTCAAGGAAACCGAGGTCAAGCCGGGCGAGTGGGTGGCCATTTCAGGCGTCGGCGGTCTCGGCCATATGGCGGTCCAGTACGCTAGGGCCATGGGAATGCATGTCGCAGCCATCGACGTTCATCCGGACAAGCTCACGCTTGCAACAAAGCTCGGGGCGGAGATCGTCATCAACGCCCGTGAGGTCGACCCGGCTGCAGAGCTGCAAAAGCGTCTCGGCGGCGTGCACGGCGTTCTCGTCACTGCGGTGTCACCAGCCGCCTTCGAACAGGCCTTCGGTGCGCTGCGCTCGCACGGCACGATGGCGCTCGTCGGCCTGCCACCGGGCAAGTTCGCCATGCCGATCTTCGACACGGTCCTGAAGCGCATCACCGTGCGTGGCTCCATCGTCGGAACGCGGCAGGATCTGGAAGAAGCATTGGAATTTGCCGGTGATGGCGCAGTGGCAGCCCACTTCTCCTGGGACAAGCTCGAAAACATCAACGCTATCTTTGCTCGCATGGAAGAGGGCGGCATCGACGGCCGCATCGTTCTGCAGATCGACTAGGCATTTTCATCACCAGTCCCGTACCCAGACCGCAGCTACAGCATTCCCCCGGGGAGGGAATGCTGTAACCCGGACAACCGTGAAAGTTCGATCCTCATGAAGATTGCAGTGCTCAAGGAAACAAGAGCGGGTGAGAAGCGCGTCGCGCTGGCACCGGCGGTGACGGGCAAGCTCGTCAAGCTCGGCGCCGAACTTCATATGCAGTCCGGTGCCGGAGATGCCGCGAAGCTTCCGGACACCAGCTTTCAGCAGGTCGCATTCGAACCCGATCAGAAGGTGCTGCTCGGTGACGCCGATATCGTCCTCTGCGTCCAGGCTCCCGCCATTGCGACGGTCAAGATGATGAAGCCGGGCGCGATCCTGATTTGCCTCGTCTATGCCAACCGCGAGCAGCAACTGGTCAAGGCGCTGTGCGAGGACAAGATCACGACATTCGCCATGGAGACGGTGCCCCGCATCAGCCGCGCCCAGTCCATCGACGTGCTGTCGACCCAGTCGGCACTGTCCGGCTATTATGCGCCGCTGCTGGGGGCAGCCAACATGCCGCGAATCCTGCCGATGATGACGACCGCGGTCGGCTCGCTCAGGGCTGCCAAGGTGCTGGTCATGGGACTTGGTGTCGCCGGGCTACAGGCACTCGCAACGGCCCATCGTCTTGGCGCGATCACCGAAGGCTACGATGTTCGCCCCGAAACCAAGGAGCAGGCGCTGTCCGTCGGCGCCAAGTTCGTCGAGACCGGCGTCGATGCTCGCGGCGAGGGCGGCTATGCCCGGGAATTGACTGCCGAGGAAAAGCTGAAGGTCAATGCGGCCCTGACGCAGCATATCCAGGAGGCCGACCTCATCATCACCACGGCCGCCGTGCCCGGCCGCCCATCTCCAAAGCTGATCGACGCCCAGCAGCTCGCCGGCATGAAGCCGGGGTCCGTGATCGTCGATCTCGGTGCGGAAGGCGGTGGGAATTGCGTAGGGACAAAGCCGGGCGAAACCGTCGAGATCGGGCCGGTCACCATCTTGGCGCCGCTCAATGTTCCGTCTCATCTCGCCCAGCATGCGAGCGAACTCTACGCCAAGAACCTCCTCAATCTCCTCCAGCTGATCGTGCGCGATGGCAAGGTGGTGCTCGATTTTGAGGATGAGGTCATCGCCAAGACAGTCCTCACCCATGAAGGCGAGATGAGAAACCAGCCGGTGCCGAGCGTGGTCCAGTTGAAGACCCCCGAAGGAGCAGCCGTATGACCACCGACACATCCCTTACCTGGCTCATTGCCCTTTATATCTTCATGCTCGCTGCCATCACCGGCTACGAGGTCATCAGCAAGGTTCCCTCCATTCTCCACACGCCGCTGATGTCCGGCTCCAACTTCATCCACGGCATCGTCGTGGTAGGTGCGCTGCATGCGCTGTTCACGGCGACAAGCACCACCGCACAGGTTCTCGCCTTCGTTGCTGTGATGCTCGGAGCGGCCAATGCCGCCGGTGGCTACATCGTCACAGACCGGATGCTCGCCATGTTCCGTCCCAGCACCGAAAAGAAGGTTTGATCATGTTCCTTCAACATATCGAGGGGCTGAGCGGTCTGGTTGCCGCAGCTCTCTTCATATTCGGGCTGAAACGCATGTCGTCCCCCGTCACGGCACTTTCGGGGATCGTCGTTGCCGGGATCGGCATGGTCATCGCCGTCGCCGCGAGCTTTCTCGTGCTTGCCGATCTGCCAGAGGCAGCACAGCCGCGCATGCTGGCAAATATCGTACTTGCCGTTCTTGCGCTCGGTCTTGGCGGTGGCTGGGCATGGTGGAATGGCCGCAAGGTCGCCGTCACAGCGATGCCGCAGATGGTTGCGCTCTATAACGGCATGGGCGGCGGCGCGGCTGCGGCCGTTGCCGCAGTCGAACTTCTCAAGGTTGCTACGGCCGCGCCGCTGAATGCCTCCGTCACCATCGCCGGTGCGCTGATCGGCTCCATTTCGCTGACGGGCTCGGTCATCGCCTGGGCAAAGCTCGACGGCCGCATCGACAAGCCATGGCGCTTTACGGGCCAGCGCGTTGTCAACGGGCTGGTGTTCGTCCTTGCCATTGCACTTGGCACCTTGCTTGTCCTGCAGTACGGCGGCCTGCCCACCGTGGTCATCGCGCTCCTGTTCTTCGGCTGCGCTCTGGCTTTCGGCATCCTGATGACGCTGCCGATCGGTGGCGCCGACATGCCGGTGGTGATCTCGCTCTACAACGCCTTTACCGGCCTTGCCGTGGCGCTCGAAGGGTATGCCCTGCAAAATCCTGCGCTGATGATTGCCGGCATGGTGGTCGGGTCGGCCGGCACGATGCTGACCGTGCTGATGGCGAAGGCCATGAACCGGTCGCTTGCAAATGTGCTTTTCAGCAACTTTGGAGACGTCAGTGCCGCCTCGACATCAGACATCGCCGGCAGCATGAAGCCGGCAGACGCCGGCGATGCGGCAATCGCCATGCGCTATGCTTCCAGCGTCATCATCGTTCCGGGCTACGGCCTCGCCGTCGCTCAGGCGCAGCAGAAGCTCTACGAACTGGTGAAGATGCTGCAGGCGGCCGACGTCGACGTGAAATTTGCCATCCATCCGGTGGCGGGTCGTATGCCGGGGCACATGAACGTGCTGCTTGCCGAGGCTGGTGTTCCCTACGACATCATCTTCGATATGGAGGACATCAACGATGCCTTCGCGACGACCGATGTCGCCCTTGTCATCGGCGCCAACGATGTCGTCAATCCGGCGGCGCGCACCGACAAGTCCTCTCCGATCTACGGCATGCCGATCCTCAACGTCGATCAGGCGCACCAGGTCTACGTCGTCAAGCGAGGACAGGGCAAAGGCTATGCCGGCGTCGAGAACCTGCTGTTTTACGGCGACAACTGCAACATGGTCTATGGCGACGCCCAGGCCGTGATTACCCAGATGGTCCAGGCCATCAAGGAGCTCGGAGGCTGATCCGGCATCCGCTTCTAACCGGTGGCGCCATGGGAAATCGGACGCGCCGCACACTGCGAAAGGTAAGTAACATGGCATATGCAACCATCAATCCCTACACGGGCGAAACGTTGAAAACCTTTGCCGACGCCACGGACGCCGAGGTAGGCACGGCAATCGACAAAGCGCACGCCGCCTTCCTGTCATGGAAAACGGCTTCGTTCGCGGACCGCGCAAAGGTCATGCAGAATGCGGCCGGCCTTCTGCGTCGGGATATCGACAGCTACGCCAATCTGCTGACCCTCGAGATGGGCAAGGTGATATCGGAAGCCCGGGCAGAAGTGGAACTGTCGGCAGCTATCTTCGAATACTACGCGAACAACGCCGAAAGACTGCTTGCCCCACAAAAGCTGCCGGTGGCCGACCCTGCGGAAGGCGAGGCGACGCTGGTGCACGAACCCCTCGGCGTCCTCCTCGCCATCGAACCCTGGAATTTCCCTTATTACCAGATCGCGCGGATCATCGCCCCGCAGCTGTCGGCGGGCAACACCATGCTGCTCAAGCACGCCTCGAACGTGCCGCAAAGTGCGGCGGCGTTTGAGGGGCTGATGAAGGAAGCCGGCTTGCCCGTCGGTGGATTCCAGAACCTCTATGCCACCCGCTCGCAGATCGAGATGATTCTCAACGATCCCCGCGTGCACGGCGTCGCCCTGACCGGTTCCGAAGGCGCGGGCGCCATCGTCGCTTCTCAGGCCGGCAAGGCCCTGAAAAAATCGACCATGGAACTCGGTGGTGCCGACGCTTTCGTCGTGCTTACCGATGCCGACATGGAAAAGACCGTCAAATGGGCAGTCTTCGGACGGCACTGGAACGGCGGCCAGGTGTGTGTGTCCTCCAAGCGCATGATCATCCTCGATGGCGTCTACGATGCGTTTCTCGAGAGCTATACCAAAGGCGTCGCAGGCCTGCGTGCCGGCGATCCTTTCGCACCGGAAACAACGCTCGCGCCGATGTCGTCGCAGGGTGCTGCCGATGAAATCCGGGAGAAGATTGCACAAGCCGTTGCCCTCGGCGCGACGGCCACCGAGGTCGGACCCAGCGTTCCCAACCGGGGAGCATTCGTGCAGCCGACGATCCTCACCAACGTCTCCGACGAAAATCCTGCCCGCTATTGGGAATTCTTCGGTCCTGTCTCCATGCTGTTTCGCGCCAAGGACGAGGACGATGCGATCCGCATCGCCAACGACTCGCCCTTCGGCCTCGGTGGCTCGGTGTTCACCTCCGATACGAAGCACGGTGCGGAAGTTGCAGCGAAGATCTCCACGGGCATGGTGTTCGTCAACCATCCGACGATGGTGAAGGCCGATCTGCCCTTCGGCGGCGTCCGCCGCTCCGGTTACGGGCGGGAGTTGCTCGACCTCGGGATCAAGGAGTTCGTCAACCACAAGCTGATCAATATCGTCGACATAGACGCACCCTTCTAAGCAGAAATGTCTCCCTGCCGCGGCGGACGCTTCGGTGCCATGACAGGGAGGCTTAATCCCCTTTTGCAGACCTACCCAACCCCGGTGCCAGAATGTTCGAGACACGCATCCGTCGCAAATCGCTGCTGGACAAAATAACCACCCCGGAGGCCGCAGCCGCCCTGATCAGGGACGGCATGATCATCGGAATGAGCGGCTTCACGAGGGCAGGCGACGCCAAGGCGGTGCCGGTCGCGATGGTCGAACGTGCCAAGACCGATCCATTCAAGATTACGCTGATCACCGGCGCATCTCTCGGCCATGACATTGATCGCATGCTGACCGAGGCGAAAATTCTGGCGCGCCGGATGCCGTTCCAGGTCGACACGACGTTGCGTGCCGCGATCAATCGCGGCGAGGTGATGTTCATCGACCAGCATCTGTCCGAGACGGTCGAACATCTCCGCTCCAACCAGCTCGGTCCGATCGACTACGCCGTCATCGAGGCGACGGCGATTACCGAAGAGGGCGGCATCGTGCCGTCCACCTCTATCGGCAACTCGGCAAGTTTCGCGATCCTTGCCAAGCAGATCATCATCGAGATCAACCTCAGCCAGCCGCTGGCGCTCGAAGGCCTGCACGACATATATATCCCCACCAAACGTCCGTCGCGCGAGCCGATCCCGGTCGTTGCCTGTGACAGCCGCGTCGGCCTGCCCTATGTGCCGATCGATCCGGACAAGATTGCCGCCATCGTCATCACCGGGCAGAAGGACAGCTTCTCGTCCGTCGAGGCACCTGACGCCGAGACGGAAGCAATTGCAGGCCACCTGATCCGCTTCATGGAGCAGGAGGTGGCAAGCGGCCGGCTCGACCTTTTCCTGCAGCCATTGCAGGCGGGGATCGGTACGATCGCCAACTCGGTGCTTTCAGGATTGGGGAAGGGGCCGTTCCATGACCTCCGAATGTACAGCGAGGTCCTCCAGGACAGCACCTTCGACCTGTTCGATGCCGGCAAGCTTGCGTTTGCCTCGGGATCCTCGATCACGCTTTCGGCCGGATGCGCCGAGCGAGTGTTCGGTGACTTCGACAGATACAAGGACAAGCTTGTGCTGCGCCCGCAGGAAATTTCCAACCATCCAGAGGTGATCCGGCGTCTCGGGGTAATCGGGATCAACACCGCGCTGGAGGTCGACATCTACGGCAATGTCAATTCCAGCCACGTCAATGGCACGCACATGATGAACGGTATCGGCGGTTCCGGAGATTTCGCGCGCAACGCCTATCTGTCCGTCTTCGTTACGAAGTCGCTGGCCAAGGGCGGCAGCATTTCCTCGGTGGTCCCAATGGTCAGCCACGTCGACCACACCGAGCACGATGTCGATATCATCGTCACCGAAAATGGCCTCGCGGATCTGCGCGAACTCGCGCCGCGCGAACGGGCGGCGATGATCATCGCCCGGTGTTCCCATCCGTCCTATCGCGAGCAACTCGAGGATTACCTGGCACGCGCCACCGCGCGCGGCGGCCATACCCCGCACCTGCTCGAAGAGGCGCTATCGTGGCACATCCGCAAGCAGACGACGGGAACCATGCTGCGCTGATCTCAGACCGCGCCTAAAGCGCGGTCATTTCCCCGCGCAGTTTCAGCGCCAGATCCGGGGCATCCGAGGTCAGGTGACCGATGCCGCGCGTAAGCCATCTGCGGATAGTCTCCTCGTCATTCACCGTCCAGACGCACAGGTCTTCGATCGGAACAGCGCCGGTGATGACGTCCCATTCCGCCTCCAGCAATTCGTGGTGTACGGCGACCAGTTTGGCGAGGCCGTCGACCTTCTCGAGGAATCGCGAGATTCCGCCGTGCTTTTCCGCCGATATGGCGCTGATCGAGACGAGGCGGGCGATGGCTGGCGCCTGGCGGCGGCAATCCTCCAGAACGGACGTATCGAAGGATGTCAGGCAGCTACGGCTGCCGATGCCGAAACCTCCGATCTCACCAGCGACCCGCTCGACGATGCCCTGATGGGGCGTGCCGTTCTCGTCGGACTTGATCTCGATATGAAAGGCAAGCCGGTCGGCCGGTGCCAGCACTTCCAGAACCTCGGAAAGCGTTGGCATAGCCTCGTGCGTATCCTTCAGCATTACCTTCTGGCGAGCTTCAGGCGAGAGGGCGCGAACCGGGCCGGTATGATCCGTCGTTCGGTCCAGCGTTGCGTCGTGGATGACGACGAGTTCACCGGCCGTGGTCAGGTGGACGTCGAATTCCACCGCGTCGACGCCGAGATCGAGAACGTTGCGAAAGCCCGTCAGCGAGTTTTCGGCCCAGAGATTGCGGGCGCCGCGGTGGCCGGTGATGAGTGTCATGGAGAATGTTTCCTGGTGGGTGGATGTTACCGTGTTGTCGGGTCGAGCTTGTCGCGCAGCCAGTCGCCGACCAGCGAGATCGACAGGGTAGTGAGCATGATGACGGCCGAGGGCGCCAGCATGATCCACGGTGCGCGGGTCAGGTATTCTCGCCCGAAGCCGACCATGTTGCCAAGACTCGATTCCGGCGGCTGGACCCCGAGGCCGAGGAAGGACAGGCTGCTTTCCATCAGGATGATTTCCGGAAATGTCAGCGTCATCGAAACGATCAGCGTCGAGGCGACGTTCGGCAGGATGTGACGGAGGTAGACGCGGAACGGGGATGCGCCGAGCTGCACGACCGCTGCAGCATAACCCTGGGCGCTGGCGGAAATGGCCAGCCCGCGGGCGATACGGGCATAGCGTTCCCAGCCGTAGAAACCCATGAGGCAGACGACCAGTGTCATCGACGAGCCAAAGAAGGCAAGCACCGCCAAGGACATGATCAGGAACGGCAGGGCCGCCTGGAAGTCCGCCAGGACCAGAACGAGATGTTCCACAATGCCGCGGAATTTTGCGGCAGCAAAGCCGAGCGCCGTGCCGAAGAAGGCCGATATCATCGTCGCCCCGAAGGCAATGATCAGCGACACCTTGATCGACTGGAGCAACCGTGAAAACACGTCGCGACCAAGCTCGTCCGTGCCGGCCCAGTGCTTGAAATGGCCCGGCGCGACAAGACGGCTGCTGAGGTCCATCGTCGTGATGCCGTAGGGGCGCAACTGATCGGCAAAGATCGCGACGATTATCATCGCCACAAGCCAGACGATCCCAAGCCCGATGCTGAAGGGGACGTTGCGCCATAACCAGCCGAGCGGTCCCCGGCTCCTGCTCGTTGTCACGGGAATGGATGTCGCATCTACCGTCGTCATGTCTGAAGTCCTCAATGTGCCGACTGGGCGCGCAGGCGTGGATCGAGCCAGCCGTAGAGCATGTCGACGATCAGATTGGAGATAACCATCGTCGCGGCGATCAGCAGCAGGATGCACTGGACGACCGCGAGATCGCGGTTGCTGACCGAGACCACCAGAAGACGGCCGATGCCCGGCCATGAAAAGATCGACTCCACGACGACGGCGCCGGCAATCAGCGTGCCGACCAGGAAGCCGACGATTGTCACGATCGGCACGGCGGCGTTCGGCAATGCATGTTTCCACACAACGTCGCGCCATTTGAGGCCCTTTGCCGAAGCTGTGCGGACATAATGCTGGCCCATCACCTCGATCATCGCACTGCGCGAAAAGCGAGCCAGGATACCGATATAGCCAATGCTCATGGTCACGATCGGCAGGATCATCTGCTGCCAGGTGCCTTGGCCACCGGATGGCAGCAGACCGAGGATCACCGAGAAGATCAGCACCAGCAGCAATCCCATCACGAAGGAGGGAACGGTGAAACCGAGGATCGCGGCCATGATGACGCTGCGGTCGGCAAAGCTCTGGCGATGCAGGGCGGCATAGACACCCGCCGGAATGCCGATCAGGAGTTGCAGGCAAAGAGCCGGGATCGTCAATTCCAGGGTTGCCGGGACGCGGTCGATGACCAGCTGGAGCGCAGAGGCCCTGTCGCGCATGGAAACGCCAAAATCACAGGTGAGGATGGACTTCATATAGGCGAAATACTGGACCCACAGGGGCTGATCGAGACCCCAGGCCTTGCGAAAGGCATCGACGGCTTCCTTTGGCACGTCGGGACCGAGCATCACCTGCGCCGGATCGCCCGACATGCGCAGCACGACGAAGGCGAAGGTGACGACCGCCACAATGGTGATTAGTGCCCGAAGGATCCGGACGAGAACGAAACGCAGCATGTCTATCTCCCGCTATGCGGCAATCGAGGCGTCGCCGGTCTTCACCAGGTGACAGGCGGCAGTCCGGCCATCGCCGATGGTCTGCAAGGCAGGCACCGTCGTGCGGCATATCTCGGCTGCAATCGGGCAGCGCGGATGGAAGGCACAGCCGGAAGGCCGATTGGCAGGGTTCGGCGGCTCGCCCTGCAGGATCACCCGGCCCTCAAGCTGTCTGCCCGGGACAGGCACGCTGGAGACGAGCGCCTTGGTGTAGGGATGCTGCGGCGAACTGAAGATCACATCCGAGGAGGCTTCCTCGACGATCCGCCCGAGATACATCACGGCAACGCGGTCGGCGATGTTGCGAACGACCTTCAGGTCATGGCTGATGAACACCATGGCAAGCCGGTTTTCCGCCTGCAGGTCGCTCAGCATGTTCACCACCTGCGCCTGGATCGACACATCGAGCGCCGACACGGGCTCGTCGCAGACGATCAGCTTCGGGCGTGAGGCCAGCGCTCTGGCGATGACAGCGCGCTGCCGTTGGCCGCCGGACAGTTCATGGGGATAGCGGTCGGCCTGGTCCTGGCGCAACCCGACTGCGGACATCAACTCGGTGACGCGCAGGTTGCGCTGTTCCTTGGGCACAAGCCGGTGGATCTCGAGGGGCTCGCGGATCTGGGCGGAAATCGTCAGGCGCTTGTCGAGCGCTGCCAGCGGATCCTGATGGACGAATTGCATCTTTGCCCGCCATGCCCGCCAAAGGCGGGTTGCCACGGCTGGCATGGGCTTGCCCTCGAACAGGACCTCGCCCGACTGGACGGGATCGATGCCGAGCAGCATCCGGCCGAGCGTCGACTTGCCCGACCCAGATTCCCCGACGATCCCGAGCGTCTCGCCGACGTTGACGGATAGCGATATGCCGTCGACGGCCCGCACAGGTGTGGGCCTGCCGAAAGCACCGGTCGGGATATGATAGGTTCGAACGAGGTTTCTCGCCTCGAGAAGCGGCGTCACGAGGCAACCTCTTCCGCAACGCGGGACGGAGAGCTCACCAGTTCACGCGTGGGCACGGGGCGCAGGCAAGCGAGCTTCCTGCCATCCTCGAGTGTCTCGAAAGCCGGCATCTCATGACGACAGTTTTCCACGGCGCGCGCACAACGTGGCGAAAATGCACAGCCGGATGGCATGTGCTTCGGGTTAGGGACAGTGCCGGGAATGGGGACCAGGCGCTTGCGTGGCCCGTCGATGGTCGGAATGGCGTCGAAAAGGCCACGTGTATAGGGATGGCGCGGCTCGGAGAAGAGCTGGGCAATGCTGCCCTCTTCGATGATCCGGCCGGCATACATGACGCAGATCCGTTCGCAGACCTGTGAGACCGCGCCGAGATCGTGGCTGATGAAAACGGTCGCCATACCGGTCTCCGCCCGAATCTGGATCAGCAGATCGAGAATCTGCGCCTGGATCGTCGCATCGAGCGCCGTTGTCGGCTCATCGGCAATCAGCAGATCGGGTTCGCCGGCCAGCGCCATGGCGATCATCAGTCGCTGACATTGGCCGCCGGAAAATTCATGCGGATAGAGATCGACGCGACGGCGGGCGTCGGGGATGCCGACGATGTCCAGCAGCCGCAGTGTTTCTGCCGCTGCGGCTGCTCCGTGCAGTCCGCGGTGGAGCGCAAGCGCCTCGGCAATCTGTCGACCTATGCGCTGCACGGGGTTGAGCGAACTCGACGGGTCCTGGAAAATGATCGCGATGCGGCCGCCTCTGACCTGTTCGAGCACCGAGCGGGGGGCGCCGCAGAGTTCCCGGCCTTCGAGCGTCACGGAGCCGCTGATCTGGGCCCGGCGCGGCAGAAGGCCCAGCGCTGCCAACCAGGTGACGGACTTGCCGCAGCCGGATTCACCGACAAGCCCGACGGATTCCCCTCGTCTTATGTCGAGATCGATGCCGTGAAGCACGGGAACGCCCTCGAACGCGACCTTCAGATTGCGGAGCTCTACGAGATTGGTTTGCAACGGGACGGTCTCCCTCTAAATGACGGCGCTCGTATCGAAGTCCGGGCGGGAGGCGCTTGGACAGGCCGTGTCTGGTACAAAAAATGCCCCGGCAGCATCACGCAGCCGAGGCAAATAGGTGGGGGTCTCAGCTGGCCCAGTTGTTGGCGCGGAAGTCCATGGCGAAGGCGGGCGCTGCCTTCCATTTCAGGGACGATTTCATGCCGGTAAATACCGCGTTCTGGTGGAGGACCTGGTAGGCCGGATCTTCGCGCTCGCAGATCTCGAGCATGCGAGCAAATGCCTTCTTGCGGGCCGCGCGGTCTGTCGATGTCTCGAGAATTCCAGACATCTGGTTTGCCTCGGCGTTGAACCAGTCCTTCTGCTGCTGGGTATCGCTGTTCGGTCCGAACTGGCTGACAATGCAGGAGACCGGATCGTTGAAGGCCGGGGATGCGGACCAGTCGCGCACCCCCTTCAGGCTGCTTGCATCCTGGATCTGGGCCCAGTTCTCCTTCATCTGGATCTCGACATTGATGCCGACCTGCTTCCACATCTCCACCATGATCTGGCCGTTGGCCGTCTGGTTGGTGTAGTAGTTGTTGAGCAGGCGGAAGGGGATGGCATCGCCCTTGTAGTTGGCTTGCTTCAGGAGATCCTTGGCCATCTCCGGATTGTATTCCGGGACCGTCCATCCCTTGATGAACATCTCGCCATAGGACTCGAATTGCAGGCCGGCCGGTATGTTCGTCTTGCCCGCCCACAGGGCATCGACGATGGCCTGGCGATCGATCGCATGGGTCATGGCACGGCGCACCAGCGGGTTGGCGAGCACCGGGTTCTGGGTGCTGAACACCGAGATGCGGTGGTTGAAAATGGTCGAGCCCTGAACCTCGAAGCCCGAAGTTGCCTGGACGGCACCGATCTGGTCCGGCGGCAGGTCGCAGGCGAAATCAAACTGGCCGGAGAGAAGGCCGTTCACGCGCGACGAGACTTCAGGCACTTCGACGAAGCGGATTTGCTCGAGCGGAGGGCGGCCGCCCCAGTACTGGTCGAAGGCCAGCAGCGTCAGGGATACGTCCGGCTTGTACTCGCCGACCATGTAGGCGCCTGTCGTGATCGGCTTGCGTGCCCAGTCGAGGTAGGAGGCTGCTTCATCCCAGGCGCGGCGATTGGCGATCTGGCTGCCGAACGCGTAAAGCCGGCCTTCGAGCGTGACATCCGGCGTGACATTGTGGAACCGTACCGTGTACTTATCGACGGCCTCGACACCGGCCAGTGAGGGCCAGAGACGTCGACCGACGCCCGGGAAGGTGGCAGGCAGTTCCTTTGCCGTCGTCGGCTTGTTGTCGGCCTCGAAAATGGTCTTGCCGCCTGCAGGCTGGCTGTTGCCGAAGACGCGCTGCGGCGAGAAGCTGAACACGACGTCATCGGCGGTCAGCTCGTCGCCATTGTGGAACTTGACGCCCTGGCGGAGCTTCAGTTCGAGCGTTTTTTCGTCGATGCGTTTCCACTCGGTGGCAAGACCAGGGATCGGCTCCTGGTTACCCATCCAGTTGCGGACGATCAGGCCTTCCCACAGATTGGGGAAGAATATGCGCTCGCCGACGTTCGACTGCTCGTACCAGATATCCAGCGTGTTGTTGATGGTGATCTTCTGGACTGCGACCGTGATGGACGGGCGCTTGCCCTGGCCCATCGACAGTTTCGGGAGCATGAGACTGCCGGCTGTCCCGCCGATCAGACCGAGGGCTGCACGCCGATTGAGTGAAATCATGGTAGTCTCCTGTGAGCGGCATTGAGCCTCGTCGCAGGGGAGGGGTATCCGCTCGCTGGATGTCACGTCGTTGAAACTGGGGTGAATTTTTGGTGACACGGGTGCATCAGGCAGTCATCCGTTCAACCATGGGAAAGACGAGCGCAGAGCGGAAGAGCAGATTTTCGCCAGCGGCGAATGCGCAAAACTGCGCTCGTGCGGCCGTAAGCGACGGTTGGCGAAAGGCGCCTTGGCGAGCCGTTCCCTTCGATCGACATGCCTATGCCCGCTCTGGCGGGCATAGGTCGTTCGGGTAGCGTTGTTGGCTAGAGGTTGCCGAGGAGGTCGTTGACGCGCGACTCCATATCCTTGAGGGCAGCGCCCACATCCTTCTGGCCGGTGACGGCCGAGCTCATTTCCTGGCCGATGATGTCCTGAATGGCGAACTGGCGCTGGACTGCGGAGGGAAGCGGCGTGCCGAGTGTCGTGATGGAAGAAATGGTGTCACGATGCGGCAGTGCCAGGAATTCCTTGGATGTCAGTACGGCCTTTATCGCCGGCAGATGGCCGGTGCGCGACCAGTCGAAGTCGTTGTCGTGGAAGAATTTGAGGAACTTGCCGATGGCGGCCATCTGTTCCGGCGAGCGATCCTTCTGCGATACAGCCCAGCTATGTCCATCGGCATACTGCGCCTTCTTGCCGGGGAAGAGCTGCGGATAAGGGTAGACTGCGTAGCCGCCGGCATTGAGCGAGGTCCCGGCCTTTTCCGACGACGCGGTATAGTCGCCGATCATCCACGTGCCGTTCAGGTGAACGCCGCCTTCGCCGGCCAGGAATGCATTGATGCTGGCAGAGTAGTCGAGATCCTTGGTCGTGTCGCCATTGTCGAAGATAGCCTTGTACATCTCAACGACTTTTCTGGCTTCCGGCGTATCGAGCTTCACATGCTTGGGATCGGCGAAGAAATCGGAATCCTGCTGAAACAGGTAGGTGTAGAGATTGCGGGTATAGAGAGCGACCTCGTTGGCAAGGTTCTGGACGAAATAGGGCTTGCCGGTCTTTTCCCGGAATTGCTTTGCCTGCGCCAGAAGCTCGTCGACGTTTTTCGGTAGTATCGGTGTGCCGTCGGCATTGACGAGACCGGCCTTCTTGAAGAGACCCATGTTGATGTGAAAGAGCATTGTCCAGTTGTCGATCGGCAGGCCGTAGATCTTGCCTTCCTTGGTAACGCCGCTGAGGCTTGCCTCTGTGAAATCGGTAGAGGCGACACCGACAGATTTCAGGATATCGTCGAGCGGCATCAGCAGACCTCTCGAGGCATAGTCGCCGAGCACTGACTGGTGGATCGTGACGATATCCGGCGGGTCGCCAGCGGCGAACTGGGCCGTCAGCTGATCATAACCCGGCCATTCCACTGTGGTGACGCTGACATGCACATCGGGATTGTCGGCGTTGAACTTGTTGATCAGCGACGTCATGATGCCGCATTCGCCCACCGCCTTGGAGACATCGGTGTTGGTGCCGAAATCCGCATCGCAGGCGCCGAAGAAGCGCTGCACCGAGAGTTCGGTTGCGGCAAAGGCAGGACTTGCCCCGGCGAGAGCAACAACCGAAGCCGCCGCCAGCAGATATCTCCTGAAAATATGCGTCATATCATCTCCTCCTCGTGGGGTCGTTAACCCCTGTTGGCCCCTCCCAGGGCATTGTCTCGACGTGTCAGGCGCGTGGTAGTTCAGCGGACGGCGTTACCCGAGACCGCCGTGACGATGTACTTCTGGAAAAACAGGTAGAGAACGAGCACCGGCGCGCCGGCAAAGACCGCCTGCGCCATCAGGAAGCCCAGTCCCTCCGACTGGGCAAAATTGCTTTGCGTCGACGCCATGCCGACGGTCAGCGTGAACATGTCCTTGCGCGTGCCCGAGATCAGCGGCCAGAGGTATTCGTTCCAGGAATTCAGGAAGGTAAAGATCCCGAGGGTCGCCTGTGCCGGGATGGTGAGCGGCAGAAGGACCTTCCAGAAGATCTTGAACCGGCTGGCATTGTCGAGCAAAGCCGCCTCGTCGAGTTCCTTCGGAATGGCGCGGAAATACTGGGTCATCAGGAACACGCCGAATGGCGCCGAAAGGCCAGGCAGGATCAGCCCCTGATACGTATTGTGAAATTTCAGCCAGCTGAAGATCTGGTGGCGGGCAATCAGCACGGCCTGCTCGGGAACCGCAAGGCCTAGCAGCACGATGATGAACAGCACGTCGCGGTAGGGGAAGTTCAGCCGGGCGAAACCATAGCCGGCGAGCGATGCGAGGATCAGGGTCATGATGGTCATCGTGCCCGACACGATCAGGCTGTTGAGTATCCAGCGGAAGACCGATGACGTGCCCAGAATGTCGATGTAGTTCTTGATCGTGTAGGGAGCCCGGAAGACGGCATTCATATCCGTCATCAGTTCCTTGTTTTCCTTCAGCGAAAGGGCGACGACCCAGACCACCGGCGCCATCATCACGATGGCAACGGCAATCACCAGCCCCAGGATTATGCGATCGCCGACGGAGCTTCCAATCGTGGTGGATGTGGGGTTGATGCTCATCCTTCTTCCCCTTGCCGGCGAGAGAACAGGTATTGTGCCATGGCCGCAATCAGGATCAGCACGAACAGCACCTCGGAAGCGGCAGCACCGAGGCCGAGATCCCACTTGGTGAAGGCAGTCTCATAGATGTAATAGACGATCGGCTTCGAAGCATTGTTCGGGCCACCCTGGGTCAGCAACTTGGACTGGCCGAACAGCTGGAACTGCAACACGATCTGGATGATGACCACGAGCACGAAGGTGCGCCGTATCGAGGGCAGGGTGATGTACCACAGCACGCGCCAGCGGCTGGCATTGTCGAGCGCCGCAGCCTCGTAGATATCGCCGGGTATCTGCTGCAATGCCGAGAGGAAGAGCATCATCGGCAGTCCGATGCACCACCAGATGGTGGCGATGGCAATGGCGATCATCGCCAGGTCCTGATTGGACAGGAAGGCCGGCGCGGTCGCCCCGAACCAGCCATAGATGGTCGTCAGCAATCCGAAATTCGGCACGAAGACGATCCGCCAGATCAGCGTCACGATTGTTACCGACAGCACCGAGGAGGAGAAATAGACTGCGCGGAGGATGGTGGCGGTGCGCGTCTTGCGGTTCAGCCCCAGCGCCAGCAGCAGGCCCATGACCGCGAGAAGCGGCACAGTGAGGGCAACGAAATAGAAGGTGTTGCCAATCGACTGCAGGAATATCTTGTCGTTGTAAAGCCTCAGATAATTGCCCAGGCCGACGAATTTTCCGACGCCGAAGGTGTCCGCCTTATGGACGCTCAGCCACATGCCCCAGAACAGCGGCACGACCAGCAGCGTCACGAAGAAGAATAGGAAGGGCACGATGAAGAGCGCATTGCGCCACTGCGGAGCGTTGACGCCCAGGTGACGGCGGCGTCCAACCGCTGATACCGCAGGACGTGCGAGGGAAAGCGCGGCCTCAGCCATGAAGGCTCTCCTCGCAATGCCACGCGCGTCCATCCACATCGAAGAGATGCACTCTGGTTCCGTCGATGGTGAGGGAGACGGTATCGCCGACAGCCACTCGGCTGTTGCCGATGTCTTCGGCGACGATGATGCTTTCGTCAGCCAGCCGCACGTAAAGCAGTGTCCGGTCGCCGAGCCGCTCCAGCACATCCACCTTGCCCGTCACGGCGGCTGGCGCCGATCCTGCGAGCTTCACCGCCTCGGCGCGGATGCCGAGCGTGTAGTCGCCTCCGGCAGCGATGCCACCGGGCCGGATGGCGGTCTCCACCGTGCTGCCATCGGCAAGGGTCGCCTGAAGGAAACCGTCGCGCTCCGACAGCTTTACGGACAGGAAGTTCATCGTCGGCGAACCGACGAACGCGGCGACGAAACGGCTGGCCGGTCTTGTATAGATATCCATCGGCGAGCCGATCTGCTCGATCCGGCGGTTGTTCATCACCACGATGCGATCAGCCAGGGTCATGGCTTCGATCTGGTCGTGGGTGACGAAGACCATCGTCGACTGCACGCGGTTTCGCAACTGCGCCAGTTCAAGCCGGGTGCGCACCCGCAGCGCCGCATCGAGATTGGACAGCGGCTCGTCGAAGAGAAAGGCCTTCGGTTCCTTGACGATGGCGCGGCCGATGGCGACGCGCTGGCGCTGGCCGCCGGAAAGCTGGCCGGGTTTGCGATCGAGCAGATGGCCGATTTCCAGCATGCGGGCTGCTTCCGTCACGCGGGCGTCGATCACATCAGCTGCAACTTTGATGTTGCGCAAGCCGAAAGCCATGTTGTCTGCGACGGTCATGTGCGGATAGAGCGCGTAGCTCTGGAACACCATGGCAACGTCGCGCTGGCCGGGCGGGAGCGTATCGATCCGCTGCCCGTTGATCGAGATCGTGCCCTCGTCGACGGTTTCGAGCCCGGCAATCATCCGCAGCAGAGTAGACTTGCCGCAGCCGGAAGGCCCGAGGAACACCATGAACTCGTTGGCCTTGATGGTCAGCGACAAGCTGTCGAGCACCGTCAGGGCGCCGAAACGTTTGCTGACATTCAGAATTTCGATATCAGCCGTCATGTCGGCACCTGCGCGCCAGACGCTGAAACGGAAATTCTGATATCGATATGCGAGCAGCAACCGCTACAGATGAACCTGCCAGCGGTTGCGGCGAAGTTCTTCTCGGTCCACGACTGCGCCAAAATAGAAGCTATTGCTTCCATCTTCTCCTCCCAGAGACGTCAGGCATCGCTGCAAAGACGTTAAGACAAATGTTGATAATGTCAACAGATAGGCGATATGTATCGCCTATCGTGATATATAAAAATCAGGCCTGAAGCCGGATCATGCGGTAGGAAAGCGGCGCAATCGACGCGCTGAGCGTTCCGTCAGACACGCTCGCACCGGCCGCTTTGCGCGGGACGATATTGTCAGGCTTGCCGGCGGTGTTGGTGATTGCGAGATCGGGATGCGCAATCTCCTGATCGTCGATCACCGCCAGGGTGCCGAATTCCAGAAGGGCGATGCCCAGATCCAGCGCTTCCTGCTGGTGCCGGTTGACGATGAAGAAAGTGATCGTCCGGGACGTGTCGTCATGGACGGCCGAGATGTCGAGATAGGGGATGTCGCCAAGGCCATCGGCCGCATAGGTGGGGCTGTCGACGATCAGCTTCAGCGCGGTGCCGCGGCCATAGACCGATGCGAAATAGTACGGGTAGTAGATGGTCTGTCGCCAGGCCGGGCCGCCCGGTACGGTCATGATCGGGGCAATGACGTTCACCAGCTGCGCAAGGCAGGCAATCTTCACGACATCGGCGCGGTTGATGAAGGTGTTGAGGATGCAGCCGACCTGCAGGACATCCTCGAAATTGTAGTCGTCCTCCAGAAGCGCCGGCGCATGGGGCCAACCGCTGGCGCCTTCGAGGATCGCCTTGTCGCGCTCCTTGGAATGGTACCAGACGTTCCATTCGTCGAAGGAAATATAGACGTTCTTGGTCGAGCGCTTCTTCGCCTTGATGAACTCGATGACGCCAGCGACTGTACCGATGTAATTGTCGAGTTCGACGCTTTTTGCGAGGAAATTCGCAGTGTTTTTAGCGCGATTCTCGAAATACATATGCAGCGAGATATAATCGACTTCGTCATAGGTATGATCGAGGACCGTGGCTTCCCACTGGGGGTAGGTTGGCATGTGGGCGTTGGACGAGCCGCATACGACCAGTTCCAGCGAACTGTCGAAGGCCCGCATCGCCTTGGCGGTCTCGTGCGCCAGCCGTCCATATTCGTCCGCCGACTTGTGTCCGATCTGCCAGGGGCCGTCCATCTCGTTGCCGAGGCACCAGAGCTTGACGTCGAAAGGTTCGGCGCGGCCGTTGTCGCGTCGCTTGTCGCTCCATTCGCTGCCGCCGGGATGGTTGACGTATTCGAGGAAATTGCGGGCCTCGTCGAGGCCGCGCGAGCCGAGATTGACGGCGAGCATCATCTCGGTGTTGGCCGACTTGCACCAGTCTGCGAATTCGTGAATTCCGACCTGGTTGCTCTCGGATGTGTGCCACGCAAGGTCGAGCCGCGTTGGGCGGCTCTCTCGCGGACCGACGCCGTCTTCCCAGTTATAGGCCGAAACGAAGTTGCCGCCGGGATAGCGTACGACCGGAACGTTCAGCTCCTTGACGAGATCGATGACGTCCTGGCGCATGCCGTTCGCATCTGCGGTCGGATGGTCCGGTTCGTAGATGCCGGTATAGACGGCGCGGCCGAGGTGCTCGATAAACGAGCCGTAGAGGCGCGGATCGATTTCGGAGATCGTGAATCGGCTGTGCGCGGTGACCGCAACTTTCATGGCATCCTCCACTATATCTTATTTCGTGATTTGTATCACGATTTAGGGATAATAAAGCGGATGGCCTTGGCGGGGTCAAGCGGAATTTTATGAAGCTTTCGGCTCGCGGCGAGTCTTCAGCCGCAGCAGGATATCCTGGTCGTAATTTCCGAACCCTCGTCCGAAAATGTTAATCCCGCCCGGATGCTTGGCATCGTCCCGCACCCCTATGCGCAGGCGGATGGAGTGGTGCTCCTCGAGTTTCAGGTCTGCCAGCGAAATGTCGGAGATCCGCAATCCGTCGACAAAGGCGCCGTCGTCGGTGATGCGGAAATTCTTGAGCTTTCCGTATTGGGAGCCCTTCAGTTTCCACCAATCGGGGGTGAAGACGCCGCGTTTGTCGCCGAAATCGCCGGGAGACGTCCAGGTGCCGACATCGACGCCGTTGACCGAGAGGGTGATATCCGAAGGCCAGTCGGCGCTGGTGCCGGGTACTTCCGAGCTCAGTTCCATGACGAATTCTATTTCGCGGACGCTGGTATTGGTCAGCCGCGCATTGTTCGGGAACTGGTATTCGACATGGCCGCGGGTGAACCAGATGAGTGCGGTTTTCATACGGTCCGGGTCGAGAAATGTGCTGGGAACGTCGAGCAATCCGATGATGCCGTCGACCGAACAGAGGCCGCAGGGAGCTGTCACCTCGAAGCTGGTGTAGAGACCAAGCGGCATGGAAACTTCCACGGCGTCCGCTTCGGTTTCCTTGATGTCGTTCTTGAAGACAACGAGAACTTCGTCGTAGACGCTGTAACAGACCTTTTGGTTGCCTTTTCGAGCCTTGTGCGTCTCGGTGCGGATCAGCCCGGCCTCTTCCAGCATCTGGACATTCGTCGATACGCTCGATTGTGGCAGCGACAGGATATCGGCGATCTCGTTGACATTGAGAGGCCCCTTTTCGTGCAGCAATTTGAGGATGGAAACCCGCGCAGGCGAGGCGAGGCCCTTCAGCACGGACATGTCTTGCACGGGGTCGACGACAAGGAAATTGCGGCTCATGAAAGTCCGATCAGCCTTCAGCAAATGGATGATCTTCTATATCGAGAATTTTGATTTATTCAATCGTGCATCAAGCGTTACGTTGAACTGGCGGGGGTCGGCTTGTTATCAGACCTGGTGCGGCGGCATCGCTCCGAGCAGAACCTGACATCGCTCCAGCTGGCCGCCCATTTCTTGCGCCAGGTGAAGGGCAGGCCGCATGATGCGCAGATCTTCGTAGGCAAGTCCGCCTTCTTTTTCATTTTCGGCATGGTGCGGGTCTCGTCATGGAGAGGCGGGGCTTCATCAGACTTTCTCGCCGGCATCGAGTTTCTGGAGAAACGCAGCAGCGCTGGCCCTATATGATTGCCGCTTGCCATCCTCCATACGGTTCCAGGATGCGTAGACCTGCGCCAGGCGGTGATTTTTCGACAGGACGGGTTTGTTGCGATCGAGGAAGTCCCAATAGAGCGCGTTCAGCGGACAGGCATCGTCGCCGACCTTCTTCGATACGTCGTATCGGCAATCTTTGCAGTAGTCGGACATCCGGTCGATATAGGCGCCGCTGGCGGCATAGGGTTTGGACGCCATGAAGCCACCATCGGCAAACTGGCTCATGCCGATCACGTTTGGAAGCTCCACCCATTCGAAGGCGTCCGCATAGACCGACAGGTACCATTCGTGGACGGCGTGGGGATCGAGGGCAGCCAGCATCGAGAAATTGCCGACCACCATGAGGCGGTGGATATGGTGCGCATAGGCATGAGTCATGGTTTGCGTGATGACAGTCGAAAGGCAGGTCATCTCGGTGTCGCCGGTCCAGAAAAATTCCGGTAGCGGCCGGCTGGCGTCGAAGACATTGCTGTTTTCATATCCTGGCATCTTCAGCCAGTAGATGCCTCTTATATATTCTCGCCAGCCAATGATCTGGCGAATGAAGCCCTCCACCGCATTCAGCGGCGCCGATCCTTCCAGATAGGCCCGCTCAGCCGCACGGCAGACAGCGAGGGGGTCTAGCAGGCCGATATTGATATAGAACGACAGCAGTGCGTGGTTGAGAAACGGCTCGTCTCTCAGCATCGCGTCCTGGGTTTCGCCGAAGTTCGGTAGAAAATCGTGGATGAAAGCCTCGGATGCAGTCTCTGCATCGGCGCGGGTCACAGCAAAACCGAATTTCTTCGTGGAGCCCATGTTCCCGGCAAAGGAACGCTCGACGAGATCGAGAACCTCGGTGGTGATTGTGTCCGGTGGAAAAACCGGATGCTTCGGGCGAAACATGTCCGGTTTTGCCGGCTTTCGATTTTCGGCATCGAAGTTCCATTTGCCGCCCTCAGGTTCCGCACCTCGCATCAGCAGGCCGGTTTTGCGGCGCATGTCACGATAGAAATATTCCATCGTCAGCGAGCGTCTTCCCGCTGCCCATTCCCGGAACATGGCCACGGAGCACAGAAACCGAGTGTCGTTCCTGATTTCGACGGGGACTTCGAGGGTCGATTTCCAACCCTCCTGCGACTCCAAGACCCGCCATTCGGAACCTTCGGTGACGACGACGCCCCGAGGCGACACGGCGGCAACGGCGCGGGCGAGTTCGCCGGTAAACGAGCCGGTATTCTGGGGGTCGTCCAGTCGCGTGTATCGCAGCTCAAAACCCTTGGCACGCAACTCCTCGCCGAAATGCCGCATGGCCGAGAAAATCAGCGCTATCTTCAATTTATGATGCGGCACATAGCTCGCTTCTTCGATGACCTCGCACATCAGGATCACATCCTGTTCCGGATCGGCGTTCTCAAGGCTGGAGAGGGAGGAGGACAGCTGATCGCCGAGAACGAAGATGAGGTGACGGACGGGCTGCATCGCAGGGCTTTCAGGTGAGGGACATCGTTTGGTGCAATCCCTTACGCTGCCGAGGCGTCACCGGATCTTTTGAAAGCCGCACTCTCCGCTCGGCAATGTAGGGGATGCCGCGTTGAATTCCGGCGCACACGCCATATGTCCATTCCGGAACTGAGTGGACGGGTGTTGCCCTGCTGCCGGTCCGAACGAGGAGGCTCTCTTGAACAACCTGGATGGAACTGTGTGCCTGGTGACAGGCGCAGGCCGGGGCATAGGTCGTGAAATTGCCCGTCATCTCGCCAAGGCCGGTGCCGCAGTCGCAGTCGTGGCGCGGACGAGCAGTGAGATCGGCGAAACGGAATCGCTCATCCGAGAGGAGGGCGGGACGGCGGTTGCTCTGCCGGTCGACTTGGTCGATCGGCATGCGGTGGAGCGGGCAGTTGCACTCATCGCTGAAAAACTCGGTCCGGTCGATCTGCTGGTCAACAATCACGGCTCCTTCCGTGCGTTCGGGCCGATCTGGGAATGCGATCCCGATGTCTGGTGGCAGGACGTCGAAATCAATCTGCGCGGCAGCTTTCATACGTCGCGATCGCTCGCACCCGCGATGCTCGAGCGCGGCAAGTGCCGCATCGTCAACCTTGTCGGCGGCGGCACCGGCAACAGCTTTCCGAACGGCTCCGGCTATGCCTCGAGCAAGGCCGCGATCATGCGCTTTACCGAATGCCTCAACGATACCACCAGGGAGGGTGGGGTTCTCGCCTTCGCGGTGGATCCGGGACTGGTGCGGACGACCATGACTGAAATGCAACTCCTCTCGGATGACGGAAAGAAGCACCTTCCCGCAATCCAGCAGCTGTTTGCCGATGGCGTCGACGTACCTCCGTCGCGTGCCGCCGGCCTCATCGTCGATATCGCCAGCGGTCGCTTCGATGCGCTGTCGGGGCGTTTGCTGCGCGGCGCCGACGATCGCGACCTGCTGGAGAAGGAGATGAAAGAAGTGGTCGCTACCGATGGCAGAGCACTGCGCTTCACCAGCCTGTTTCCGGAATAAGGACGCTCCTCTGGATTGCGGATGAGTACCGATACCCGTGGATGCAATCATGACGAGGTTGCCAATGACGGGTGTTTTTGACAATTTGGACTATTAACTGCGCATAGAGTTATATTGCATTGAATTGCCAGCAGGCAGATTCCGGAGTTTCAATGACCACGACAGCTGAAGCCTTGAAACCTCTTCTTTGGGAACCCAAAAACCTGGTACGCGCGATCCAGGCCGCTGGCGTCACGCTATGGTCGTGGAATGTGGACACGGATGCCCTGGCGATGGACGATCATGCCTATGACTTGTGGGGCATTCCGCGTGGCCAGGATATCAATTTCGAAGACCTCTCAGCCTATATCCACCCGGCTGACCGTGATCGCGTCCGGGCTGCCTTTACGGCAACGAGAGCTTTGATCGGCGCCTATGAGATCGATTTCCGCGTCGTGATCGGTGAGGAGCTGAAATGGATTTCTGCTCGCGGACAGGGTGACGATGCCGGAATGGTCAAGCGGATCATGTTCGGCATTTTTATCGATGTCACCGGACGCAAGCAGGCGGAAGAAGGCCGTGAACTGCTGGCCGGCGAGATGAGCCATCGCGTAAAAAATCTGCTGGCGATCGCTGCTGGGTTAACGGCTATCACCTCCCGCTCGACCGAGACCACCAACGATATGGCGCGTGAACTGACGCTGCGGTTGACAGCGCTAGGTCGTGCACACGATCTGGTGCGGCCGGTACCCGGCCAGACGAAAGAAGCTTCTGCGCTTCTCGGCGACCTGCTTACGGTTCTGCTTGCGCCCTACGACGATCTCGGCGCATTCAGCGGGCGTATCCGCGTTTCCGTACCGCGCATGAGTGTCGGGGAATCGGCAACGACAATCCTGGCGCTGATCGTCCATGAATTGGCGACGAATTCACTGAAGTATGGTGCGCTGTCGGTGGGCACAGGCATTCTCGATGTGTCCTGCTCGGCACACGACGAAGCCGTCACCATCGTGTGGACGGAACGAGGTGGGCCTAAGGTTCGCGCACCGACCGGCGTCGGAGGCTACGGAAGCAAGCTTGTCGAGCGAAGCGTCACCGGCCAGCTTCAAGGTTCCATCAAGTATGAATGGTTCGAGGACGGCGTGGTGGTCACCCTTCACGTCAATCCGTTACGGCTTGCGAAGTAGCGTGGACATATTCGGATTCTGGTTCAGGACGCCGGCGTCATCCCGGAGAGGACCGATTTTGCCCATCTGACGGCAGCGTCGTAATCCGGAAATTGCGTGGTATCTACATCGTAGACCGGGCCTATTGCGGAGGGGCCAGCTCGCTTGGCGAGTTCGATCAGTTCCGGGATATAGGAAGCCCCGGGATGGCCGGGAAGGCGTTTCTCCAGCCTGGCAGCATATCGCTCTGCCAGGATCTCTCCCGGAGCGTGACACCAGATTTCGGCAATGTCCGTGGCGCCGGACATTTCTATATGCTCCTTGAGGAGTTCGAGCGCCTGGAAGCCGAACCACGCATCGACGATGAAGGTTGAACCATCGGGCGCATCCCGGATAACTGACCATATCGCCTTGTAGCTCGCCTTGCCGAGCGTCCGGTTGAACAGGCGGTCGACGTCTTCGATATATTCGAGAAAGGGGTTCTTGACCGTATCGAGGGCAAGGATCGGCCATCCCGTCGCCTCGGACACCGCATGCGAGAGACGGCTCTTGCCCGATGCGGGTATGCCATTGACCATGAGCACGCGCTTGCCGCTGGCCTGGCGCGAAGGCCAGCCTTGCCGCTGCCTCGCGAGTTCGTGGGCTGCGAGCCCTGCGCCGACTATGCCCGCATCGTCACCGAGTGCTGCGGCACTGACCGGCGTGCAGTTCCAGCCTGACACGGCCGGAAGAAACGCCAGCGCATCGACTGCCGCCTGGCCCATGCCTCCGCCGAGCAGCAGCATTGCCGGATCGAAGGCTGCCGATAGTGTTCCGAGCGCCGCGCGAAGCGGTCCCGCCCAGTTCCTGATGACGCCGAGGGCGCGGTCGTCTCCGTCCCGGGCCTCGCTGAGGATATCCTCGAACCGCGTTCCTGCCGGATATCCGGCTTCGTCGAGGTGGCGCCCAAGCGCGGTTCCCGACGATTCGGTTTCGACGCATCCCACCTGTCCGCAGATGCATTGCCGGCCGCCGTGGTTGACGACGATATGGCCAAGCTGCCCGGCACTTTGCTTGCCGTTGACGATACGCCCGTTTTCCATCGCCGCGCCGCCGATTCCAGTGCCGATCGTCAGCATCACGGCACTGCGGGCGCCGCGTGCCGCGCCGACGCCGGTCTCGCCGAGCAGTGCCATGCTGCAGTCGTTGGCAACGGCCACCGGCTTGCCGAACGCGCTTTCGATCAGCGTCTTGAAATCGCAGCTCGACAGATCGAGATAACCGCCGGACAGCACGGCCCCCGCATGGGCATCGACGCGCCCGGGAACGCCGATGCCGATGGCTACGGCTTGCGGGCCATCGATCTCGCGGATGAGGCCCGAGATGATGTCGATGGCCGTTTCCCGGTCGCGGCTCCCGGGAACGATCCTCTTGCTCAGGATCTCTCCGGTCGCCGAGATCAGTGCAGCGCGAATATTCGTGCCGCCGATATCGACGCCGATTGCACATTGCTGCGTTTTCATGTCTGCGACCGGACCTTATGCTGCCTTGCTGGTGCGCGTATTGTAATAGCGCGCAATGATCGCCTGGATATCCTTCAATCTCGAAACCGCGATCGTCGAAAGCTTCTTTTCCGAGATTTCCCGGTCGATCGAGATGCAGTCCTTCCACAGCGAACGGCCTGCAATGACGCCCGAAGCGCCGTTCTTCATGGCAGCCTCGACCTGGACGAGAAAGGTCTCGTGGTCGACCCCGGCCGACAGCACGGCCCATGGAACATTGCCGGCAAGCCTGGTGATGTTGGCGCAGGCTTCTTCTGAGCCAGGGTAAGGAATCTTCAGCACTTTGGAACCCAGCTCCAGGCAGGCACGCGACCCATCGAAGATCAGAGCAGGTACTTTCGCTTCGTATTCCGCAGGGCTTTCACCTTCGAGCCGGTAGGTCAGGAACTCGACGACGAGCAGCAGATCCTCGCGACCGAAATCTTCGATGAAGTGCTTCAATGTTGCAAGGTTCTGGGTGTTGGCCTCCGGCACATCCATGCGCAGATAGACCATGATCTTGCCGCCAGTGCCGCCAAGCTGGCGAACGCGCCGGGCATCGATGCCTTCCACCATCTTGGAAATTCGGTAGCCCTCCGGCGATGTGTCCCAACCGGATGCGTCTAGGCCGATCAGAAGCCCGGTGTCGCGCGGAAGAATGCCGCGATCGACGAGATGCGGTACCGCGCAGATCGGATCGACCAGCACGCAGCCGGCATGGGCGGCGAGGTGGCGGGTAATATCGGCCTTGGTATCGCCGAGCATGTCGTTGCCGATCTTCGCCTGCTCCTCGGGCGTGGAGGCGAGAAGCGACCGCATTCCGCCGCGCTGGTCGCACGCGATCACCATCATTGCGCCGTTGGCTCCGCAGATTTGCTGATACGCGCGCTGTTCCGCTGTCGTCATGGCTGTCATCACATCTACTCCCTGTCCGCTGAATTATGGGCGGTTGCTGATCAATTGCTCGACGGAGCCTCTGAAAACGGTCACAATTCTGCTATGCGCCACCGGGTGCGGTTGGCGATTGGATAGCCTTGATTTTTAGGCATTTCGGCAGGATTGCGGTTTAGCCGCTTTTCAGCGATAACTCCTCCAAGTCACGTTCATGTAACACGTTTCAGAAAGGAATTGCAAGAGTGCCTCCGCTGCCTTCGCAAGAAACTCCGGCATCGCGCGCCATGCTGCACATGGTTGCAAAGCTGCACTATGAGGCAGACATGTCGCAGGTCGACATTGCCAGGAAGGTGGGTGTCTCGACGGCAACGGTGTCCCGCCTGCTGCAGAAGGCCCGTGCAGTCGGGATTGTCAGGATCGAAGTTCTGGACCTTGCGTCACCGGACGAGATCAGGCTCGAACTGATCGACGCGCTCAAGCTGAAACGCGCTGCAGTGATCGATACGCCCGCGTCGGGGGTTCTGGGGTCCCTAGCCGCACCCTTGGGAAACCTGCTGAAAGAAGAGGGCCTCGGATCCGGCTCGGTGCTTGGCATAGGCTGGGGGAGGGCCATTCGCGAAGTGCTGATGGTTGGCCTGCCCCGTATTCCAGGCATGCTGGTGGTGCCGTTGAACGGCGGCATGCAGCAGGCGGCGCAGCACTTCCAGATCAATGAGTTTGTCCGCCTGGCTGCCGAACATGTCGGTGGCACGCCCCGGTTCCTGCACGCGCCGTATCTCTCTTCGACGGATTTGCGCGAGGCTTTTCTCAGCGACCCCTTCGTGCGCGAGACCACCGGCTTATGGGACCGCATGGATTGCTGCATCGTTGGAATAGGACTTCCACACGCCATAAATCCACCCGAGGCGAGTGCCGCCACGCTGAACGAGCAGGCGCTGAGTGCCGTCGGCGATGTCATCCGCCACTATGTCGACATCGATGGCCGGATGCTGACCTGGGTAGGCGAGGAGCGGATGATTGCAGCGTCGCCCGAGCAATTGCGTCGTACCGGATTGGCGATTGGCGTCGTTGCCACCGTAGAGAAGGCGGCCGGCGTCATCGGCGCAGTGCGCGCGGGCATGATCAATGCCCTCGTTACGGACACCGCCACCGCGCAAGCCATCCTCGACATTCTGCGCGCGGAAGCGACCAACTGAGCACTGCGAAAAGTCCCTTCGCAACTATGCAAAAGTAAAGAAATTCGTTTCAGGAAGAAATTTCACTTGACGAGAGGTGCGTCTCGGCATGAGGATCAAGCCGGCCGGTTTCCAGGAGGGGACGCCGTCTAGCATAGAACACCAGCTCATAATGGAGGAGACTATGAAGCGTCGTTCATTCTTCAAGGTTGCCGCTGCTGCGGCAATTGTCACATCCACAGCCCTGACCGCAGGTCACGCCGGCGCTGCGGACAAGAAATACACAATCGCACTCGTACCCGGCCTGACCACAGACGCTTTCTACATCACCATGCGCAAGGGTGCCGAGGCTGCTGCCAAGGCTGTTGGCGCTCAGCTGGTGTTCCAGGGTGCCCCGGATTTCAATCCGGTCACGCAGGTGCCGGTACTGGACGCCGTCATTGCCAAAAAGCCTGATGCCATCCTGATCGCCCCGACCGACAAGGACCAGCTGGTCCAGCCGCTGAAAAAAGCGAACGACGCCGGTATTCCGGTTATCACTGTCGATACGTTCATCGGCACGGGCGTGTACCAGACCGGCGCCGGCAATGCCGATTTCCCGCTCTCCTACATCGCATCCGATAATGTGCTCGGCGGTGAAATCGCTGCCCGCGCGCTGGCAACTGCCGTTGGCGACAAGGGCAAGGTCTATGTCTCGAACGTCAAGCCGGGCGTCTCGACGACCGACCAGCGCGAGCAGGGCTTCAAGAAGGAAATGGCCGCCAACCATCCGAACATCCAGGTGCTCGACACGCAGTTCAACGACAACGATGCCAACAAGGCGGCGTCCCAGGTTCAGGCGGTATTTGCCCGTAACCCGGATCTCGTCGGTGTGTTCGGCGCAAACCTGTTTTCGGCTCTCGGATCGGCCACAGGCGTCAAGCAGGCTGGCAAGACGGGCGCGGTCAAGGTCGTTGCCTTCGACGCACCGACCAGCATGGTCGACAATCTCAAGTCCGGCCTGGTGGATGTTGCCATCGCCCAGCATCCGGCTGAGATCGGCTATTTCGGTGTCATGGCCGCCTATGCGCACCTGACCGGCAATTCCATCCCGACCGCAATCGGCACGGGCTTTACCATCATCAACAAGGCCAATGTCTCCGACCCCAAGGTCGCGAAGTACATCTACTCTGACTAATCCAAAGGGCGCCCGCGGTCGGTCTCTATCCTCCGCGGGCGGTTTCCAGCGTCAATTTGTAACGCATGCAGCCTTAGGCCGCAGGCCCTGCTCCTGGATGAAAAAATGACAAGCACTGTCGAAACCCCGCCGAAGGCGGACCTGCATGTCGCGCCGCAGGCGGACCATGCCGACCAGACCAAAAGCCTGATCACACGGATCGCCCAATTGCGTGCCTGGTTGTTTCTCGCCGCGCTGATCCTGGTGTTCGAGATCTGGTCACGACTTTCGTTCGGCGGAACATTCGTGTTCTCGCCTTTCAACTGGCAGTCGATCGCCATCTTCGCCGTTGCGCCACTGCTTCTCGCCATCGGCCAGACCTTCGTCATCATTTCGGGCGGCATCGATCTGTCGATGGGCTTCATCATGGGGCTTGCCGCAGTGGTGGCCGCCCACATGACCAATATCGCCGGCCTCTACATGCCGTTGCCGGCTGCCATGGTCATCGGCATTCTCGTCGCCATCCTGGTCGCCACCATTCCGGGCGTGGTCAACGGGCTGCTGATATCGCGGCTGAAGGTTCCGCCCTTCATCGGCACGCTTGGCATGTTTGGCGTTGCACGCGGCGCGGCTTTCCTGCTCGCTGGTGGAACGACGGTGCCGGTCAACAACGACTATTTCGCCATCCTGGGCAACGGCCGCATCTTCGGCATTCCCTATCTGGTCATCGTCACGGCGGTGTTTGTGCTGCTCATGCATTACCTGCTCAGCCAGACCCGCTTCGGCCAGCATAACTACGCGATCGGCGCCAATGCACAGGCTGCCCGTCGCGCCGGGATCGATATCAAGCGCCATCTGATGCGGCTTTACATGCTGTCGTCGGCCTGTGCCGGCCTCGGCGGAGCGCTCTATGCCGCGCGTTTCACGGCAGGTGCTGCCCAGGCGGGCGAACCGCTGTTGCTCGATTGCGTTGCGGCCGTGGTCATCGGCGGCGCCAGCCTCTTTGGCGGATCCGGGTCGATCCTCGGAACCGTTGCCGGCGCGCTGGTCATCGCCGTTATCCAGTACGGTCTCGTCTTCCTCAATGTCGAACCCTTCTGGCAGTTCATCGCCGTTGGCGTCGTCATCATCATTTCGGTTCTCATTGACCAGGCCCAGCGCCGGTTCACCGGAGCAAAGCAAGATGAATAGCCAGACCCCCCTGCTCGAAGTCCGAAACCTGTCCCGCAGCTTCGGCGCGGTCAAAGCGCTGGAAAACTGCTCCCTGGTCGTCCATCCCGGCGAGGTGGTAGCTCTGGCCGGAGACAATGGCGCCGGCAAGACGACGATGATCAAGACGATTTCGGGCGTCTATCCGCCGACGTCCGGCGACATCCTCATCGAGGGCAAGCCTGTGTCGTTTTCATCGCCGCAGGACGCGCGGGAGAAAGGCATCGAGACGATCTACCAGGACTTGGCGCTTGCCGATAACCTCACCATCGGTGCCAACATCTTCCTCGGCCGCGAGCCGATGAAAAAGGTCTTCGGCTTCCTGCCGGTGATCGATCGCCAGGCTATGGCCGAGGCCGCCCGCAAGACGATGGCAACATTGGATTTCCACGTAAAACGGCTCGATGCGCCGGTCAGCAACTTTTCCGGCGGCCAGCGCCAGGCGGTGGCAATAGGCCGTGCCGTCTACTGGAATGCCCGCATCCTGATCATGGATGAGCCGACGGCAGCGCTCGGCGTGCCCGAGCAGCGCAAGGTCGTGGCGCTCATCAAATCCCTGAAAGCGCAGGGAAGAGGCGTGGTTTTCATCTCCCATAACCTGCAGGATATCTTTGCCGTCTCGGACCGGATCGTCGTCCTCCGCCGCGGCATCGTCGCCGGCGAAAGAAAGATTGCCGAAACCACCCATGACGAGATCGTCAAGCTGATGATCGGCGGATAGTTGCCGGTCGGCTGATTTCTCCAAACGGCGACGCAGGTCGCCGTTTGTGTGACAGCATGCAAGGGTGCCGGCATTGGCCCTAATAACCCTGCGTAAAAGGTAGCTCATCCCGCAAACAGTACGTTTTAGGTTGCATCTCCCGTCGGCGGTTCTAGGTTTCTTCCGCAACGCGCTCTTGCACGTTGATCCGCATGATCCGGGAGGAGGAAAATCTTGTCAGACCCAGCCACCACGACCACGGTGCCTTACACGGCCGAGGAAACCCGCCACCGCATCGTTGCGATCATGGCTGCATCTTCGGGCAACCTCGTGGAATGGTTCGATTTCTACGTCTACGCCTTCACCGCGCTGTATTTCAAAAGCTCGTTTTTCCCCAACCAGGATCCGACGGTCCAGCTGCTGCAGACGGCCGGGGTTTTCGCTGCGGGCTTCCTGATGCGGCCGATCGGCGGTTGGCTCTTCGGCCGCGTCGCCGATCGTCTCGGGCGCAAGACCTCGATGCTGATCTCGGTGTCGATGATGTGCGGCGGCTCGCTGATGATCGCGGTCCTGCCGACCTATGCACAGGTCGGCGTCCTCGCGCCCTTCCTGCTGCTGGTCGCACGGTTGATCCAGGGTCTGTCGGTAGGCGGTGAATACGGCACGACCGCAACCTACATGTCCGAAGTCGCACTGCGCGGCCGGCGCGGCTTCTTCTCGTCTTTCCAGTATGTGACGCTGATCGGCGGGCAACTGCTGGCGGTGCTGGTGATCGTCGTTATAGAGGCGCTAATGACCAGCGAGCAGATCACCGAGTGGGGCTGGCGCATTCCATTCGCAATCGGTGCCGTCGCGGCCGTCGTATCGATTTTCCTGCGTCGCACCCTGACCGAGACCCAGAAAGCTGAAACCCGCAACAGCAAGGAAGCGGGCTCGCTCTCGGCACTTTTCCGCAACCATACCCCCGCCTTCCTGACGGTCCTCGGCTACACCGCCGGCGGGTCGCTGATCTTTTACACCTTCACCACCTACATGCAGAAATATCTTGTCAACACGGTCCACATGCCGGTGAAAACGGCGAGCTACGTGATGACCGTGGCGCTGTTCCTCTACATGTGCATGCAGCCGATATTCGGTGCCCTGTCAGATCGGATCGGCCGCCGCAACAACATGCTGCTGTTCGGCGGGCTCGGCACTCTCTGCACGTTGCCGATCCTCGTCACGCTGCAACACGTCACCGATCCCGTCATAGCCGGCATCCTGATTGTGGTCGCACTCGCCATCGTCAGCTTCTACACTTCGATCAGCGGCATCGTGAAAGCCGAGATGTTTCCGGCCGAAGTGCGCGCGCTTGGCGTGGGTCTCGCTTATGCCGTGGGCAACGCTATCTTCGGCGGCTCCGCAGAATTCGTGGCGCTATCGATGAAAAACGCCGGAAACGAGCAGCTGTTTTACTGGTACGTCACCATCATGATGATCATCGCGTTCCTCGTCGCCCTAAGACTCCCCCGCCAGGCACGCTACTTGCACGACGATCATTAAGTAAGGGCGGGTTCGCGCCTGAGTATTGCGTGTTTGAGGATCTCGGCAGGAGGTAATGATGGACTGGTCGTGGCGAGGGCTGAGGCGCTCATATCTAACGACGCCTGTGCTGCTGCGGTCTATTCCGGTCGGTATGGTCATCGCATGCGGCGTGGTTGCCACCAGCTGGACGCATAATTTGCTGAGCAACCATCAGCAACTCGTCGTCCACGCCTATCAGGTCATAGATACCACCAAAGACGTACTGATCGGCCTCGACGATGCCGAGACGGGACAGCGGGGATACCTGTTGAGTGGAGATAGTCGTTATCTGGATCCCTACGAGAAGGCCCTGACGAGACTGACTCAACTGCGCACGACCCTGGCGGTATCGATCTCCGACAACACAGTTCAGGTGGAACGGGTGCGCAGGCTGAATGGTCTGATCGACGAGAAGCTCGCGGACTTGCAGCGATCGATAACCACGCACGACGCCAAGGGTTTCGAGGCGGCAAGGACGATGGAACTCGAAATGATGCAGAAAGCCACGATGGACAGCATCCGGCGGGTCATCGGCGATGTGACCGAAACCGAAAAATCACTTCTTGCCGCCCGACAGAAAAAGGTGGATCGGGATGAGATGCTTATCCGTGTGGTCGCCATCCTCGTCGGTCTCGCATCGTTCCTCACCCGCGCCGGTATTGAAGTCTACCTTGCAAGGACCGGGCGTGCACCGGTTGCAAGCCCTGCTACAGACGCAGCCGTCCCAAGCCAGAGCTTGGAGAAAGACTGTTGAACGCTGGCATGCCCGACTGCACGCGACATGCTCTCGGCCGCTGAAACGCAAGTTTTCTAGGATACAGGCTAATTGGTCGGTTAGCGTTGTTTGGCATAGTTTGAAAATTCCCGGTGTTGCGCTTTCCACTTTCAGCCACGGATTTGAGGGCAACGTTCACGCCCTTTGTCGACACTCCCCGATTGGCCGCCGGTTCCCCCAAATTGCTGCACTGCCACAAATTTAGCCACTGAAAAACGGTGCGACTTTTTTAGCGTCGTGCGCTTGACAATTTATGGCCGGTAAAGCTTTTTATCAAGATCCAGTAAAACAGACGTATGTCCGGTATATTGGACAGTCAATAAATCATCTTTTCAAGGGGAACGTCATGACCTTTTCTATTCGTGCCGGCCTGATCGCCCTGGCCGCAGCAGTCGCTTTTTCCAGCCCCGTTCTTGCCGACGGCAGCAAGCTCGATGAAGTGCTTGCACGCGGCCACCTGGTAATGGGTACCGGCAGCACCAATGCGCCGTGGCACTTCAAGAGTGCGGACGACAAGTTGCAGGGCTTCGATGTCGATATGGGCCACATCATCGCCAAGGCTTTGTTCGGCGATCCGGACAAGATCGAATACGTCAACCAGTCGTCCGATGCCCGTATTCCGAACATCACCACGAACAAGGTCGACATCACCTGCCAGTTCATCACTGTCACCGGCGAGCGCGCCCAGCAGATTGCCTTCACCATTCCCTATTACCGCGAAGGCGTCGGCCTCATGCTGAAGGCTGACGGCCAGTATGCCGACTATGCCGCGCTGAAGGCGGCAGGCTCGTCGGTCACCGTTTCTGTGCTGCAGAATGTCTATGCCGAAGCCATGGTCCACGCGGCGCTTCCGGACGCCAAGGTCGACCAGTACGACTCCGTCGATCTCATCTACCAGGCCCTGGAATCCGGCCGGGCCGATGCTGTCGCCACCGACCAGTCATCGCTCGCCTGGTACATGACCCAGAACGCCGGCAGGTATAAGGATGCCGGCTATGGCTGGAACCCGCAGACCTATGCTTGCGGTGTCAAGCGCGGTGACCAGGATTGGCTGAACTTTGTCAACACCGCTCTGCATGAAGCGATGACCGGCGTTGAGTTCGATGCCTACGCGAAGTCCTACAAGACCTGGTTCGGCAAGGACCTGACACCGCCGCAGATCGGCTTCCCGGTCGAATTCAAGTAACTGGCTCAGGGGAGCGAGGCATCCCTCGCTCCCTTTTTCTGCGAGGACGACCATGGGTTACACGCTGAATTTCTCTGCGGTCTGGCGCAATTTCGATTTTCTCTGGAGCGGTTTGGCGTTGAGCCTCGGCCTGGCGATTATCTCGATCGTGATCGGCGCCGTTATCGGCTTGGTGGTGGCATTCGCCCTGCTGTCGAAACAGCGGTTCGTGGCGATCCCGGCGCGCTGCTATGTGACGCTGATACGCAACCTGCCTATCCTCGTGCTGGTCCTGTTTGCCTATTTCGCGCTGCCGCAGATGGGATTCAGGCTAGACAAGGTGAAAAGCTTCATCCTGGTGCTTTCCCTCTATTCGGGCGCCTATCTGGCGGAAGTATTTCGCGCCGGGCTGCTGTCCATTCCGAAGGGCCTGACCGAAGCCGGCCTCGCCATCGGCCTGACCTCGAGCCAGATCCGCACCTCGATTATCGCGCCGCTGATGTTCCGGAACGTGCTGCCGTCGCTGTCCTCGACGATCATATCCCTGTTCAAGGACACATCGCTTGCAGCGACCATTGCCGTGCCGGAACTGACCTTCGCCGCCCGCAAGATCAATGTCGAAAGCTTCCGTGTCATCGAGACATGGATGGTCACCTCCGGTCTCTATGTCGTCACCTGTCTTCTCATTGCTGCCGTCATGCGCTTCTTCGAGCGCCGGCTGGCGCTGCCGAGGTAAGCCGATGTCCCACAGTTTCCTCGAACAGCTCTGGATTGCCCGCTATGTGATCGTCAGCGGGCTGATGATGACGATATCGATCTCGCTGCTGGCCATCCTTGCCGGCTCGGTCGTCGGTGTCTTCGTCGGGCTCGCGCTGGCCTACGGCAACATGGCGCTGCGGTTTGTCGTGCGGGCCTATACCGACATCATCCGCGGCACGCCGGTTCTCGTGCTTGTTTTGGCCAGCTACTATGTCTTGAGTGCCGTCGGTCTTGACCTCGGTCCTTTTTCTGCCGGCGTGCTGGCGCTGGCGATCTTCTGCTCGTCACATGTCGGCGAGATCGTACGCGGCGCGCTGCAGGCAATCCCCCGGGGCCAGACGGAAGCCGCCAAGGCGATCGGCCTGACGTTCACCCAGACATTCACCTCCGTGCTTTGGCCGCAGGCGTTGCGCCAGTGCCTTCCGGCCTGGGTCAACACGGCTGCGGAAATCGTCAAGGCATCGACGCTGCTTTCGGTCATCGGAGTGGCTGAGCTGTTGCTGCGCAGCCAGGAGATCATCTCGCGCAACTTCATGAGCCTGCAATTCTATTTCCTCGCAGGCGCCCTCTATTTCGCCGTCAACTTCGGGATCGAGCGCTTTGGCAAATTCGTCGAGCGCAAGACCATGCTGCCATCTTGAGGAGGCTTGCCAATGGCCAGGACTATGCTTGAAATCAAAGGCCTTCGGAAAACCTACGGCCACCATGAGGTGCTGCAGGGCGTCGATTGTTCCGTCGCGGAAGGCGAGGTGATCTCGATCATCGGCTCGTCGGGTTCCGGCAAGACGACGATGCTTCGCTGTATCAACATGCTCGAGGAGTTCCAGGGCGGAACCATCAACCTTGATGGCGAGGAGATTGGCTACCACATCGAAGGCAGCTCGCGCCGTCGCAAGAGCGAACGGGAAATCGCGCGCCAGCGCGCGCTGACGGGCATGGCCTTCCAGCAATTCAATCTCTTTCCCCATATGACAGCGGCCGAAAATGTCATGCTCGGTCTCGTCAAGGTGAAGAAGATGCCGAAAACCGAAGCCCGGACGCTTGCCGAGCGCTGGCTCGATCGCGTCGGCCTCTCGGCGCGCAGCAATCACTATCCCGGCCAGTTATCGGGTGGCCAGCAGCAGCGCGTTGCGATTGCCCGGGCGATCGCGATGTCCCCGCGCCTGATGCTCTTCGATGAGGTAACCTCCGCGCTGGACCCGGAACTGGTCGGGGAAGTGCTTCAGGTCATCAAGGGGCTGGCGGCAGATGGCATGACCATGCTGCTGGTCACGCACGAGATGCGTTTTGCCTATGAGGTGTCGTCCCGGGTTATCTTCATGAACCAGGGTGTCATCTGCGAAGAGGGCGATCCAAAGGAAATGTTCGTACAGCCGAAGACCGAGCGGCTCGCCGAGTTTTTAAAGACCTCGAGTTTCAATTAAGCAGGAAAGTGAAATATTATGACGATCAAACGTTATGGCGCCGGAGAAAAAGGCGCTGGCGGTCAACCCCTTCCGTTTGCGCGGGCCACGGAAGCCGGTGGCTGGCTTTATGTTTCCGGTCAGGTTCCCATGGAGAACAGCGAGATCGTGCCGGGCGGCATCGTCACCCAGAGCCGGAAGGCCATCGACAACATGATAGCCATCCTCGAGGAGGCCGGCTACACGCTTCAGGATGTCGTGCGCGTCGGCGTGTGGCTCGACGATCCGCGCGATTTCTTGAGTTTCAATGGCGTCTACGCCGAATATTTCAGCGAAAACCCTCCCGCGCGCGCTTGTGTCCAGTCGCGCATGATGGTCGATTGCAAGGTCGAGGTGGATTGCGTCGCCTATCGCTCGGATCGCGCCTGAATATTGGAGAAATGCATGGCTGAGGCTGTCGAGATCGCATCGCGACGCACCAGAGGACTGGATCGCGCTTTCGAGATCCTGGAGTTTCTGCGCGTGAAGCGCCAGCCCATGAGACCCAACGAGATCGCGGCGGAAATAGGCGCGCCGCGATCGTCTGTATACGAACTGGTCAACCTGCTTCTCGGCCACGGCATGCTCGACTATCAGGGAGACGACGGGCGGGTGTTCCTCGGCCGTCGTCTGTATTTCCTTGGAACAGCCTATGCCGAGCATTTCGATCTGATGCGGGAATGCGAGCGCATGCTGACCCGCCTTGCAGTGGAAACGCGCGAAACTGCCCAGATGTGTCTGCTCGAAGGAAACAAGTACACCGTCGCGATGATGCGGGAGGGCGTTCGACCCTTCCGTATTTCCTCCAACGTAGGCGAAACAGTTTCGATCCCCTGGACGGCGTCGGGACGGCTGCTCGTCTCACACCTGACCGACCAGCAGATCATCGATCTGATCCCGCCGGAAGATTTCACGCTGCCGGACGGCAGGCAGCTGGATCCCGCAACCTTTTTGGCCGAGGTGCGCACTGCAGCTCGTGACGGATATTTCACCTTCAACAGCGAGGTCGAAAACTTCACCCATTGTTTTGCCGTGCCGATTTACCAGGCCGGTGGCAACTGCATTGCCACCCTCTGCCTCGTCGCGCCTCGGGAAGATGGATTGCGCAACCGCGACTCCTATCTGGAGAGCCTGTTGACAGCCGCGAACGAGATCTCCGACAAGCTCGGGTTCTACAACGAGCGTGCCAAGGTAGCCGTCCTCCGCTGAGGTTTCCGGGCTGGCTGGCTGCTTGGGTCGCAGTCCTAGTCCATCTCGCAGCGCGGCCATGCTCATAAGTTTATGCGTTTTTTAGCAATACGACCCACGGAATTGATGTACTCTGCCCTCAATAGCGGGAACCGGGAAAAGCCGGCCTACAAGGGGAAGTCGATGCATGAGATACGTCGTCGATGATATCAGCGGTCAAGCCGGGGGCGATGCCTGGCAGGCTGCCGTTACCGAAACCTACTTTCCACTCGATACCGATTATCGCAACAGGCGGGAATTCAGGGGCGTGCTGGAGACATGGTCTCTAGGCCTCGTCGGTGTGTCGAGGATGGAGTGCGACGGCGTCAGCTATCGTCGCCATCGTCGCCACTTTCTCAACGAACGCGATGCCAGTCTTCTCATTACCATTCCGGAAGTCAGCGAAGTCGACTTCTCGCAGGGCTCGCGCAGCGTCAATTGCAAGCCGGGCGGCTTCATTCTGGAGCGTGGCGATGCCCCCTATGAATTCTGGCACGGCCGCCCGAATGCCCTCTGGGTGCTGAAGGTCCCGGCTGCGAGCGTCCGATCGCGGATCGGCTCGACGGATCGGTTCAGCGCGCTCAGTTTTGATGGCACGCGCGGCGTCGCCGCTCTCTTTCTCGATACGGTCCGGACCACGATCAACCATGTCGAAGACATCGACGACGTCGCGCGTGAACTGACCGGCCGACACATTCTCGAAATGCTTTGCCTGTCGATCGTCAGCGACGACCGCGTGCTCGATAGCAATATCTCCTCGATACGGGCAGGGCACCTGCATCGCGCCGAGCAGTACATTCGCGACAATATCAAGAATGCGGATCTCGGTCCGCAATCGGTGGCGGAAGCGGGCGGCATTTCGCTGCGTTATCTGCAGGGTCTCTTTCAGGACAGCAACAAGTCGATCAACGGTTTCATCCGCGACAGCCGTCTCGAGCGCTGTGCCGAGGAACTGATGTCGCTTACCGTCACCACGACGATTGCCGAAATCGCCTATCGATGGGGCTTTACCGACCAGTCGCAGTTCTGCCGTCACTACAGATCGAAATTTGACTGTTCGCCGAGCGAGACGCGCCGCGAGGCCTTGCTTCGGGCAGGCAGGACCCACCCGGGGAAAAAGCCGCACTAGCCACTTCGGCCTAGCGGCAAGGGGACATTTGACGCCGTCCGGGCGACCGATCCGGACTTTCGCAACTACCGGACAATCGAAGCGCCATTCCGTGACGGGTTGGCGAGCGAAGAATGCTGTCCGGTCGAACCATCCAGAGGACAGATCATGGCGAAGACGAGAGTTGCGGTGGATGTGGGAGGCACCTTCACCGACATCTGCATCATGGATGAGGAGACCGGGGCGATCCGTATCGAGAAGACGGCGTCGACCCCGGATGATCCGATGCGGGCGATCATGAACGGCATAAAGCAGGGCCGCATCGAGCTTTCGGAGGTTACCATGTTCTCGCACGGGACCACGGTCGCGACGAACGCGCTGATCACACGGCGTTTGCCGCGAACGGCAATGGTCTGCACCGAGGGCTTTCGCGATGTGGTCGAAATCCGGCGCGCCAACAAGGAGGACCTCTGGGACACCTACAAGGACGTCGCGAAGCCTTATATTCCACGCCGCGACCGGCTGACGGTCGGCGAGCGTGTCGACGCCGAGGGCACGATACTCGAAGCTCTGAACGAGGACGATGCCCACCGTGTTGCCGCGATCCTGAAAAAGCGCGGCATCAAATCCATCGCCGTCTGCTTCATGAATTCCTACGTCAATGGAGCAAATGAACGGCGCATGCGCGATATCCTCAAGGCCTCGATGCCGGAGGTGCCGGTGTCGATTTCTTCCGAAGTCATGCCGGAGATCTTCGAGCACGAGCGCTTCTCGACGACGATGGCGAACGCCGTCTGCGCGCCGGTGGTTGTCGATTACGTCTCCCGGCTTGGCGAAAAGCTGGCTGCCGCAGGCTACACGCGGGACCTGCTGCTGTTGCATTCCGGCGGCGGCGTGATGACGCCGGCGAGTGTCATAGATTTCTCCGCCAGGCTCGCCGGATCGGGGATCGCGGCAGGCGCCATCGCCAGCCGGTTTATCGGCAACCTCTGCGGCTTTCAGAACTCGATCGGCTTCGACATGGGCGGAACAAGCACGGATGTTTCGCTCGCCTGGAACGGCCAGTCTCGTATCACCAAGGACTGGTACATCGAATTCGGCTATCCCATCCGCTTTCCCTCCATCGAGGTGCTGACGATCGGTGCCGGCGGCGGGTCGCTGGCCTGGCGGGACGAGGGCGGGTCGCTACGCAACGGCCCCCAGTCGGCCGGCGCCAATCCCGGGCCGGCCTGCTATCGAAACGGCAATCGGATAGCCACGAACACAGATGCAAATGTCGTTCTCGGCCGTCTCGGCAGCAGCCTCGCAGGCGGCAAGATCACGCTCGATCCGGCGCTTGCCGAGGAAGCCGTCCAGGAAACGGTGGCGACACCATTCGGCATGGAGCTTCACGCGGCTGCCGAGGCAATCGTCGCCGTCGCCAATGCAAACATGGCCAATGCCGTACGCCTGATGTCGATCAGCCGTGGATACGATCCGCGCGACTTCGCGCTCGTTGCCTTCGGGGGTGCCGGCGCCCTGCACGGGGCGGCTGTCGCAAAGGAGCTTTCCATTCCGACCGTGATCGTGCCTCCCAATCCCGGCGTCACCTCGGCACTCGGTTGCCTGCTTGTCGATGTGCAGCACGACTTCTCCGAGAGCTTCATGACCGACGCCTCCATCGTTGCGCCGGCGGAGCTGGAGGCTGCGTTCCAGCGCATGGAGGCGCAAGCGTCCGAGCGCTTGCTGCACGAAGGGATAGCGCCGCAGGATATGGCGCTCCAGCGGACCGTCGAGATGATGTATCAGGGCCAGTGGCGCTCGCTCGCCGTCAGCGCACCCGCCCGGATCGTGAGTATTGCGTCCCTGATCGATGCTTTCCACGCGGAGCATGAGCGCGAGTTCAACTACCGCCGCGACGAAGCCCCGGTTGCCATCTTTCGCGTCGCAGTCAAGGCAATCGGTCTCGTGCCCAAGGCCGAGCTGCCGAAATATCCGGTGCGCGACCATGCGCCTGCGCCACTCGGCCGACGCGCGGTCTGGTTCGACGGCAAATCCTACGATGCGGCGATCTATCAGCGTGAGGTGCTCGAAGCGGGTGCCACCATCTCCGGCCCCGCAATCGTAGAACAGTTTGATTCGACCACGGTTGTCCCGCCAGGCATGAGCGCTAGGGTCGACGCATTCCTGAATATTCTTATCGGAACGAAAGGCTGAGACATGACCAACTTCGTGGAAACTGAAAAGAGCCTCGATCCGGTCACCTTCGAGGTGCTCAAGAATTCCTTCATCACCACGGTCGACCAGATGGCCGAACAGATGCTGCGCACCTGTTATTCGTTCGTCATCTACAACCGCGACTTTTCCAATGCGTTGCATGATGCTGACGGCAACTCGGTTGCGCAGGGCAACTACGACATCGCAGTCCATGTCGGCACGCTGCACAATACCTGCAAGGAAGTCATCCGTGTATTCGAAGGCGACATGGCGCCGGGCGACGTCTACGCGATCAACGATCCCTACGCCGGCGGGACCCACTTCAGCGATGTGCGGCTCGTGCGCCCGATCTTCGACGAGGACACGTTGATCGGCTTTTCGCAGTCGAACGGACACTGGTCGGACCTTGGAGGGTCCGTCCCCGGCTCCTTCGACGTCACCGCCCGTGACATGTTCCGGGAGGGCATGCGTATCACGCCGGTGAGACTATTCCGTGCCGGCCGCTTCTGCTCCGATGTCGCCAATCTGATCGCTGCCAATACCCGCGATCCGGCATCAATCATCGGTGACATCCATTCGCAGGCCCAGGCGACCCAGGCAGCTGAACGGGAACTGCTGCGTCTCGTCAAGAAATACGGCCGCAAGACCGTCGTGCGCGGTATGGAGGAGGTTCAGGACTACGTCGAACGGGCCGTCCGCAAGCGCCTTGCCGAATTGCCCGACGGCACGTGGGAAAGCGTCGACTATATCGACCGCGATCTCGGGGGCGGGGAAGGGATGATCCCCATCCACATCAAAATGACGATCAAGGGCGACACGATCCATTACGATTTTACCGGCAGCCACAAGACGATCGGCTCCATGTACAATTCCGCACCGGGGGCTACCTTTTCAGCCGTTGTCGCGGGAATGAAGACGTTCTTCCCGGATCTGCCCCTTAACAGCGGCTTTTATCGCATGATCGAGGTGACCGCGCCGAAAAACAGCGTCGTGAGTGCCGAGTGGCCGGTGGCGGTGACAGGATTCCTGATGCCGTTCGAGAAAATTATGAATTCAATCTTCGAGATGTGGTCGCAGATCATGCCGGAACGCGCCATCGCATGCGCTTTCAACCTCGAATACCTGCTGGCCGGCGGTCGCGACGCGCGCAAACCGGAAAAGCCGATTTTCATGTTTTATGAGTGGCTTCCCGGCGGATGGGGTGGGCGCAACGGCAAGGACGGTGCCGACGTGACGACCGCCTGCTTTGGAACCGGCCTGATGTCGCAGCCGAACGAAGGCAACGAGCGCGTCAACCCGACGCGGACGACGGAGTTTCAGATCAAGCAGGATTCCGCCGGTCCGGGCAAATGGCGCGGCGGTGTCGGCGTGCAGAAGACCTCGGTGCTGCTGGCGGCCGAAGATGCCGTGATGTCCTATATCTGCGATCGCGAGCGCGCCGTTGTCTGGGGTGTCGAGGGCGGGCTCCCCTCTATGCCGCACGGGCTGACGATCCGCCGCGCGGGCGAGGAGGTCGACACCTGGCTCGGTTCGGTCTTTTCCGACTATCCGGTTTTCACGGGCGATCAATTCGCCCGACCGACAGCGGGTGGTGGCGGCTTCGGCGATCCGCTGGAGCGCGATCCCCTCCATGTGCTGGAGGACGTGATCGACGACTATGTCTCCATCAAGCGCGCCAAGGTCGACTACGGCGTCGTGTTGAAGGTCATGGATCGCGATCTCTGCGAGTACGAAATCGATCTCCCCGCAACAGAAGCTGCCCGCACCGAAATCCGCCAAAACCGCAAGGAATGGGCGCGTTCGGATCCGGCGATGGTATCTAGTCGCTACAAGTCGGGCGAGATCAACGCCATGGATGCGGTTCGTCGCTTTGCCGTCATTCTCGATTGGGAGAGCGGCAACGTGCTCGAGAACACGACCCGGCAATTCCGCGAGAGCTTCGAGAGGCGCAGCGTAGCACACTGGAAGTGAGCGCCAGCGGCCTTGCCTCGGTTGCGCTTGGGAAGGGCGTATCTCTTTTTACGATATTACATCCAGGAAACTTCTATTTCACGGGAAGGCTTGCCTCTGAAATGATGCTGGAAAGCCGCAAAGACGGCGATTGAAGGGGTAAACGTCAATGTCCGAACATCTGCAGCGGTCCCTGACCGTTGCCGGCAGCTTCGAGGAAGCGCTTGCCGCGCGCCGGCAGGGTGCGGCGATCCTAGCCGGCGGAACGTGGCTGATGCGCGATCCGCGTCGGGGCCACGCGTTGCCGGATGCATTGGTGTCGCTCCACAAGATTGCCGGGCTGACCAGCATCCACATCGAAACCGATCGCGTGACGATCGGTGCGGCCGTAACCCATGATGCGCTCGCCCGGTCACTTGCAGGCATAAGCGGCCTTGAGGCATTGGCGGAGGCTGCGTCCGGTGCTGCCAACCCGGCCATCCGTCGGGTGGCGACTGTCGGCGGCAATCTTTGTACGCAAGAGTTCGCCGCCGCCGATCTTCTGCCCCCGCTGTTGGCCGTCGAGGCGGAGGTTGAGCTGCACGGCGACCAAGGGGCAATGCTTGTGCCGATGGTGTCGTTTCTCACGGATCGGAAGCGGCTGCTCGCCGATGCGATCCTCGTCAGGGTGATCATCAACCGCGACAGCGCCGGCAGCGCGCATGTTAGGCTGCCGCTGCGCCGGGCAGGCGACTATCCGGTTGCCATCGTTTCGATGGCGCGCCGCCCCGATGGACGAGTTCTCGTCGCCGTCGGCTCGGTCGAGCACCTGGCGCGACGCTGGCTTTCGCTTGAACACGCGCTTGCCACCGAGCCGGGCCGATCTCCCGACGCCGAGACGGCCTATAACCTTGCCATCGGTTGCAACGACTTCCAGGGCCGCGACGGACAAGAGACGGATGGCTGGTATCGGCGGCAGGTGTTGCCGGCGCTTGTTCGCCGATGCATGGCAGCACTTCTGAAGACGGAGGCCACCCGATGACCGTGACGCTTCACATCAATCGCTTCCCCTATCGTTTCAACGGCGATCCAATGACGCCGCTGGTCGATATACTTCGGCGGGAACGTTTCCTGACAGGCACCAAGGCCGTTTGCCGTGAGGGATTTTGCGGCGCCTGCACTGTGACTGTCGACGGAGAGGCCATCATGTCCTGTCTCCGCCCTGTAGGATTGCTCGATGGTGCCAACGTGTTGTCGATCGAGGCGATGGCGACCGGTGATGGACCGCTGCATCCTCTCCAGGCCGCGTTCGAGGCGGCGGATGTGGTCCAGTGCGGAATGTGTTTTCCGGGCATGGTCATGAGCCTTGCGCCGTTCCTCCGCGACAATCCGGCAGCCAGCCGGGACGATGTGAAATCGGCAATGGTGGGCAATATCTGTCGATGCACGGGCTATGAACGCATTATCGATGCGGTGATGGACTACCTCGGACAGCCGGCCGGGGAGCGCGTCCATGACTGACGCTTCGACGACCGTGATGGATCTTCCCCGACGAGACGCCCGCGACAAGCTGCGTGGACGAACGAAATACACCAATGACAGGGCCCGTCCGGATATGCTGCACGCTGTCCTGTTGCGGTCCTCCGTGCCCGCCGGCCGCATTACCCGGCTCGATGTGTCCGCTGCTCTCGAGTGCCCCGGTGTGCTGGGAATTGCGACCGCAGCTGATGCGCCCGGCAATTACGGCATCGGTATCGCCGACCACCCGCTCTTTGCCGTCGATGTGATCCGCTACAATGGCGAGCCGCTCGCCGCCATTGCCGCCGAAAGCGAGGCCGAGGCGCGGGCGGCCCTGGCGGCAATCATTCTGGAGATCGAACCGCTTGCGCCCGTACTGACGATGGCGGAGGCGCTGACGCCCGGCGCGCGATCACTGCACGAGGACTGGCGGACATATGACGTGCTGACCGAGGGTGGTGCGCGACGCGGCAACATTGCGTGGGAAGCGAAATCGGTGCGCGGCGATGTCGATGCCGCCTTTGCTCGCCCTGATGTGACGATCGTCGAAAGCAATTTCGTCGTCGGCAGGCAGAGCCATGTTCCCTTCGAGCCGCGTGTCGCAATCGGCAGCTGGGAGGATGGCCGGGCGCATATCCAGACATCGACGCAGGTGCCTTGGACCGTGCGCAATGTGACCGGTCGCGTCATGCAATTGCCGCCAGGCCGCGTTCGCGTCACCGTTCCACCGGTCGGCGGTGCATTCGGCTTGAAATTCGATGCGTCGATCGAGCCCATTACAGCTCTGCTGGCTCGTATGACGGGCCGAAGTGTCATGCTGGAGAACACCCGGCAGGAAGAGATGGCCACCTGCCTCTGCCGGGAGAATGCAGAGATCAAAATTCGCTCTGCCGTGTCGGCCGAGGGCGAGATCGTCGGGCGCGAGGCCGTCGTGCTGATGGATTGCGGCGCCTATGGTGGCGAGCAGGTCTTTCTCACCACCATGACCTCCCATACCCTCGGAGGTAGCTATCGGCTGGGTGCTGCCCGCCTCGTCAGCCGGGCCGTCTACACCAACACGCCACCGAACGGCGCCTTCCGGGCCTGCAACGGCGTCTATAACGGCTTTGCCCTGGAGCGCCATACCGACGAGATATGCGCCGCAATCGGCATGGACCCCATGGAGTTCCGCAAACGCAATGTGCTTGGCGACGGCGATCTCGGCCCGACCGGGCAGGTGTTCGAGGGTGACGTCCTGCGTCCGATGCTGGAGCGGATGGAGGCGCTGCGAGAAAATACTGGAACGGCGGAAGCCCGGGCCGACGGTCGCCTTTACGGCCGCGCCACAACCGTCGGAACCTGGTTCATCTTCGTCGGGCCGTCTGCTGCGACCATCAATCTGAATGCCGACGGCAGCGCCACGCTGGTGACGTCCGGCGTCGAGATCGGCTCGGGAACAATGGTGCAGGCGCTGCCGCAGACCGTTGCCGGCCAGCTTGGGCTGCGACCGGAGCAGGTCGTGGTGCGCGAGGCGGACACGGATTCCGCGGGGCTGGATGTCGGGGTCGGTGGCGGGCGGACGACCGTCTCCATCGGTGCGGCGAGTGTGGGTGCGGCGGCCGAGGTCCGCGAAAAGCTTCTGCGGACGGCCAGCGAGATGTTTCAGACAGCCGCGAGCGATCTGGTGTTGCGTGAAGGGCGGGTGGAAATTTCCGGGCGACCCGGGACCGGCGTCTCGATCCCGACGGTGGTCGCCCATGCGCAATCGACCACAGGCCCGATCAGCGGTACGGGCAGCTTCACCGCAAAGAACACGCCGGCGATGACAGGCTGTGCGATGGGCCACTTTATCGACGCGCTCGATATTCCCGTCTTCGTGGTTCACGAGGCCGAAGTGGCTGTCGATCCAGATACCGGGCATGTCGAGGTTCTGGCCTACCGGGTGGTGCAGGATGTCGGACGCGCGCTCAATCGCCGCGCCATCATGGGCCAGATCCAGGGCGGCGTCGTCCAGGGCCTCGGCTATGCGCTGCACGAGGAAGTGACGATCACCGCTGACGGCCGGATCGCGGAAGACGGCTTCGAGACTTACCGCGTACCGCTGGCCGGAGACGTCGTGCCTGTCGTCGCGGATCTCTATGAGGGCGCGCCATCCATGGGGCCGCTCGGCACAAAGGGAGCAGGCGAAGTCCCGATCCTTGCCGTCGGCTCGGCCATCGCCTGTGCGGTTGCGCGCGCAACCGGCAAGCGGGTCTCCAGCTTGCCGCTGACGCCGCCGCGCGTCCTGCGTCTGATCAACGATCTCGAACCCACCCCCACCCATCCACACATCGCCGCAGATTGGGCGACCAACACGCTGGGCTAGGTCCTGATGCCCCGATGGAGGATTGAACGCATCCCGATCTTTCACAGGGTTATCCTGATTTCGCCTATCGGACGTAGGCGAGGGGAGTGGCGGTGTCGGGGTGGCGCGTTACGCCCATTTCGATGCCGTAAATAGCCTGCAGTTGGGTCGGCGTGACGATCTGTTCTGGGGTACCGCGCGCGATGAGCTTTCCTGAATGAAGTGCGAGGATCTCGTCGCAAAAGCGTGCTGCCATGTTGACGTCGTGGAGGACCATGACGACACCCAGCCCACGTTCCTCTGCAAGCCGGCGAACGAGCGTTAGCACTTCGATCTGGTGCGCGACGTCCAGAGCCGAGATCGGCTCGTCCAGCAGCAGGCATTCGGTCTCCTGCGCGATCAGCATGGCGAGCCAGGCACGCTGCCGCTCCCCGCCCGAAAGTGTATCGACGAGGCGGTCCCGGTAGATGGCAACGTCGGCCAACTCCATAGCCTCTTCCACCCTGCGGCGGTCGTCCGGTCCAAAGCGGCCCAGAGCGCCGTGCCACGGATAGCGTCCGAGCGCCACCAGTTCGCTGACGAGCATGCCGGAAGCGCTTGGCGTTTGTTGCGGGAGGTAGGCGACCTTGCGGGCAAACGGCCGGCCTCCCCATTTCGTAAGGTTCATGCCTTCGAAGGAAATCGCGCCTGTCGATACCGCCTGCTGGCGCGCCAGCAGCTTCACCAAGGTCGATTTGCCGGAGCCGTTATGGCCGAGCAGGCCAATCACCCGCCGCGCCGGCAGATCTATTGTCAATGGTTCCAGCAGGGCGCGCTTGTCGACGGAGAAACCGGCGCTAACGAGTGTGAACAAGGTGGAGGTACTCCGACCGTTGGGCAATGGTGCCTCCGACATCGGGTCGGTCCCACGGTCTTGGCGCCCGTCAATCATCACATATTCCTCTTTTTCATGAACGGGACGTGACCCTGCCCTGCCGCCGGATGACCCACAGGAAGTATGGCCCGCCGATGAAGGCCGCCATGACGCCAGCCGGGATTTCATAAGGGAAGTCGGCAGATCGACCCAGCCAGTCTGCCGCCATCATCAGCGTCGCGCCGATCGCGCTGGCCGTGAGAAGCGTGTGGACCTGACCGCGTATGCCGGCCATCCGGGCGATATGCGGCGCCATCAGTCCAACGAAGCTCAATGGCCCCACCATCATCGTCGCTGCACCCGTCAAGGTGGCGACGAACAGCAGCAGAACGGCACGCGACCGACCCGGATTGACACCGAACGAGCGTGCCGCGCCATCGCCGAGTGGCAGGACTTGCAGCCAACGGCGAAAAAGCGGTGCCAAGGCCAGCCCGATGACGGCGAAACCGGAGGCGATGAGCGCGACGATGCCCGTTGCGCGAAACGTTGGCCCCATCGTCCAGGCGAGGATGTAACTTGCACGGGGATCGCCGCTGGCGACGATGAAGGAGATGATGGCGGTGGCGAGCGCGCTGACGGCGATGCCGGCCAGCAGGACCGGTCCCGGCGCATAGTTCCTTTGCCTTGCAACTGCCAGCACGAGTGCGAAGGACAGCATTGCGCCAATCATGCCGCCGGCGAGCGGCACCAGCGGCGATGCCATCCCGTTGAGGAAAAACGCCGCAATAATCCCCAGCCCCGCGCCGGCGCTGACCCCGAGGCCCTCGGGGCTCGCCATCGGGTTGCGAGTCGTGACCTGGATTATGGCGCCTGCAAGAGCGAGCATGGCGCCAGCACTGGCGGAGGTGAGGACACGTGGCCATCGCCCTGCGAAGAGAATTGTCGGATCGATGCCGTGTGTGAAGATCTGCTCGGTCAGCGAAGAGATAGCGATCGTCACGGCGATGACGAGACATACAGGCATGAGGAAACGACTCGATAACGAAGGCGACGCTTGCATGCTTCCCACCGCGGTCACCTCGTCGATAGAATGCGGCACGCCCTTTAGGAGGACAAGCATCAGGATAGCACCGGTGATCGCCGTCACCGTGCCTGTCGGGACCTCTCCCACAAGTGGAGCGCTGACGAGAACGATGCCATCGGCCAGAAGCAGCAGCAGGGCACCCATCAGCGACCCCCAGAATAGGCGCTGGCGGAATGTCCTCGCGCCTGCAATCCGCGCGGCGCTGGTGGCCGTCAGGCCTACAAAGGCAATGACGCCCACGCGGGCGACGACGACAGCCGAGAGAATGGTGGCAATCAGCAATATCACGGCGCGGAGCCTGCCCGCGGAAAGGCCGAGACTGCGGGCATTCGCATCGTCGAGGCCGGCGACCGCAAGCGGTCTATAGAAAAGCAGCAGCGCAGGGATAAGTACGATCAGGCGCACCGCCAGAGCCGCCGCGTTGGAATAGTCGTTCTGGATCAGCGAGCCGCTGCCCCAGATGAATACTCCCCGCAGATATTCGTGGTGAAACAGTGCCAGGATGACGGAGGCCGAGCCTGCCGAAAAGCTTATGATCATACCGCAGAGCAGCAGTGTCATCGGTGCGAAGTTCGCCTTCTTCGCAAGGCTGGCAACAATCGCCACGGCTGCGAGACCGCCCGCAAGACCGGCTATTTCGCGCTCGCTTGCCGATACGGTGACGGCTAACAGCGAGCCGATGGTGATGGCGAGCTGCGCGCCTGAAAGGATGCCCAGCGTCGAAGGTTCGGCGAGCGGGTTCTTCAGGAGCTGCTGGAAGATCGTGCCGGCAAAGGCGAGAGAGGAACCGGCCAGGAGGGCAACGATCATCCGCGGCAGAAGCGAGAAGTGGACATAGACCTCGCCGAAGGAGGCGGGGTCTGGCTGCCAGAGCGCATGCCGCAGGTCGTCAACCGGAACATAGCCAAGTATGGCACTGACGTAGAGCAAAAGTGCTGCCAAGGCGATTATGAGGCTCAGGCGGGCAGGTGTCATCAGGGGAGATATCATGCGATGCCGATGCTTTGCTGAATGACCTCGGCAAATCGCATCGCCGACGGAAATGCTCCGAAAACCCAGGTGGGTGGCAACATCGCGACATGGCCCCTCTGCACCGCCGGCAGGGATTGCCACAGCGCACTGTGCAGCAATGTTCCGGGCGGTCCCGGCTCGATGATGATCACGCGTGCATCCGGATATCGGGCAATCGCCTCCAGCCCCGCCGTGGCAAAGCCCCAGTTGTTTGTCGGGCCGTCCCATGCATTTTCGATGCCGATATGTTTCAGAACATCGTCGAACAGGCCGCCGGCGCCATAGATGTCGACAAGCCTGTCGTCGGCGAACTTGACGATCAGCAGCGGCCGTCCGTCGTAGATCTTTGCCTTCAGCGCTATGGCGTCCAGCCGGGCATAGCAGCGCTGCAGGTAATCCGCTGCAATCCGGTCTCTGCCGATATGCGCGGCGACTGTGCGGAGGCCAGTCTCGGCGGCCTTCAATGGCTGGCGCCCGGCGCTGTAGAGCGGCATGGCAAGAGTTGGAGCAATGTCATTGAGGCGTGCAGCGGAGGCACCATAGCCGGCCTGGGAAAGGATCAGGTCGGGCTTGAGGGCACGGAGCAGCTCCATGTTGGGCCACGACCTCAAGCCGAGGTCGATCGTCACATCCGGGAGTGTCGGCACGACGACACGGGCGCCGTAGAGCGGCGCCTCTGCCACTGCGAACGGCGGAAACTCGAGGGCGAGAAGGCTTTCCGCCCATCCCCAGTCCAGCGCCGCGATCCTTGGCGCCGTTGGTTCCGCCATCGCCTGGGCTGGCAGAAAGGCAGCCGTCAACGCAGCGGCAAACTGCCGCCGCGTCAGCCAGTGGTTATTGTGGTCGGACTGGTATGCCAAGGCTTTTACCAGCTGTATTTGAGGGTTGCATAGATGCTACGGCCTTCGCCCCAGTAGCATCCCGTGGCCGCGATGCAGGTCGAGACATACTTCCGGTCGAACAGGTTGCTCACGTTGAGCGATGCCTTCAGGCCCTCCATCTTCGGGTTGGCCTTGCCGAAATCATAGCGCACGGCGGCATCGAAGACTGTGTAGGAGGGTATGTCGAACAGGTTGGCGTTGTCGCCATATGTCTGTCCGGTATAACGCGCGCCGCCACCAAGGCTCAGGCCATCCCATGCGGTGGATGTCTGCAGCGTATAGTCGAGCCATAGCGATGCCTGGTGTCGCGGCACGAAGGCGAAACGATTGCCCTGGTTGCTGACGCCGGCAGCGTTGGCGTTGGCCTTGGTGATGTCGCTATCCGTGTAGGCGTAGGATGCCAAAACGGAGAAGGCATCGGTAAGTTCTGCCTTGCCCTCAAGCTCGACGCCCCGCATCCTGACCTGGCCGGTCTGAACGTTGAAACTGGTGTTTTCCGGGTCCGGCGAAAGAACGTTGTCCTGCGTCAGGTCGAAGGCCGAGAGGGTAACGAAACTGTTGCGGCCGACCGGTTGGTATTTGACGCCGACTTCGAACTGTTCGCCGGTGGTGGGGTCGAATGCCGTGCCTGCGCGGTCCGTGCCACTGGCAGGATTGAACGACGTCGAATATCCGGCATAGGGCGAAATGCCGTTGTCGAAATTGTAGACGAGGCCGGCGCGCCAGGTGAAATGGCCGTCCCTCTGGTTGATACTGTTGTCGGCTACGCTGGTGCGGGTTCTGGTGTCGGTATTCGCCCAATCGTATCGGCCGCCAAGCGAGAACACGAAACGATCCCACTCGACCTGGTCCTGCGCATAAAGTCCTGTCTGACTGCGCTGCTGGTTGATCTTGGTGGCAATCGCAGGGCGGGTAACGCTGGTAGCCCCGTAAACGGGATCAAATCCATTGAACAGTTTAAAGATCGGCGACAGCGCGGATTCTTCGTACCGGCTGCTTTCATAGGAATAGTCGAGACCAAAAAGGGCCGTATGCGCCAGATCTCCGGTCGAGAAATGTCCCACGGCCTGGTTGTCGACCGTGACGGCTCGAGAGCTTTCCGGAAATGCCCAGGCGTAACGGTAGAAGCCAGCAGGGTTGCAAGCCGAAGGGCAGTAGGGCTGGACGCGCTGGGTGTCCGTGCTGACATAGGAATAGCGAAGGTTCTGCCGAACCGTCCAGGTCTCGTCGAGTTCGTGTTCGAACTCGTAGCCCACCGAGGCCTGCTCGCTTTTGTAATGGTCGTATCCCGGCTCCCCGGGGAATGTGCTACGCGGCAGTTCCGGATATTTGCCGGTATAGAGCGTTCCATTGGCCGGAAGTGCCGGCGCGCCGCCACCGCCGGGGGAGTCGATCCGCTGGTAGCTGCCGTAGATCGTGAGGGATGTTCCCTCGTCCGGCTTGAAGGTGAAGGATGGCGCGATGTAGCCCTTCTTCTCCTTCACGAAGTCATACTGCGTGTCGGTCAGGCGGCCGACGCCGACGAGGCGGTAGAGAAGGCTGTCGTCGTCATTGATGTTGCCGTTCAGATCGAATGCAGTCTGGATGCGATTATCGGTGCCGAACTGTGTTTCCACCTCGTTCTTCGCAGTGGCGCTGGGGCGCTTCGAAACCATGTTGATCAGGCCGCCGGGCTCGCTCTGACCATAGAGAACCGAGGCGGGACCTTTCAGAACTTCGGCGCGCTCGAGGCTGTAGGGCTCGACACGTGGCTGGGCATAGCCCCTGGCACCGAACGGCAGCCGGAGGCCATCGAGATAACGGCCGGGGCGAAAGCCGCGAATTGTGAACCAGTCGTAACGGCTGTCGTCGCCGAACTGGCTGATGACGCCGGGTGTATACCGGAACGCCTGGGTCAGCGTGGCCGATCCCTGTGCCGTCATCTGGTCGCGTGTGACGACATTGATTGCCTGTGGCGTGTTTTTGAGCGCAGCGTCGGTTTTCGTGCCCGTTGCGCTTTGCGTGGCAACAAACCCCACGACCGGCCCTCTGCCTCGCTCCCCCTTGAGAACGATGGGTTGCAAGGATGTGGCACCGTCCGCTGCCGCATCCGGAGAGACTGCCTTTGAATTGACAAGCAGTGCCGTCGTCGGCGTCGTGAAACGGTAGGTCAGGCCAGTCCCGGCCAGCAAGCGCGACAGCGCGGCTTCGGCGGGGAGATTGCCACTGATGCCGCTCGTGCGCAGATTGGCGGGCAGATTACCGTCGAACGCGACGTCGATGCCCGTAACGGAGGAATAGCGGACCAGTGCGGCGGAAAGCGGCTGGCCGCTGATTGTGAAAGCGTAGCTCTTGCCGCTTTCGGCTACCGCATTTGTCGATATGGAAAGCGGTGCGAAGCCGACGCAGGCTACCAACAGCACGCTGCAAAGCAGCCGAAGACGACTGCCGCCGATTTGATTTTCCGTCATTCGCATTGCCCCCTGCAAACGCAATTCGGCCCGGGCATTTCCGGGCTTCTGAAAAGGGGACGCATCAGGTCGCAAAAAACCTCGGTCGTTTTTCAACTTTTTTCTTGCGGATAGATCAATGTCAGCCAGGGAGAGTAGCTGGCGATGCGGATGGGAAGGCCGTTTTCAAGGTTTTCGAGTATTCTACCGGCTCGGCGAACATCGACGATGATGCTGACCGGCCGGCGCGCCAAGGCCCTGTCCATGACGATCATCTTGCCGTGACGCCATCTGGAAAGTGCGGTCACCACATTTTCAAACGGTGTTGAAATGAAGACCAGCTTTCCATCGCGCCACGAAAGCTGTGAACCATCATCCGTGCGCACCGGGCTGGATATTCTGTCGCGGGCATACAGAACGGACTGTCCCTCCTGGACAACCTGCTCCTGCGTCGGAGACGATACCCTGACTGAATGCTGGGCTACCGCCACGACGATGCCTTGCTCCTCTATTCCGACGGAAAACTGCGTCCCCAGCGCCGCACTTCTCAGCAATCCACAGTCGACGACGAACGGTCGCTGCATGTCCGGGGCAACCGTGAAGAATGCCTCGCCTTCCAGCAAATGCACCTGCCGTTGCCCTGTCGTGAAGTCCAGCGATATGGCCGTGGCGGTAGAAAGCTCCGCGACTGTGCCGTCGGGAAGGGTGATACGGGCAGTTTCTCCGACGCCCGTTCGGTAGTCTGCCGCGACCGACCGCAGATAGGCAGTGGCACTGAGCCCAGCCGTGGCAAGCACCATCAGTGCGCCGCCGGACTTGAGGAAGTTCCTGCGTTTGATGGACGAGGGCGCCGGGATCTCGGGGAGGGCCGAAGCCCCTTGCCACAGACGCTCGAGTTCGGAATAGGCTTTGACATGCTCGGGACTGCGCTCAAGCCAAGCTCGGAATGATGCGCGGTCGTTGGCGGTGGCGCTCTCATCGAGAAGCCGCGCAAACCATTCGGCCGCGCACCGCGATACGTTCGCATCTTCGTCGGGACAGTTTTCTTTCCGGGAGATGTCCTGCATTCGCCGCCTCGCTCTGAGAAAATAAAGCAGCAGGGAGCCCTCAGCCCTGTGCCTTCATCTCCGCCCGCAACCGTTCAAGCGCGACAACCATGTGACCGAAGACCGTCTTCGGCGAAATGCCGAGACGGTCGCCGATCTCGACGTAGGTGAGGCCATCGATGCGTGAAAGCAAGAAAACCTGTCTGGCGCGAGGCGGCATGCGCCCGAGTGCCGCCTGCACATGCCGCAGTTCCTGGCGGTTGATCGTGGTCGCTTCAACCGATTGCCTGGGATCGGATATGCTTTCCAAACCGTCGATGCCGTCGACAAAGGGCGCGAGTTTCTTGCGGCGCTGATGATCGAGAGCGAGATTCCGACCTGTCGTGACGAAATAGCCGGCAAGGTCGGCAACCTCGCGCAACAGGCCCGGCCTTTCCCAGAAACGTAAAAATGTGTCCTGCAGAAGATCTGCCGTGGTCGCTGAACATTGCACCCGACGGTAGATGACGTGTGCCAAGCGCGAACGCACGTCCATGAAGGTACCAAGTATGTCTGGGTGATCCGCGCTGTCCATAAATTGCTGCTATCATCGCATGGCAATCGGGCGCAAGAGAAAGATGATAATAATAGTCATCTTTTGTAGTCGAGCGTGGGGCTGGCAATATTTTACGTCTCTGACAGGATGCCGCCGGGACTGTTTTCTATCTCGTCGAGAACCTCGTCCGTGCCGAAGACGCCGAGACCCTGCATCGCATTGATAATGACTTGAGTGATCCAGAGGAAGCCATTGATAGCGGACGTGATCGCAAGGCGTTCGCCGTAGTTTGAAGCCGGATGAGGCAGCAGCGCTGGTAAACAGCGGTGCAAACGCATTGGCCACATAAATCCGTTTACCAGCGTCACTGTTCCAACCGCGACCATGCGGAACACATCGCCCTGAGCATCGGAGCCATCAGAGCGACGATGAATAATAAGTTCCATAATAATGATTACGCATTTTTCCTATGTAGCGGCTATTTAGTAATGCGACAGTTGGGCCAGTTAGAGATGCGACAGTCTCGCCTTTCGATGCACTGGTCAACATCAACGTTGGGAGCAAGGATGACGACGTCCAGCCTGGTGGAGACCAGGAGCGAACGGAGTCGTCATGTCCTGTTTGATCACCATGTCACAGAAAGAATTGCATCGCCTCGAAGTCATCCAGAAGATCCGGGATCATCGCTTGAGTGTCGTTCAGGCGGCCGAACTGCTTGATCTCTGTCGCAGCCAGGTCCACAGGCTGCTGCAGGCTTATGACAGTGCCGGTTCGGCCGGCCTCGTGTCGAAGAAGCGATCACGACCCAGCAATCGCCGCCACAGCGAAGATTTTCGCAATGCGGCGCTGGATCTGATCCGGGAACGCTATCTGGATTTCGGTCCGACGCTGGCGCGTGAGAAGCTGATCGAGCTTCATCAGATCTCGGTGGCCAAGGAGACGCTGCGCCAATGGATGACCGAGGCTGGTATCTGGACCTCGCGCCGAGCCCGCAAGAAGCGCGTGTTCCAACCGCGCGGCCGGCGCGACTGTTTTGGTGAACTCGTCCAGATTGACGGCTCGCATCACTGGTGGTTCGAAAGCCGCGGCCCCAAATGCGCCCTGCTCGTCTACATTGATGACGCCACCGGCAAACTGTTGCATCTGCGCTTTGCCGGATCGGAGAACACATTCGACTACCTGCATGCGACGAAGGCCTATCTGCAGCAATGGGGCAAACCGCTGGCTTTCTACAGCGACAAGCATGGTGTCTTTCGGGCGACCCATGCGTCGGAGAAAGACCGGACGAGCGGCCTGACGCAGTTTGGACGCGCGCTTTATGAGCTGAACATCGACATCATCTGCGCCAACACCCCGCAAGCCAAGGGCCGGGTTGAACGCGCCAACCAGACGCTGCAGGATCGGCTGGTGAAGGAGTTACGGCTACACGGCATCGATACGATCGCGGCGGCCAATGCCTATGCGCCGGAATTTATCGCCGACTTCAATGGTCGTTTCGGCAAGTCACCACGCAATCCGAAGGACATGCACCGGTCGCTGGCCGATCATGAGAACCTTGATGGCGCTATGTGCCGGAAGGAAGTCCGCACGTTGTCGCAAGCTTTGACGCTGCGCTACGACAAGGTGTTGTTCATTCTCGATCCGACTGACCTCTCCAGGCCACTTTCGGGAAAGAAGGTTGTTGTCTGCGATTATCCCGACGGTCGCCTCGAGATCATGCACGAGAGCTTTGCCCTGCCCTACAGAACGTTCGACAAGCTGCGGTCGGTCCATCGGCCGGACGTCGTTGAGAACAAGCGTCTGGACGACATGCTGTCTGTTGTCGCCGAGATGCAGGCCGGGCGCGAACTGCACCGTAGCAAGAGCGGTCCCCGCCGCACCGGCCAGACGGATCACATGTTCGGCATTCGCGACGGCAGCCAGGGCAATGGCTATCAGAAGCGCGGTCGCAAGCCGAGGACAGATTACATGAACGACCCGGCGGTGATTGCAAAGCGGCAGAAGGCGCTGGCGCGGATGGAGGCTGCCGAATGAACAGAAGCGCACATCGTCTCAAAGCTAAAGCCGAAACGGTGTTCTCCACCGCCCCCGCTCCGCCCTTGCAACCCGGACCAGCCGGGCGGATCGGGGGCTGACCCGCAGAGCCAGTGTCGCATTTCTAAATGGCTGACACCGTCGCGTCTCTAACCAGCTTTGACATCCTATGTAGCGCGTGTGGGTTCAAGGATGAAGTACGACTTGCGATAGATAACAATGGCTTATCGCTTGCAAGGAATGAGACATGGAACGCACCTACTCGCAGATCGACCTGGATGAGCGGCCCCAAATGCGCCCTGCTCGTCTACATTAATGACGCCACCGGCAAACTGTTGCATCTGCGCTGATCGCCGAAGCTTTACGAGGTCGCCGGCTGGCGGGGTTTCAATCGTTGAATTTCAGCCACGGGCGGATATCGACGACATCTCTGCCATCGTGGTCGGTCGCCTCGTCTGCCATGTTCTCGGCCATCTGGCCCGACGCTCGCTTCACCAGTGAAAAACAGAAATACGTAACGGCGGACGGTGGCGGGGAGTTTCAGTAAAACTCGCCTTCCTGTCTCACTATAGATTGATTGGCTGCTCCCGGACTTGACCGATACGGTATTTGTATTGCGCACGACCGAATTTGCTTTTTTTGGCCATGCGACCCGAAATTGGCATGGGAGCAGGTGCTCGATTGCCGGAAGTCCGCCCGGTTGGGCGGTCAATCAAGGAAGAAAATCATGAACAGCAAACAGATGAAGACAGGCGTTCTGGCGCTGGCCGCCGGCCTGATGGTGTCCGCTATCGGCCTGCAGGGTGCGCAGGCTGCCGACAAGATCCGCGTTCGCGGCGTGGTCGAAAGCCTGAGCGGCGATACGCTGAAGGTGAAGTCGCGCGAGGGCAAGGATGTGATGATCATGCTGAAGTCCGGCTGGGCCGTCAACGGCATCGTCAAGGCAGACGTCAGCGACATCAAGCCGGGCGATTTCGTCGGGATTGCCTCCATGCCGACTGACAGCGGCGTCAATGGCGCGCTGGAAGTGCTGATCTTCCCGGCCGCCATGAAGGGCACCGGCGAAGGCGACTACGGCTGGGACCTGAAGCCGAAAAGCTCGATGACCAATGCAACGGTTGCGAGCGCCGTGACCTCCGTTAACGGTCCGACGCTGTCACTGACCTACAAGGGCGGTGAGAAGAAGATCTCCATTCCGCCAGGCACGCCTGTCGTCACCATCGCCCCGGCCACCAAGAGCGACATCAAGGCCGGCGCCGGCGTGATCATCAACGGCACCACGGCAGGCGACAACATGGTCGAAGCCGACCGCGTCGTCGTCGGCATCAACGGCGTCGTTCCGCCTATGTGATCCAGCGCTCATGCGCTATTGTCATACGGCCCGGCTGCATCATGCAGTCGGGCTGTTCTGTTCGTCCGCCACAGCACCGTCGCCATTCGAAAATGACCCGGCTGCGTCAGCGGCATCGCACGAGGACTGTCCATGGCCAGCATCGAAGACATCGGGATCGCTCCGCCGCCAGCGCCGGCAAAGATCTACATCAGGCGCCACTCGGTCGTAACCCGCGTAACCCACTGGATCAACGTTCTCTGTCTGACGCTGCTGCTGATGAGCGGCATGCAGATCTTCAATGCCCACCCGCAACTTCACTGGGGACAATACGGCGCCGTCGAGGACCCATCCTGGTTCGAGATTGCCAGCGCCGAGGACGGTGACAAGGTCATCGGCACCACCCGCATCGGCAGCCTGACGCTGACCACCACCGGCCTGCTCGGCGCGTCCCGGGTGGACGGCGAGATGACAGCGAGGGCCTTTCCGGCGTGGGCCACCATTCCGAGCTTCCAGGATCTGGCAACCGGCCGCCGCTGGCACTTCTTCTTCGCCTGGCTGTTCGTCATCAATGGCCTGCTCTACGTCCTCTATGGCCTGATCGGCGGTCACTTCCGTCGCGACCTAGCACCGACTGCCCATGACATAGCCCCGCGCAATGTCTGGCAGGAGGTCAAGGACCATGCCCGCCTGCGTTTTCCCAAGGGGGAGAAAGCGCGCCGCTACAACGCGCTGCAGAAGCTGACCTATATCCTCGTGATCTTCATCCTGCTGCCGCTGATGATCGGCTCGGGGCTCACTATGTCTCCGGCGATGGATGCCGGTTATCCCTTCCTGCTCGACATATTCGGTGGCCGCCAGTCCGCCCGCGGCATCCATTTCATTGCCGCCTGGAGCCTCGTGCTCTTCGTCGTCGTCCATGTCGTCATGGTCATTCTGTCCGGCCTCTGGAACAACATGCGCTCCATGGTGACCGGCCGCTATGCGATATCCGGGGAGACGAAGCCATGAGCAATATTCTCTCCCGTCGCCGCTTCCTGATCGGTTCGGCCGCCGGCCTCGGCGCCATTGGCCTCACCGGCTGCGACGATGTCGCCGGCAACCAGCAGGTCCAGAAGGTACTGGCCATGGCGGAAAAGCTGACCATGGGCAGCCAGCGCCTGCTGGTATCGCGCCAGGCGCTGGCGCCAGAGTTCACCGAAGCCGAGATATCGCCGAGCTTTCATCCAAACGGCTCGACGCAGCCCAGCAGCCCCGAATATGCCAGGATGACAGAGACCGGCTTCGTCGACTGGCGCCTGAAGATCGACGGCATGGTCAACCAGCCGATGGAGTTCTCGCTGGCCGACCTTAAGAAGCTGCCGTCGCGCACCCAGATTACCCGCCACGACTGCGTCGAGGGCTGGAGCGCCATCGGCAAATGGCAGGGCGTGCCGCTCGGGCTGATCCTGCAGACGGCTGGGCTGAAGCCGGGCGCCCGCTATGCCGTTTTGCATTGTGCCGATGAACTGGAGCAGACGCTCGACGGCAGCGGCGTCTACTACGAAAGCATCGACCTCATCGACGCCTTCCATCCGCAGTCGATCCTTGCCTATTCGCTGAATGGCAAGGATCTGGCGGTGGAACACGGAGCGCCGCTACGGCTGCGCGTCGAGCGCCATCTCGGCTACAAGCACGCGAAATATCTCATGCGCATCGAAATCCGCGACCGCTTCGACGATCTCTGGGGTGGCAAGGGCGGATTCTGGGAGGACAGGGGCTATGAATGGTATGCTGGTATCTGAGGCAAAGCCGCAGCGCTGGGGGGCCCGCATCCCGCTCGCCGTGATCTACGCGGTCGCCGGTGCGTTTCATCTTGCCGTGCCCGACGTGTTCGTCACCATCACCCCGGCCTGGGTCCCCAAGCCGCACGAGGTGATTATCGTCACCGGGATCTGCGAACTGGCAGGCGCCGCAGCCCTGCTCAGCGGCCGCACGCGCACCATCGCCGGCATCGCTCTCGCTGCTTACGCCGTCTGCGTCTACCCCGCCAACATCAAACACGCCATCGACAGCCTCTCCGCCCCCACCCCACCCGTTCTCGGCTGGTGGTACCACGCCCCAAGGCTCGTCTTGCAGCCGGTACTGGTCTGGTGGGCGCTGTATGCCGGCGGCGTGGTGACGTGGCCGTTTGGCGGACGCAGGTGATGGGGGCGCTAAGCCGGCTTGGTATCTTTCAGTCGTATTCGCCGGCATAAAGATTGTCGAAGCTTTGGAAGAGCCGGATGTTCAGGCGTTCGATCCAGCCCATCGTGCGTTGCAAATTATCGTCATAGCAGTCGATCCGTTGAAGCCACAGACGGAAAGGCGTGATCGTGAACTTCACAACGGGCGTGATTGATCGAATATCGGCTGGATGATAGTCTGTGAAAGCTGCGAAGGTGCCATCTTCATTTCGCACTAAGCCCCAATCCATCGACTCGTTCCAGGAGCCGTGTATGGACTCCGACATCATGCCGTAAGTTGCCGGATAAAGGGAATCGCGTTCGACCGACGCGAAAATGTCGCGGAAGCTCTTTCCTTGCAACCGCCATTTATTCTTCCTCTGCTCGGCAAAATCGTCTTTCGTAAGACCTTCAAAATTCAACTTGTCTTGAACGGAAGCAAGCAAACGCTTGCCCGCTTTGGTATCAGAGAAGGGCGATCCTTCCTCTAGCTTTCTTAGCAATCTTAGGCGATCTTTATAGGAGCACTTGCGATAGTCCTCCATCACTGCACCATCGTTACGCATGAGATAGGTCGCGATCGTTGTTGCCTCGATCAAAGGCCGTTCGAAAATCGCAATCACCTCAGCATTTTCAGCTTTGTGAGATTTCACGCATTCCTTGAGGAGTTTTGACACTCTTACCAGCAATCCGAGGATTGGGGCGTCATCGATTGAAAATCCCGATGGGTTGCGGTCCAGATTGCGCAGCCGCGTTATACCATCATAGATATCTGCAATGTCCTTAAAAAATTGAAGCGAAAATACGTGTATTTCTTCGAGAGATTCAAAATTCTTCTCGATATAATCCGGCTTATACTTATTGGTTATTCTCTCAAATTCTTCCATTTCAAATCATACCATCGTGCAAAGCTGGGTGACAATAGCGAGCGCACCATTCCTATTAAGCGCAACTAATGCAGGCTGCTCGAAACAGCCTCTAATGCGCGCCATTAAACTGCGCACGATCCTATATGGCTCTTGCACGTCGGCAAAAGTAGGCCGGCGCCCTGCTGCCACGACCCTTGCCGCGCAAAGTCTGCAAAGGCGTGCAGGCGCCTCGGTGCTTACCGACTTTTTCACAAGCGCCCATGCCGCGATGGAATCCGATTCATTCGCTGACAAGCGCGCTATTGGACATACTTTCCGTCCATCGAGATCATCAACCCCGAGACCGCTAGCGACAGACCGCTACCCCTCGACAATCTCGAACCTGTCCGGTGGCGAGGCGGCCATTTCGGCCCAGTCTAGCTCCTGCTCGAGGGCGTGGAAGACGTCGTCGTCGATGGAGCCGGTGCGGCGGAGTTCGGCGAGTTTGACGCGTTTGGCCTTGATGGAGCGCCGCCGTAGACTGTCGAGTTCGCTTTTTTCGCGCGGGTGGATACCGTTGGCGGTGAGCTTGCGGTCCCCCTCGTAGATCGCCCGGAGCGTCCGTACCTCGTCTGTTTCCTCCAGCGTATCGAGGTCGGCAAGGGCGGTGTCGAGCAGCGTCATGCGGGCATTCGTGATGCCCTCGCGCATGGAGTCGTCGTTGCCGAATTTCAGGATGCGGATCAGCGGCCCGAGCGTCAGTCCCTGGAGTATCAAGGTGCCGAGGACGACGGTCAGGGCGGCAAAGACGATGAGGTCGCGAGACGGGAAATCCGCCGGAAGAGCAATCGCCGTTGCCAGCGTCAGCAGGCCGCGCATGCCGCACCAGCCCGCGACCAGGCTCATGCCGACGGTCGGCGGCTCCTGTGAGACGAGCTTGCGACGTGCCAGATAATTGATGACGCGGTTGTAGAGCATCACCCATCCGAGCCGAACCAGAACAACCACAAGCAGGATGGCGCCGCCAAAGGCAAAGGCGAATTCGATGTTTTTCGGGTAAAGCTGCTGGATCGTCTCGCGCGCCTGCATGCCCATCAACAGGAAGGCGAGCACGTTGAACATGAAGATCGTCGCCTCCCAGACCGAATAGGAATGGATGCGATTTCGCGCCGTCTGGCGTTCCGGCATGTAGCGGGCGATCACCATGGCGTAGGCAACGATGGCAAGCACGGCCGATAGATGCAGCCGCTCGGCAATCACCCAGGTGCCGAACGTCGCGACGAATTCGAACAGCGAGCCGCCCAGCGTGCCTGCCAGCCGCGGCGCAATGAAGATGTAGAGAAATCCGAGCGCTATGCCGAGCACCAGCCCGCCGGGGGCTGCCAGCGCCAGTTCCGGGATGACGACGGATGCCGAATTTCCACCTGTGGAAAACGCCACGGCAGCGCCGAAGATCAGCAGCGCCACGGCGTCGTTGAGCAGGCTCTCGCCTTTCAGCACCGCAAATGTTCGGCGCGGCAATGCGAACCGACTGAGCATCGCGCTTGCCGCCGCCGCATCCGGCGGCGCGACGATGGCTCCGAGCGCAACGGCAGCGGCAACAGGCAGCCCGGCAAAGGCCACGCCGACGAAGGCGACGGCTGCCGTCGTCAGGATGACAGCGATGGCGGCAAGCGAAATCAGCGGCACCCAGTTTTCACGCAGCGCTCTCGGCGGCAGGTCGTAGGCGGCATCGAACAGGGCCGGCGCGATGAAGATGGCGAGCGCCAGCTGCGGGTCGATCGAGATCGTCGGCGCCCAGGGAAGGGTCGCCACCAGCAGGCCGGCGACAGCCAGCATCGTCGGATAGGGAATCATCAGCCGGCGCGATGGCTGCAGGAAGACGATCGCCACCAGCAGCAGCGTCAGCAGGCTCTCGAAAAACGCCATGGTCTAAATTTCTCCAATCGCGCTATCTTGGTCGAAAGCAGCATTCGGCAAGCGTCAGGCTGGAGAAATCGTCTGGAGACGTTAGACGTTGGCTCTAGGAGGGCTGCCCGTCGGCCGGTCCCTCGGCCAGCTCTTCCAGGATCGGGCAATCCGGACGGTCGTTGCCGTGGCAGGCGTGAACCAGCGTTTCAAGGGTGCGGCGCAGTTCGCTCAATTCACGGATCTTGCGGTCTATCTCGCTAAGTTTGGCGCTGGCGATCTGGCGCACGTCGGCGCTGGCGCGGTCGCGATCCCCATAGAGTGCCAGCAGCTGGCGGCATTCCTCGACGGAGAAGCCGAGGCCCCGGGAGCGCTGCAGGAAGCGCAGCTTGTGGATGTCGGCCTCGCGGTAGTCGCGATAACCGTTGCCGCTGCGGTCGGGGCTGACAAGGCCAATCTCCTCATAGTAGCGAATGGTCTTTGCGGGCAGGCCCGAACGCTCCGATGCATCGCCGATGTTCATGTCGCCTCCTGAAGCTTTTCGTGGCGCAGCCGGAGGGCATTGGCGATCACCGAGACGGATGACAGGCTCATGGCCGCCGCCGCGATCATCGGCGACAGCAACAAGCCGAACACCGGATAGAGAATGCCTGCGGCGAGAGGAATGCCGAGCGCATTGTAGCCGAAGGCGAAGATCAGGTTCTGGCGAATGTTGCGGATCGTCGCCTGCGACAGGCGTCGGCCCCTGAGGATGCCGCCAAGATCGCCCTTCACCAGCGTGATGCCGGCGCTCTCCATCGCCACATCTGCGCCGGTGCCCATGGCAATGCCGACATCGGCTGCAGCCAGCGCCGGCGCATCGTTGATACCGTCGCCCGCCATCGCCACCCGGGCGCCTGCGGCGTGCAGCGCATCGACCAGCGCCTTCTTGCCCTCCGGCAACAGCCCGGCATGAACCTCGTCGATGCCGAGCTGCCGGGCAACAGCCTCGGCCGTCGCCGCCGCATCGCCCGTCGCCATGATGATTTTCAGGCCGCTCCTATGCAGGGCAGCAATCGCCGCTGCGGCTGTCGGCTTGATCCGGTCGGCCACAGCGAGCAGACCGGCAAGCCTGCCGTCGATGGCGAGGAAAACCACAGTCCTGCCGTCGCCGCGAAGGCTCTCTGCCCGGTCGCGAAGCGGTGCCGGATCGGCACCCAGCGCCTCCATCATAGCCGCATTGCCGAGGCCGACGGATGTCCCCTCGATGGTGCCGCCAATGCCCATGCCGGTCGTTGCCTTGAAGTCGGTGGTGGCCACGGCAATGATGCCCCGTCGATTAGCGGCCTCGAGGATGGCTGCTGCAAGCGGATGCTCGGAGCCCTGTTCGAGACCGGCGGCCAGTTGCAACAGCCGATCCTCCGTCATACCCTCGACGGCAATGATATCCGTGAGTTCGGGCTTGCCCTCGGTCAGTGTGCCCGTCTTGTCGATCACCAGCGTATCGACTCCGGCAAAGCGCTCCAGCGCTTCGGCATCGCGGATGAGCACCCCCTCGCGCGCGCCGCGGCCGGTGGCGATCATCACGGACATCGGCGTCGCCAGGCCCAGAGCGCAAGGGCAGGCGATGATCAGTACCGCGACCGCCGCCATCAGCGCATGGGCAAGCCGAGGTTCCGGCCCGACCGCCATCCAGATGCCGAAGGCGAGAAGTGCGGCCAGCACGACAGTCGGCACGAAGACCGCCGAGACCCGATCGACCATGCCTTGCACCGGCGCTCGCGTGCGCTGCGCCAGCGCCACCATACCAACGATGCGCGACAGCGTCGTATCGGCGCCGACCTTCTCGGCCACCATCACCATGGTGCCGTTACCATTGATGGTGCCGCCGGTGAGCATTGCGCCGAGCTGCTTTTCGACGGGCAGAGCCTCGCCCGAGATCATCGATTCATCGACCGTCGAGCTGCCTTCGGCAACCGCGCCATCCACCGGCACCCGTTCGCCAGGACGCAGCCGCAGGCGATCACCGACGCGCACAAGATCGAGCGCCACCGTCTGGTCCGTGCCATCTGGCCCGACCCGCTGTGCCGTGTCAGGCGCGAGGGCCAGCAGGGCGCGGATGGCAGAGCCAGTCTGTTCGCGTGCCTTGAGTTCCAGCACCTGGCCAACAAAGACCAGCGCCACGACGACGGCCGCCGCCTCGAAATAGACCGGCACACCCGTGCCGTGGGCTGTCATGGTCATCGGAAACAGACCGGGGGCAAGCAGGGCGACGACGCTGTAGAGATAAGCGGCGCCGACGCCGAGACCGATCAGGGTCCACATGTTCGGGCTGCGATTGAGCACCGAATTCCAGGCCCGGCGGAAAAAGGGCAGCGCAGCCCATAGCACCACCGGCGTTGCCAGCAACAACTCGATCCAGCCTGTCAGGCGCTCGCCGACCAGAGTGTCGCAGGGCAGGCCCACCATCGGCCCCATGCCGAGAACGAGCAGTGGCACAGAGAGGACCACACTCACAAAAAGCCGGCGCATGAAATCGGCGAGCTCCGGGTTCGGGCCCTCGTCTGCCGCCGGAACGCCCATAGGCTCCAGCGCCATTCCGCATTTCGGGCAATCGCCGGGCTTGTCGCTGACGACTTCCGGGTGCATCGGGCAGGTGTACTGGGTGCCTGCGGGCATCGCCGCAGCGGTAGTGGGCGCTCCAGCGACATAGGCTGCCGGATTGGCTTTGAACTTCGCCTCGCAACCGCTGGAGCAGAAATAATGTTTTGCGCCCTCGTGCCGCAGGAAATGCACCGCCGTCGCCCGGTCGACACGCATGCCACAGACAGGGTCCCGCGCCGTCAGGAACGAACCGGGGTCAGCCTCGAATTTTGCCCGGCATCCGTTGCAGCAGAAATGGTATGTGCGGCCTTCGTAAGCCAGATGCGGCTTACCGGCATCGGGATCGACGATCATGCCGCAGACGGGATCGCGGGTGACGGGGGTATGCTCCATGCCATTGCCAGAGGCGTGGGAGTGACCATGATGCGCGTCGCGATGGTGGTCGTTCGATGCCATGGCACTACTCCAAACCCCGTTGAGGTTTTCGCTTTATGAACCTTCCAGCGACTGGAGGGTCAAGCAGTTTTTTCGCATTGGACAATCGCGACCCGGCAGCTACCTGGAAGCCAGCCCGTGTGTTAGCTTCAGGCAATCGACACGTGCGAAATGATTCCAATGCGATATGAGCTTTCCGCGGCGCAGATGTCCGCTCTCCTGCCGGCCATCATTCATGCCGAAGACCGGTTGGCACGGCTGGACGAACGGGTGCTGCGCCACGCCATCGGCGACGGATTTCGCGAGCGCGGCCATTTTTTCGAAGCCGTTGCGGCTCTCTGGGTTGGCGGTGAACTGGTGCATGTCGAGGATCTCGTGCTGCACGACGCTCATATGGATGCCCGCACGCCGACCCATGAACTGACCATCGCCCACGCGCTGCTTCGCACGCGGCGCCGGCTGTGGCAGGCGGAGCCCGGCTGGGGGCTCGATCCAGCCGGCATTGCAGCTTTGCGCGGATCGGGCGAGACGGGCGGCAGCGAAGCCTCGACTGCGACCGCCGATCCAGCCGAGTCGGAGACCGGGGCCGAAGATGCCTTCAGCCTGGAGATGGCGGCAATCGACGCGGTTCTGGCCCGCTCGGACCGGCTTCTGGAGGAGACCAAAGGCCGCGCGCCGGAAACCAAGGCAGCCGTGGATCACGATCCTCTGGGCCTGATCCACGACGATGAATGGGATGAAAGCGAGCGCCTGCGCGAATGGCGTGCCGTGATTGGCGATGCAGACGGGATGCCACCTGTACTGGGCGCAGCGGTGCTTTACGATGCTTGGGAACGCCTTGAGCCGCTGCGTCGGCAGCACTGGCTTGGGGGGCTTCTGACGGCCAGCTATCTGCGGTCGCGCGGCAAGGTGACCTCGCACCTGTTCTGCCTCAATGTCGGGATGAAGGCCATCCGCTTCGAGCGCCGGCGCGCACCCGACCGCCTCACGCGGCTGACCGCTTTTCTCGAGGCGATGGCGGAGGCGGCCGAGGCGGGGCTGAAGGAACTGGACCGGCTGACGCTGGCAAGGACGCAGATGGAGAGAAGGATCAAGGATCGCCGCTCCAACAGCAGCCTACCGGCAACCATCGACCTCGTGCTGTCGCGACCGATCGTCTCAGCCGGCATGGTCGCCCGCCATGCCGGTATAACCCCGCGCGGCGCCCTTAATCTTGTCGCCGATCTCGGCATCCGCGAAATGACCGGGCGCGGGCGCTACCGAGGATGGGGCGTGCTTTGAGCTGAGTTCAAGGCCTGATCAGCCGTCCGCGCGGCCGCTCGAAAGTCTTGCGACCGCCTTTCCAGCCTGCCAGCACCGGCCTGATTTCGCGGACGATCGCGGCCGGATCGGCCCCATCGATGAGGATCATGTCGGCCGGCGCGCCGAGTTTGATATCACGCTCCTGCCCCATCAGCCGCGCCGCGCCGTTGGTGACCATTGCAAAGACGCCCAGAATGTCCGCATCGAGCGAAACCTGCGCCACATTGGCGTAGAGATTGGCCATGCGGATCAGCGACGCGTCGCCATAGGGGGTGAAAGGGTTCATGACATTGTTGGTGGCGATCGATGTCACCACGCCAAGCTTCGACAGATCCAAGGCCGGGGCGACGCCGCGGGGCACCAGATGATCCCGGTCGCGGCCGGTCAGAAAGAGGTCCGTGGACGGCAGTACCGTCACTGCCACACCGGCGTCGGCCAGCCGGCTACCGATCTCGGAAACCGCATGTGGCGACAGGGCGGACAGCTTGGTCACATGGCCGACCGAGACCCGCCCATTGTAACCGCGCGCCACCGTCTCTGAAATCACCGCGGGAAGGTTGGAGTTCTCCGGGTTCAGATCGAAATCGAGATGGAAGTCCACCGCTGTGCCGAAACGCTCGGCGAGATCGAAGATACGGCGGATATGCTCCTTGGGTTCGGGGTCGGTGTAGGGGCAGCCACCGACCAGATCAGCGCCGTCGGCAAGCGCCTGCGCCAGCATCGCATCGGTTTCCGGCTCCTGTGTCAGCCCCTCCTGCGCAAAGGCGCAGATCTCGATATCGATGGCCCACGCATAGTCCGACTTCAGCTGACGGATAGCCTCGAAAGAGCGAAACCCGGCGCGAGGGTCGATCTCGACGAAGGTACGCAGCAGCGTCGTGCCCTGAAGGATGGCCCGCTCCAGAACGGTGGACGCGCGGGTATAGACATCTTCAACGGTAAAACCGGCTTTCGCCCGCGCCGTTTCGCGCACCGCTTCGGCAAGAGTTCCCTCGCAGATCGAGCATCTGCCGAGGATGCCGGCCTTATCGAGATGGATATGGCTGTCGACAAAGCCGCTGCAAAGATAGCCCCCGCCGGCGTCTTCGACCATGCCGCCGAAGGGAATGGCTCGATCTATCGCAGCGACAAGCCCCTTCGATATCCCGAGATCCATCTTGGTCCGATAACCGGGCAGGCGTGCGTTGGCGATGACGAAGTCGAATGGCATGGGCATCCCCGGAAAAGACTGTCGCCGAGATTTACCGGCGCGGGGCAGGAGGAAGCAAGAGCGCCGCCACCGAATTCATCCGGGAGTGCAAATGGTTCCTCACAGCCGGCCCTTTCGGCGATGAGTATTTGGCAGAAATATCAGCCGCTTCTCGGCAATTGGGCGAATTCTATAAGGGGATCGTGGTACCACGCGTCGCGGACGCACGTCAGAGAGATAACTCACTCGCGTTAACGAGTTTAACATTTTAGATTTGACTTTATTAGTCCAGAATTTAGATTGGACTTCACCTACCTAAAATGTTAATTTTCGGACAAAATTTTCAAGGAATTTCATGTTGGAAAACCCTATCTTCGAGCAAAAATCAGCGTTCCTGAGCGCTATGGCCAACGAGCAGCGTTTGCGCGTCCTCGACATTCTGACGCGGGGCGAAATGCCGGTCGGCGCATTGGCCGACATGATCGGTCTGAGCCAGTCGGCGCTGTCGCAGCATCTTGCGAAGTTGCGTTCTGCCCACATGGTGAAAACCCGCCGCGATGCGCAGACGGTTTACTACACTGTCAATTCGGAAAGTGTCCGCAAGGTCCTGGCGCTGCTCGAGGAGATCTTCGAAGCGCCGGAGGTGAAGGCAGAAGGCCTAAAGGCGGGCTGATTTCCAGCACAGCCCCGGCTGTTTCCGGCTTGCTGCAGCAAGATTTAGCTCTTCAGCAGCGAGCCGATCCTGCGGATAGCCAGTTGATAACCTTCCGTGCCGAGACCGGCGATAACCCCGTCTGCCCGGCTCGACACGTAGGAATGGTGTCGAAACGCCTCGCGCTTGTGAACATTCGAAATGTGCACTTCGATCACCAGGCCGTCATAGGCGTTCAGCGCGTCTAGAATCGCGATTGAGGTGTGAGTGAAAGCGGCCGGATTGATAACGATCGCAGCTGCCTCTTCGCGGGCAGCGTGAATCCAGTCGATGATCTCGTATTCCCGGTTGCTCTGCTCGAAACGGATCGCATGGCCGTATTCCTGCGCCACGCGGCGGCAATCGGCTTCCACGATCGACAGGGTCTCGTGGCCATAAACGTCCGGCTGGCGCTTGCCGAGCAGGTTCAGGTTGGGGCCGTTCAGGACGTAGATCAGGCTCATGGTGTTTTCTCGATTGTCGCGACGGCTTTTGCCAACTGCCAACGGCAAGGCTACAGCATCATAGCCGTTGCTGTCGACCACCGGCACGACGACACGTTAAACTGTCAGCCAAGATCAGCCCTGCTTTTCGGCCAGTGCTTCGTCCTGCTGGCGATCCTGGTGACGCCGCACAAGCTCGGCCTGTACCTCGTCCTGGAACAACATCACCTGCCGGCGGACGTCATCTTCGGAAAGGCCCACCGCCGTCAGCTGCGCTGCCAACCTGCGGCATTCCGTTTTCCAGTAATCGACAGCGTCGGTGCCATGCTTATCGTCCAGTTCCCGTGCGCAACGCTCGATATCACCCGCACGACTTGCCACAGGAAACACCACGATATTGCCATTGCCAACGACACTCAGCAGTTCACTCAACTTCGACGCCATGCGACTCAAAACCCTCGTTTACTGCTCCCTGTTTACGCGCAGTTGGTTAACGGTCTCTTGGCGAGGTAACCGGAATGGCACAACCGCGCCCTTTGCCTTTCCATGAGTCATCCCGCGCGATGGCGCGAAGACCGGAACGTGAGGATCGCAGGACCTGCTCGCAGCGTTTTCGGAACTGCCTTTGCGACCATCAACATCGTCGAGGAGGGCTGGCTGCATTGCTGGACAGGCGGCGTGGTGCTCGTCGTCAGCGATCTGAAGCAATATCCCGAACTCAGGCATCTGCATTTCGTCAACGGCAATCTCTTTTCCTGTTTTATGCAGGAGCACCGTGTAGCGGCTATTTAGCAATGCGCCAGTTGGGCCAGTTAGAGATGCGACAGTATCGCCTCCCCTTCCACAGGTCTTAGCCATCCACCTGTTTCATATCCCTGACGTTTTCGACCTTGGTGGTTGTGACAGTGAGTGATTGGGCGAGGATGCCGTTGAACAGCGGGCAGACGAAGAAGAGGTCGCGGTGTGTCTGGGTGGAGGCGTTTTCGAGGGCGTGGGCTAGCGCTTTCAGGAGGACGGATCCAGAACGGAACGCGTAGGTTCCAGCCGAGGCTTCGCTGGAGATGACCTTTTTCTCGGCCGCCTCGACCACGTTGCCCTCGTCGTTTTTACGGAGATAGCTGTAGAGCGGATTTTGGCTCTGGAAGGTCAGCGCGAGGCCGCCGGCTTCTGGGTGGCGGGCAAAGTGGAAGGCTGGATCGAGGGCGGTCGAGTAGAGGATGTCGGCGAGATCGATGACGACAGGACTGTTGTGCGAACCGAGTTGCAGGGCTGCGCCGGCAAGGCTGCTGAACGCTGCGCCGGCCGTGAAGTGCGACAGGAAGACGACGCGGCAACCGGGAAACCAGGCTTGGAGGTAGTTGCTAGCAAAGGCGCGTGTTGCCGGCCGATCGTGGAGCACGAATGCGTAGCTGGAGGGCGCAGTGCCCCTCGCCCACGGCCGCTGCTTCAACGTGGCGTGGAGGAAGGGCTCGGCTTGCCCGATATCGATGAGTGCCTTGAGACTGCCATCGGCGGAGACGAAGTCCGGGCCGGCCAGCGGCACGACGATATTGAGGCCGGCAATGGTCATCGGCGTTACGAGGCCATGGCAAGGGGGGCATCGGCCGAAGACGGTAAGCCGCTGGTGGCGAGGTATGCGTTCAGGTCCTCCGGTGTGCCGAGGCCTTTCATGGCATCCGGGCTGACCTCGTAGACGCCGATCCTTGCGCCGTTGCGGATCATGTAGTTGTAGGCCGGGCAGGTGTAGAACTCGTTGTTCACCCGGTCGTTACAGGCGATCATGTCGACGGCGGCGCGGACGAAATCGGAGCCCCGACGGAAGAGATAGATGCCGACGGTGGCGAGATCGGAGATCGGCTTCTTCTCGGCCACCTCGGTGACCAGGCCACGGTCATCGACCTTGGCGAAGGACCATTTCGGGTCCATCTGCGCATCGCGAAAGACCAGGATCGAGCCGTCGAGCTTGCGCTGCAGGCAATCCTCGATGAAGGCGCTGCAATCGAAATCGACCCACTGATCCGAGTTGGCAATCAGCAGCGGCCGGTCGTTGTCGAAGCTGCTTCGGGCAAGCAGCACCGTGCAGGCGGTACCCTCCGTCAGGCGGTCCACGGGCCGGATCGTCGTGCCCATTGCCCGCAAGAGCTGTACGTCTCCATCGCATGCCTTCATGTGCTCGGCGCGCAGCAGCACCGTGGGCGTAGCGTTTGGCGGGCATACATTGCCGATGACATGTTCGAGCATCATCCGGCCATCGACATCGATGAACGGTTTCGGCTTGCGCCAGTTCTGCCGGGCAAAGCGGCTGCCCTCGCCGGCCGCCGGGATGAGGACGTTGATCGGTCGCTCGTCCTGTGACTGGTCGCGCAGGCTTGCGGCGAGCTCAGTGGCGGCGAATTCGGCGATCTTTTCCGGCGAATAGAAGCTGTAATATCTGGAGGCCTCGATCTTCACATAGGCGACCTCTTCGTCGCTCAGGATGATCTGGTTGAGGGCGGCGGAGAAATAATATTGTCCCTCGACGTCATCGCCGTTGAGGATTGCGCGACGTGCCGCTGCGAAGAAGTCACCTGCCCGCCGGAAGTAATAGAAGCCGGCAACGGCGATATCGGAGACGACCCGTTTTTCCGTCGCCTGGGCGACCCGTCCGTCGCCTTCGGGCACGATGTAGCACCAGCGCGGATGGACGGAGCGGAAGGTGACGACGCCGGAGGCAACGTCGTCGTGGCGAAACTTCTCCAGAATTTCCATCAGCGGCGCATCGATGATCTGGTCGCTATTGCAGATGACGAGAGGCGCCTCCAGATCCAGTTCGTCGCCGGCAAGCAGCGCGGAGCAGAGGCCGCCCTTGGTCTCGCCGACGCGCTGTATGACCTTCGTCCCCTGTCCGCCGACAATCATCAGTGTCTCGTCGAGCGAGAAGCGTCGCGCATCGTCCGCCGAGATGATGAAGCAGAAGCGGGCGTCGGCAATCGTCGACCGCAGGGCCGAGACGACGCAGTCGATCATCGGTTTGCCGGCGATCTCGATCAGCGGCTTGGGAAAGAAATACTCTTGCTCGGGAAAGAACTGCGAGCGGCTGGCGATCGGCATGAGAATCTGCATGGAGGATCCTGATCGGTGTTACGCTGTCTTGCGATGGGAGATTGCGGATGTACCGGCATTTGCCGCTTCAGGCCTTGTTGCGTTGAAACCCGTGGAGCCCTGCCCCAGCATGCGGCCCATGTCCGCGAGTTCGATCTCGCTGATGCGCTGCATGATCCGCTCATAGGTCACATCGGCGGGCGTGCCGATCACGAGCACATGACCGCCGCTTGCGCGCGCTGCCCGGATGCCGTGCTCGTTGTCCTCTAGGATCAGGCACTCATGCGGCTCGACGCCGAAGCGCTGCATTGCCGAGAGATACATTTCGGGATCGGGCTTTGCCTTGGCGACGTCCTCGTTGGAGACAATGGCGTCGATGAACGGCGAAAGCGCTGCGAGGCGCATCATCACCTCGATGGAATTGCGGATCGAATTTGAGCAGACGGCGATCTTACGGCCTGATTTGTGCAGTCGTGACAGGGCCTTCTGGTGATGGAAGACCGGCTTGCAACGCAGGTGGGTGAGTTCGATGGTGTAATTCTGCTTCAACCCGTTCAGCAGATCGTGCAGCCCGCGCGGCAGGCCGTGGGCTGCGGTCAAAATCTCGAGCTTGCGACGTGTCGGCAGTCCATCGAAGGTGGACAGATGGGATTCGCGGCTGATCGTGTAGCCGAACAGCTCGAGCGCGCGGTTCAGCGCCTCGTAATGCCAGTCCTTGGCGTCGATCAGGACACCATCCATATCGAATAGAACGGCTTTGATCATGCTGCTTCACTCCCGAAATAAACAGCTGCGGCATCGGGAAAATCCGTGCAGAGCAGCATGGAGGCGAGATCCAGGTTTGGTCGATCCCGCAGCGACGACCAGAAGGTTTCGTGCGGGCGCTTGTGCAGCTCGGGCGAAACCAGCGCGATCGGCTTGCCATTCGTGGACAGTCCCGCTGCCACGTCGACCTGGGGAAATTCGCCAGTAAAATTGTCGAGCCAGATGCCGGAAGATTCTGCCGCCAGCGCGGGCGTCGGCTCGTATTCGCTAACACGGGTGTACACCGGCATTCCGGCCCTGATGTAGGCCAGCATATCCGGGATCGACATATCGAACACGAAATAGGAAGTGACGCCGTGAACGCGCAATGCGCGGTGGGTCATTTCGGCAAGACCGTCGGCCTTGATGTTCAGCGCCAGCGTTCCCGTGCAGCCGTTGACGGCATAGAAATCGAGTAGCCAGTCGAGGGTGATGATGTCGTCGGAACGGGTTGGCGGATCGTGGGAAATGACGAGTGTGCCGTCGAGATCGCGAATGTCAGTTTCGAGGCCGAACCCGGCGAGAAGAGCGCTGCAAAGGGCAGTACGCGAATTTTTAGCGACGTTGTCGTTCCAGCTGCCGCGATGAGCAAGGATGCTGCTTCTGGCAATCTTGCCCATTCTACCGCCCCTGCCCGAGATCATCGATCAGCACATGCCGTCCCTGCATGGCCGTGCCGCAGCAAAACCCTGAGTCGCGCTGTCCAGATCATTGGAGGGGCTGCAGCTTGTGCCAGCCTTATGGTCGAGCAATATGCGGGGAAAATCGTCCGATGGTCATCAAGTCAAAGTTGTAGGCTGAGGCAATAATGCGTCTGCACAATGTGTGAGCATGACGCCGGGCGCTTAGCGCGATCAGTGCGGCCGCAGTTCCATCGATTGCTCCGCAGCCGCCGCTCCGTCCGTTGAAGCTGTACCCTGCTCGGCCATTCGCGCCGAGAGATCGAAGAGTTCTGTCAGTTCCTGGTGCTCGCGGTAGGCCGACAACCAGTTCTGCTCGCTGGCAGCCTTTGCTTCCGCGGCATCGTCTATCCATGACGCGAGGGGGTCGCGTGGTTCTTCCTGGTCGGACGGTTTGTCAATCGGCTGGAACTGGGCGATCAGGAGGCCGATTTTCTGTAACTGGGAGCGCTGCTGCATCCGGCGTTCGTTGGCGATCAGCAGTCGGAAGGCGTTCACCAAAGTGCTCTTCGGTGAAGGCAGTTCTTCGATGTCTACAAGCCTTGTCTCGGTAATCGGGTTGGATTTCAGGTAGACGAGAAACTCGCGGACAATGTGACCGGCGTGGAGCAGCGGCGCTGTGTCGATTGGTGTTTCCGACGTGCACTGCTCGAGCGTTCTGTCATGGAGTTCCATTTGTAAATCCTTCCGATTTCGCTCGTTAACGCATTCGAAAGGATTTGGTTCAACTGACGCCTGGACGGGCATCCACGGCCTCGGTGGGCTGAAGCCGTGGAGGTCATGCTTTAGTCGCGGAACTTGCTGTCGAGTTCGTTGATGGCGGCGACGTTGGAGGCGCTGCGGCCGTTTTCGTCGAAGGTCTGCGCGAGGTAGGCATCGGCGATGGATTTTGCGACTTCACTGCCGATGACGCGAGAGCCCATGGTGATGATCTGGGCGTTGTTGGATAGAGCTGCGCGCTCCGCCGAATAGGTGTCGTGGCAAAGGGCGGCGCGGATGCCGGGGACCTTGTTGGCGGAGATCGACACGCCGATGCCGGTGCCGCAGACGAGGATGGCGCGGTCGTATTTGCCGGCCAGCACATCGGCGGCGACGCGAGCCGACAGATTGGCGTAGAATTCGTCCGAGCCATCGATGGGCTTGGAGACTTCGGAGACCTCGTGGCGGTCCTTCAGGTATTCGGCGAGGACGTGGGCGAGCCCGTTTCCGGCGCTATCGCCAGCGATTGCGAGTTTCATGGGTTTTCTCCTTCGTGTGTGAACTGGATATGGGGTCGATCAGAGAACGGCACAAACGCGGGCCAGGATGTCGAGATAGCCGGTGACATTCCAGGCCGAGCGGCCGATGAAAAGGCCGTCGATATGGTCGCAGGCCGCGAGTTCGGCGCAGTTGCCGGGATTGACGGAACCGCCATAGAGGCACGGCACACGGCGCCCGAGGATTCCCTCCGCAACCTTGATGATCTCGGCCTGGCGGGCATCCGCATAATCGGCTTTCGCCGGGATGCCATTTTCACCGATTGCCCAGACGGGCTCGTAGGCGAGCAGCAGCGGTGCTGTCCGCTGCTGCTCGCTAAGCTTGCCCAGCGCGCCGCGCACTTCGGCGGCAAGAACCTCGTCAGCGCGGCCGCTCTCGCGGTCGGCCAGTGTTTCGCCGATGCAGATCAGCGGGATCATTCCGTGACGCACGGTCGCCTCGACCTTGAGGCCGACTGTCTCATCGGTTTCGCCAAAGAATTCGCGTCGCTCGGAGTGGCCGAGTTCGACGACATCCATGCCGCAGTCGACCAGCATCAGCGGTGAAATCTCGCCAGTCCAGGCACCGGATTCAGCCCAGTGCATGTTCTGGGCACCGACCTTGACGGCACTGTCCTTCAGCATCGCCTTAACTTCGCGGATAGAAGTAAAGGGCGGGATGACGAAACATTGCAGGCGCGGATCGTTGACGATCTCCGCGTTGGCAAGTCCCTCGGCAAAGCTGCGCGCTTCAGCGAGCGTCTTGTTCATCTTCCAACTCGTGCCGATCCAGAAAGGCGTCTCGGTCATGGTCTTCTCTCCCGGCGCTCAGGGCTGCGCCCAAATTCATGCTGCTACGATGACAACCGGCGCCGCCAAGGCGGCTGGCGGCTAGAGGTTAAGGTCGGAAATCCCGGTGTCGATGTGCGGCGCCCAGAAGGCGATCGACTCGGCGATCTGCTCGATCACCTGCCGGTCGTTGGGCTCGCGCTCCTTGAACGACAGCTCCAGGCAGATTTCATTGTCTTTGGCGCCGCCCTCGGCGAAAGCGGCAAGCAGCGGCTCCGGCTGGACACGCCCCTTGGCGTTGAATTCCGCCGTGAACGGCCGGTGGCCGCCCTTGTCCATTAGCGATTGCTTGATGTGGATGATCGGCGACACCGGCGGCACCGCCCGTGCCCAGGCATAGGGATCGATATCGTCCGGATTGCTGCTGGTGACATCGCCGTGGTCGATATCGGCCATCATCCACATCGGCACTGCCATATTGCCCGCGGTCAGGCGATCCTGGAGGGCAAAGCTGGCAGCGATGGTTTCGCCGAACTCGCGGCCGATCGACATCGGCTCCCAGAACACGTAGCTCAGACCCGCTGCCTTGGCATGCTCGGCCACCTCGGCCCAGCAATCGATGGCGATCTTGATCAGCTCCTCGCGCCGCGCCGCGTCGTCGAAATCGCGGTAGGTGAAAATGGCAAACTGCGTGCCGACGGAGCTGCCGCCGAGATCTGCGGTGATGTCGGCGAAGGTCTTGAACCATTCGACATAGTAGCGCCGCACATCCGCATCCGGATGGCCGAAATGGTTGAGGCGGCCATAGGGCCCTGTCATACCGGAGGTGACGCGTACGCCGGTGCGGGTCAATGCAGATCGCATGTCGCGCGTCAGGCGCCGGATGACGGCAGCGGGCCAGGAGGGGTTGATGAACTCGTGCGTCAACTGCACATCGCGGATCTTCAGGTCACGCGCGATAGCGCCGATCAGGTCGGCCGGCTCGGCATAGCGGTTGACCAGCGGGTTGGTGTTAAGCGACAGCGTCAGCCCCATCGGTAGCTCCTGTAAACGGTGCGTGGCCGACCTCGTCGACTACGCCTGTAAAAATCGCAGTGGCTCAGGCCGAGCGCGCCATTTGCCCATCGAACCAGGCGCCGAAAGCGGCCTTTTCTTCGGCACTCATGTGCAGGCCGTGCTTTGTGCGGCGGGTCAGGATGTCCTCCGCCGTTTCTGCCCATTCCTGCTCGATCACGTAGCGCACTTCTGCCTCATAGAAGTTGGGCCCGAAACATTGGCCGAGGGCTGCCACCGATGTGGCACCGCCGATCAGCTTCGATGTGCGGGCGCCATAGAGGCGGGCATAATGGCGGGCGAGCCCGCGCGGCAGCCAGGCATAATCGCGCTGCAGCTTTTCGAGAAAGCGAGGCACGTCGGCGCCCTCTATGTCGCCGCCCGGCAGGATGCCCTTGGCCGTCCAGTCTGGTCCCATCTTCGGGAAGGTCGCCTGGAGCTTCTGGATAGCGTGTTCGGCGAGCTTGCGGAACGTGGTGATCTTGCCGCCGAAGACATTCAGCAAGGGCGCGCCGCCCGTCGTGTCGAGGTCGAAGACGTAGTCGCGGGTAACGGCGGAAGGGTTACCCTTGCCGTCGTCGTAGAGCGGCCGGACGCCGGAGAACGTCTGCAGCACGTCCTCGCGGCGGAGCGTCTGCTTGAAGTATCGATTGACGGCGTTGAGCAGGTATTCGATCTCGCTCTCGTCGGCCGAAACGGCTTCAGGCGCACCCTCGTAGGGGATGTCGGTGGTGCCGATCAGGGCCTTGTCACCCTCGTAGGGATTGATGAAAATCACGCGCTTGTCGTGGTTCTGCACCAGATAAGCCTGCGGTCCGTCCCAGAATTTCGGCGTGATGATGTGGCTGCCCTTGACTAGCCGAACGTTGCGGCTGGAATTGGTGCCGGCGACGCGGCCGATGATGTCGTTGACCCAGGGGCCGCCGGCATTGACCAGAGCCCGCGCCATGACGACGCGCTTGGCGCCGGTGCGCGTGTCGGTCATCTGCACCCGCCACAGATCGCCCTCGCGCCGTGCGGAGTTGCAGACGGTGCGCGTCAGCACTTCGGCGCCGTGTTCGGCGGCGTCCTTGGCGTTCAGCACGACCAGTCGGGCATCGTCGACCCAGCAGTCGGAATACTCGAAGCCCCTGGTGTATTTGTCCTTGATCGGCGCGCCTTCGGGATCGCGCCTGAGGTCGAGCGTGCGGGTTGCCGGCAGTTTTTTACGGCCGCCGAGATGGTCGTAGAGAAACAGGCCTAGGCGCACCAGCCAGGCGGGCCGATCATTGGGACTGTGCGGCAGCACGAAGCGCATCGGCCAGATGATGTGGCTCGCTGAATTCAGCAGCACTTCGCGCTCGATCAGGGCTTCGCGGACCAGACGGAATTCGTAATACTCGAGGTAGCGCAACCCACCATGCACCAGCTTGCCGGAGCGCGACGACGTGCCTTGCGCAAGGTCATCTTTTTCGCAGAGGATCACCGACAGCCCACGGCCCGCAGCATCGCGCGCGATGCCGGCGCCATTGATGCCGCCACCGATGATGAACATGTCTACCGTTTGAATATCGCTCATCTGCATTCTCCTGCGGCATGTGCCAGTGTCTTTTTCCGGTTCTGCCGGATGTGATTGTCGATCGGGGTCAGTCTGAAGGGGATCATGCAGCCGGCGCCTGCTGGGCCGCGAGCATGTCCCATATGGGCTCGAGTGCCTCGCGCGCCTGCCTATAGGCTGGAAACGTCCGGTCGTAGACCGGCACCAGCGACGGGTCCGGTGCTGTACCCGCACCGAGCAAGGGCGTGACCCATTCGGCGATGCAGGCGTTCATGTCAGGGTAGACGCCGACGGCCACCGCCGCCATCATCGCCGCACCGGCAGCCCCGGCCTCCTCGCGCGCCGAGACGCGGACACTAGCGCCGGTAGCGGCAGCAAGCACGCCGCCCAGTGCCTTGGAACGGGCAGCACCGCCCGTCAGCCGCAACTCGCGCGGCAGTGCACCCATCGCCACGTAGCAATCGCGCGCTGCCATGCCGAGACCCTCGATAACGCTGCGCAGGAGATCGGGATAACGATGTCCGGCATTCAGCCCGATGAAACCGGCGCGTGCGCTAGCGTTGACGAACGGGCCTCTTTCCCCGGCTTCGGAAATGTAGGGGTGATAGAGAACGGCTCCCGGCCGGCTCGCCGCCATCCAGTTGTCGATGCGGGCGACCATCTCTGCGTGGGAAGGTGCAGTGCCGCCCTCGCCGATCAGGTCGGCGGCCACGTGCAGGATCCAGTCAAGGTTGAGCGTCGCTGCCATGTTGGTCTGCATCTGCGTCACCATGCCCGGCACCGGCAGCGCCATGATATAGCCCGTTCCTTCGGCATTCAGTTGCGCATCGGCTGTTTTGACCGGGCGCATGTGGACGCCGGTCGAGCCGATGACCGTGCAGGCGGCATAGAGGTCGCCGGTCCAGACGCCTGCACCCATGCCGGTCATCACCATGTCGACATAGCCGAGACTGACGGGCGTGCCCTGCCTAAGGCCGGTTGCGGCGGCGGCTGCTACCGTCAGCGGATGCGTCACCTCGGTCCCGTCGATGATTTCCGGCAGCAGATGCCGTCGCGATGAAAGCCCCAGCGCCGCGATTACCCCGTCATCGTAGGAGCGGCTTCGAAAATCGCCGAAGGTCCAGCAAGCTTCGGATGGGTCCGTGGCACGAACGCCGGTGAGATTGAGATAGAGCCAGTCCTTGCAATGCAGAGCCACTTCGGCGCGGTCGAGCAGCTCCGGCGCAGTGGCAGACATGTGAGCCATCTGTGCGCCCTGCTGGCAGGTGTTGAGGCCGGTTCCGGTGGTCTCGAAGCGCGTCCGCTCTCCGGATGCGCCGACCAGCTTTCTGACCGTCGGCGCGGCGCGCGCGTCGAGCCAGATCCAGGCGTCTCCGACCGGGGCATCGTCAGCGCCCACCAGCCAGGTGCCATCCCCCTGTGCCGTTACGGCGACTGCAGCAGTCCGCGCGGCAAGCTCCGGCACCTTTTCGCCAAGTCCCCGGAGTGCGGCGGCACATTCGTCCCAGGTCCGGGCAAGCGGTTGCGTCGCCGAACCGTCCTGTCCCGAATTATAGCGGTTTGCGACCGATGCCGAGGCAATCTGCCGTCCGGCAAGATCGAACGCCACGGCCTTGATCACCGAGGTGCCGGCATCGATGCCGACGAGGATGTCCTGTCCGGCATCAGCCATGGAATCTGGTTCCCGTTTCGGTACTGCTCGATATCATGCTGTTATCCATAGAACTCTCCCCCTCACCCGTCCCCTCAGGCCAGGTTATCTCGCAGCAGTGCTTGCGCCGTGCGTTCGTCAGTGATCAGTCCGCTCAGCAATCCGCTTTTCATCACCGCCGCGATCGCCCCGACCTTGTTCTTGCCGCCGGCAATCGCGACGATACGCCGGCCCTTCATGGCATCAAGACCCGGCGACAATGTTCGCGCCGACAGCGATGTCTCCAACGCCTTGCCAGTCTTGTCGAAGAAATGCCCGAGCACCTCGCCGACGCCGCCGAGTTCGCGGACTTCAGCGATCTCCGCCGCCTCGATCATATGCGACGCCACCAGCTGCGCGTCCGGCTCGACGGTGCCGATGCCGACGACCATCGGATCGGCGCCTGCCGCAAGTTCGAAAATCTCGCGCACGCCGCGTTGCGACAGGAGAACCTCGCGATCCTCCATGGTGTTGGCAAACAGCGGGATCGGCATGACGTAGGCAGCTGCCCCCGTCTTCTCGGTCAGGCGATGCATCACATCATGCGGGTTTGCCGCATAGTTTCGTGTCACCCCGCCGAGCAACGATACGAACCGTACCCGGCCGGCATCGAGGCGGGCCATTTCCTTCACGGCCGCCGCCAGCGTCCGGCCATGGCCGATGCCTATCACGCCGCCGTGGAAGTTCTCGATCTCGCGCTGCAGAAAGCCGGCCCCGGCCATGCCGAGTGCCTTGAGAGGCAACCCCTGTTCATGGAGATCAGGAACCACTTCCGCGTAGGTGAGGCCGTAGTCGCTCTCCAACCGGCGCTCGAGTGTCACGCATTCGGCGATGTCGCCTTCGATCGTCACCTTCACGGCACCGTTCTGGTTTGCGCGCGCGATCAGCCGATGTGCTTTAACACTGGTGATGCCGAGGCGGTTGGCGACTTCGGATTGCGTCAGGCCGGCAGCGTAATGAAGCCAGGCCGCGCGCACGGCGAGGCTGTCTTCATTGTCGCGCTTGTCGGCAAATCGCGCCATGTGCTTTCCGAAGCCTCTGGATTCAACTGAAATTATTGTCGGTCAATGTAATTTTTTGCACGTTTTTATAACATAAGTCAACATTATCACATGTCGTATTTGGGGGAATTTCGGATGGAGTGGGAGAGGTATTGCCCTTGCAGGTCTCCGTGACCTCAAGAGGCGGTCTGCAGACTTAAACAGGCCGCACTAACCCGAATTTGCCGAAAACTGCCGCAATATTGAGCATTTTAAGCTAGATATGGCCGCGAGTTGACGGTTTTTGCATACCGAATAGACTCAGGTATTGGACAATGCGGTTTAGGTCCGCTCTATCCGCGGTCTTCACTTCATGCTTTCATGTTGCTCTATCGGCCTCGGGCTTTGTTTTTTGTGCTCTGAAACAGCTCCGAGGTAATTGACAACATCCAGGGTATATCACATATTGAAAGTGGCTGATAACATAATTATACCACAGCCGGAACCGGCGGGTTGAGGAAACTCCGCTTCAAGTGACATTCATAATGCAGAGGGCTGTCCATTCGGAGCCTGACGCAATCCGCCGCTTGGAGGAGGGGCGACCATGCAAGTTTCAGCGCCTCACCCCGTTCGTCTTCATCGTTTCGCTGTCCCTGTCGCCATTGGCAGTGCGCTCTGGCGCGGCAGCCTCTCCCCTTCCCGCATCGTCAAGTCAAAGGTGGTCACACCATGAGCAATCTGGTCGGTACCTCGATACCCAATCCTCCCAAGCCCCGCCTCGGCCTGATCATCGGTTCCGTCGCCATTGTCGTGCTGGTCGCTGCCATGGCGTTCGATACCAAGGTTGTGAAGATCGGCTCCGAGGCGGGCGCGCAGCCCAATGCGTTCTCGCCCGAGACATTCGGTTCGACCGAGTTTCCGAAGATCCAGGCGGCGATCGAGAAGCGGGCAGTCAGCGCTGACACCCTGGCGACCGCAATTGCAGCGAACAAGGACGCGGCGGCCAAGCAGTATGGCGTGCCCGGTGGCGTAGGGCCGGAGATTTCAGTCAAATTCACCGGCGTCGTCGGTGCTGCCAAATCCGGCATCTATACGGTTGCGGTTCCCGGTGTTCCGAGCACGGTGACGATCCGTGTCCAGACTGGCCCGGCGATCAACGGCACCGACCTGCGCGATTCCACTGGTACCGTGACCTTCGACCAGTTTACCAACCAGATCGAGTACCAGAATGCCGGCTCGGCGCTGAACAAGGAAATGAAGGCGCAGGTGCTTTCCAAGATCGACGCAGCAAATCTTACCGGCAAAACCGTGTCGGTCGTCGGCGTCTTCCAGCTCATCAACCCTAATAGCTGGCTTGTCACGCCGGCCAAGCTGGATGTCCAATGAGCGCCGCACTCAAGCCCGCACCGCAGAACGGAGACATCGTTCTTTCGGCGCATAACGTCGCCAAGTCCTATGGTAACGTTCATGCCCTCAAGGGTGTAAACTTCGATATTCGTCGCGGCAAGGTGACGACGCTGTTCGGCGAAAACGGCGCCGGCAAGTCGACGCTGATGAAGATCCTGTCAGGCGTCGTGACGCCGACCTCCGGCGATATCGTGCTCGATGGCGAACGCGTGGTGTTCAATTCCTCGACCGATGCCCGCGACCGTGGCATCTCCATCATCCACCAGGAACTCAGCCTGGCGCCCAATCTGAGCATCCGCGACAATATCTTCATGGGTCGCGAGATCAGAGGCCCGATGGGTGTCGATTTCGCCGAGGAAGCCCGCCAGGTCAAGGCGCTGATGGCGGATCTCAACGAGGATATCGATCCGATGACCCGCGTCGAGGAGCTCAGGCTCGGGCAACAGCAGATCGTCGAGATCGCCCGTGCCCTTTCCGTCGATTCCCGCATCCTGATCATGGACGAGCCGACATCGGCGCTGAGCGCAACCGAGGTCGAAGTGCTGTTCAAGGTCATCCGCGATCTTACCAGCCGTGGCGTATCCATCGTCTACATTTCCCATCATCTCGAGGAAGCGCTGCAGATTACCGACTATGCCGTGGTGCTGCGCGATGGAGCGATGACGGCCAAGGCTGACGTCAAGGACATCGACCTCGAATGGATCGTCCGCAACATGGTCGGCGAAAACTTCGATCTCGGTTCGCCGCCATCGGGCTACGAGTTTGGCGATGTCGCGCTTTCGGTCAGCGGCGTTAGCGTCGCTGATGCCTCGGGTACCGGCTATTCCGTGGTCGACAACCTGTCGCTGGACGTGCGTGCCGGCGAGATCGTCTGCATCTACGGCCTGATGGGCGCCGGTCGTACCGAGTTGCTCGAATGCGTTGCAGGTCGCGTCCCGTCAACCGGCGGTAAGGTGATGCTCGAAGGCCAAGACGTGTCGAAGCTCAGCATCGCAGATCGCATCGGTCGCGGGTTGGCGCTCGTTCCCGAAGATCGCCAGCGGGACGGTCTCGTCCAGACGATGTCGGTCGGTACCAACCTGTCGCTCGCCAGCATCGGCACTTTCGTCAAGGGCATGCTGCTGTCGCACAGCCGCGAAAAGACGCTGATCGACGATTCCATCCGCAATGTCCACATCAAGACGGCAGGCGGCGGCGCGCCGATCGGCTCGTTGTCCGGCGGCAACCAGCAGAAGGTCGTCATCGGCAAAATTCTCGCCACCCATCCCCGCGTCATCCTCCTCGACGAGCCCAGCCGAGGCATCGACATCGGCGCCAAGGCCGAGGTCTTCAAGTTGCTCGCCGAACGGGCAGCGCAGGGTCTTGCAGTGGTGTTTTCGACCTCGGAAGTCTCGGAATGCCTGAGCATCGCCCACCGCATCATCGTGATGAGCAAGGGCAGGATCTCGGCGCAGTTCGGGTCCGACGCAACAAAAGAGCAGATCATGGCCGCCTCTGGCGAAGCGGTGATCGAACAATGACGAAGAAGAACGGAGCCATGACCATGAGCGAAGCTGGTCCATCCCGCGCAACCACCAAGCCAGGCCTCTTCAGCGGCGGCTTCGACCTTGGCCGCCTGCTGCTCGAGGGGCGCGCCTTCTTCGCGTTGATCCTCATCATCGTCGTCTTCTCGATGCTTTCGCCCTATTACTTCTCGACCGCCAACTTCCTGACGATGGCCTCGCACGTCGCCATCTTCGGCATTCTCGCGGTCGGCATGCTGCTGGTCATCCTGAACGGCGGCATCGATCTTTCGGTCGGGTCGACGCTCGGCCTGTCCGGTTGCATCGCCGGCTTCATGATGCAGGGCATCACGCTGAAGGTGTTCGGCGTCATCCTGTTTCCCCCGGTCTGGGTCGTCGCCGTGCTGGCCTGCTGCCTCGGCGCGCTCGTCGGGCTGGTCAACGGCGTGTTGATTGCCCGCTTCAAGGTTCCAGCCTTCGTCGCGACGCTCGGTGTCATGTACATGGTGCGCGGCGTGGCGTTGCTGATGACCAACGGCCTCACCTACAACAACCTCGGCGGCAAGCCCGAACTCGGCAACACCGGCTTCGATTGGCTCGGCTTCAACCGGTTGGCCGGCGTGCCACTCGGCGTCGTCGTGCTTGTCGTTATCGCGTTCCTCGTCAGTGTCATGCTCAATCGCTCCGCCTTCGGTCGCTGGCTTTATGCTTCCGGCGGCAACGAGCGGGCAGCCGAACTCTCCGGCGTTCCGGTCAAGCGTGTGCAGATCCTGGTCTACGTGCTTTCCGGCGTATGCGCCTCGATTGCCGGCCTGATCCTGTCCTCGCAGCTGACGTCGGCCGGGCCGACGGCCGGGACATCCTACGAATTGACTGCGATTGCTGCCGTCGTCATCGGCGGCGCGGCGCTCACCGGCGGACGCGGTAATATCCGTGGCACGCTGCTCGGCGCCTTCGTCATCGGCTTCCTGTCCGACGGTCTGGTGATCATCGGCATCTCGTCCTACTGGCAGACGGTTTTCACCGGCGCGGTCATCGTGCTCGCGGTGTTGCTCAATGCCATCCAGTATAGCCGCCGCGCCAAGAAACCCGTCTCGACGGGCGGCCAGACCACTTCTCCGCAACTGGGAGGTAAAGCGTGAAGGCTTGTTCCGCAGCCGAGAAGAATTCCGGGTAACCGGCACTACCATCAACCAAGGAGGAAAGTTTCCATGTTAAACAAGACAAGACTTCTCATGCTGTCGGCTGTCGTTCTCACCGGACCGCTTATGGCCGCATCGTCTACTTCGGCATTCGCCGACGGCCTGATCTCGATCATCGTCAACGACCCGGCCAACCCCTACTGGCTGACCGAAGGCAACGTTGCTGCGGCTGAAGCCAAGAAGCTCGGCTACACCTCGAATGTCGGCGCCCACAAGGGTGACACCAACACCGAGAGCAACCTGATCGATACCGCGATCACCAACAAGTCGGTCGCGATCATTCTCGATCCGGCCAATGCCAGCGGTTCCGTCGGTGCCGTCAAGAAGGCCGTTGCCGCCAACATTCCGGTGTTCCTGGTCAATGCTGAAATCAACCAGGCCGGTCTTGCCAAGGCACAGCTCGTGTCGAACAACGCCCAGGGCGCTGCCCTCGGTGCGCAGGAATGGATCAAGGCCGTTGGCGACAAGGGCAAATACGTCGAACTTCTCGGCGCGCCTTCCGACAACAACGCCGCGACCCGTTCCAACGGCTATGAAACGGTGCTGACGCAGTATCCCGATCTCGAAAAGGTCGGTTCCGACGTTGGCAACTGGGATCGTACCCAGGGTCACGACAAGATGCAGAACCTTCTGCAGGCCCATCCGGACATCACCGGCGTCATCAGCGGCAACGACGAAATGGCTCTCGGCGCGATCGCTGCGCTGAAGGAAGCCGGCAAGCTCAAGGGCATCAAGGTCGGCGGCTTCGACGGTTCGCCGGATGCTGTGGCTGCCATCAAGGCCGGAGAACTGCAGTACACCGTTCTGCAGCCTGTCGCCGTGTTCTCGGCAAAGGCTGTCGACCAGGCAGATTCGTTCCTGAAGACGGGCAAGACCGGTGTCGAAACCGAGAAGCAGCTCTTCGATTGCCTGATCATCAACAAGGACAACATCGCCAAGTACACGGCACCCTTCACCCTGTCCGAGTAATCCGACTTCGGGGGCGGCCTTCGGGCCGCCTCCTCTTCATGACCAAAGCCCGCGAATAGGTTGACTTGTCCACACCCTAGACCGTTGGCATGTCGGGTCGCGACGCATTACCGTTTGTGACGGCGTCCTGTTCGCGCCATAGATAGTGGGCCGGGCGGGACAACCGCCCAATTGAACTCGAGCATGCCGGCCCGAACGTGATGACAATGTCCTCGCATTTGCTGAAGACGACGGGTGCTGTACGTGCTGCCTCTGCGACGTTGCCCGTAGCCGCATCCGACGGCATGACAGGCCTGGGCCGGTGACCATGGCTGACCACGACGATACCGACGAAACGCCAGAAAATCCGCTGATGCAGGAGCAGGTTCCGAGCGACACGCGGCTGGCGCGCCAGCTGGCCCGCCGCCAGCAGATGACTGAGACCGTCATGGCCGAAGGCTCGGTACGCATCGAGGATCTGGCCGAGCGCTTTGGCATCAGCCTGATGACCGCCCACCGCGATCTCGACGAACTCGTCAGCCGTGGTATCCTGCGCAAGACGCGGGGCATCGCCTCGGCGGCGCCGACAAGCCTGATCGAATCCAGCGACGTCTACCGCTCCAGTCGCCAGTCGGTCGAAAAGCGTGCGCTGGCGCTAGCCGCCATGCGCTTCGTCGAGCCAGGACAGGCGATCTTCTTCGACGATTCCACGACTGTGCTGCAGATGGCGCAATTCCTGCCCTCTGCCGTGCCGCTTACCGTCATCACCAACTCGCTGACGTTGATGAACGATCTCAAGGGTATCCGCGACCTGACGTTGCTCGGTCTCGGCGGCCAGTACTACAACTGGTGCAATGCCTTCATGGGCCGCATGACGACCCATGAGATTTCGCAACTGCGGGCCGACACGCTGTTCATGTCGATGTCTGCCATCACCGACGATATCGTCTTTCACCAGTTTCTCGAGATGGTCGATACCAAGCGGGCGATGTTCGATTCCGCCTCCACCCGCATCCTTCTCGCCGACAATACCAAATTCGACCGGCGTGCCCTGCACGTGTTCTCGCCGCTTACCGATTTCGACATCGTTATCGTCGACGACGGTACGCCGCCGGTCCATATCGCCCGCATGCGCGATAAGGGCATCAATGTCGTGGTGGCTCCGACGCGCGGCTCAAGCCATGCATCCGCGCTGAAGCGATACGATCCCCAGGCCCGATAGCTTTCACTCACTTCGCTGGAACGAGGCGGCTCATGCACCTTTTCGACCTTCGCTAAATGTAACATCACTTGACGTGAACTTACCATTTTTATATGATCCAGTGATGTTGCAGCTGTGGTACGAGCGCTCGTCTTGACGCTCCCGCACCCGGTCGTAAAAGGGAGCGAAAACCATGCCCAGCTTGCTAGGGATCGACAACGGCCTGACTGTCACCAAGGCAGTCATCTTCGATATCGACGGAACGCAGCTTTCGGTGGCGCGACGCCGGGTGCCGCAGTCGATACCCCGCGCGCGCTTTGTCGAGCGCGATATGGCAGGCCTTTGGCAGGCGACAGCAGAGGCGATATCGGAGGCGATAGCCCTTTCCGGCCGGCCGTCCGGCGACATCAAGGCCGTTGCCGCGACTGCCCACGGCGACGGGATATATCTGCTCGACCACGACCGCCAGCCGCTCGGCCCCGGCATCCTTTCGCTCGATAGCCGCGCTGGAGGGATTGTCGACCTCTGGTCGGAAGGCTCGCTGTTCGACGAAGCGCTGACCCTGACCGGCCAGGTGCCGCATGCATCCGCGCCATCGGCCCTGCTTGCCTGGTTGAAGGAAAACGATCCTGAGCGGTTCGGCCGCATCGGTTACGTCCTCGCTTGCAAGGACTGGCTGCGCTTCTGCCTCTCCGGCACGATCGGCACGGACCGGACCGAAGCAAGCACATCCTTCACCGATGTCAGGACGCAAGCCTATTCGACCGAGGCCTTGCGCATCTACGGGCTGGAGCAGGTGGAAAGTGCCCTGCCGCCCATCGCAGATTCCAGTGATATCGTCGGCCATGTCACGGCCGGGGCCGCAGCTCTTACCGGGCTCGTCGAGGGCACACCCGTTGCCTGTGGCCTGCACGATGTCACTGCTTCGGCGCTCGGCATCGGCGGCCATGTCGAAGGCGTGATCAGCATCGTTGCCGGCACCTATTCGATCAACGAGGTCGTCTCGCCAGCGCCGCTCACCGATCCCCGCTGGTTCTGCCGCAACGCCATTGCGCCCGGCCAATGGAATGCCATGTCGATTTCTCCGGCCTCGACGGCCAACTACGACTGGTTTCTCGACACCTTCTGCCGGAAGGAGCAGGACGCCGCAGCCGCTGAGGGTGGCTCAATTCATGCGCTGCTGGCAACCGAGATCGACGCGGCGCTGCAGCGGCCCTCGACGATCCTCTTCCACCCCTACCTGTTCGGTTCGCCCTACGGCAATCTTGCCAGCGGCAGCTTCCTCGGCCTGCACGGCTGGCACGACCGGGGCGACATGCTGAAGGCGGTGCTGGAAGGGATCGCCTTCAATCACCGTACTCACGTGGATGCCCTCCGCGACGGCTTCCCCTTCGGCCAGGTGCGGCTGACTGGAGGCGCCTCCCGCAACCCGGCGTTCGCCCAGATGTTTGCCGATATCCTGAACCTGCCGGTGACCGTCACCTCGACGGACGAGCCGGCGGCCTTCGGCGCCGCGCTCTGTGCCGGCACGGCCATCGGCGTCTACGCCTCGCCGCAGCAACCGCATCTGACCGTCGGCGCCACCAGCCGGACCTATCAGCCGGATGCCGCCCGCAGCGCCGTGTTCAACGAGCGCTTTGCCCTTTACTCACGCCTTGCCGAAGCCCTGAAATCGGAATGGCCGGCTATCGAGCGGCTGGGCATGCCGACGGAGACCGTCGCGTGATCAAGGCCGACGAGCGGCGCGAGGAAATTGCAAACTATGTCATCAAGTGCGGGCAGGTCCGCATCGATGATCTCGTGACGCATTTCGGCGTGTCGCGGATGACCATTCACCGCCATATCGAGCAGCTGGCCCAGCAGGGCGTGCTGCGAAAGCTGCATGGGGCTGTCACCGTGCAGCCCTCCGGCATCTATGAGAGCACGTTCCGCTACCGCATGACGGTCGGGCGTGCCGAGAAGGATGCACTGGCCCGCGCCGCGCTGGACTATGTCGAGGCCGGACAGGTGGTGATGCTCGACGATTCCACCACGGCCAGCGCCGTGGCGCCGCTGCTGGCCGAGATCAAGCCGTTGACGGTCATCACCAACAGCGTGTCGACCGCCGAGATGCTGATCCATGTCGAGGACATGGATTTCATCTCCCTCGGCGGCCAGTATCACCGCACCTACAACGCCTTCATAGGTCTCGTCACCGAGAATGCGATCTCGCGGCTGCGCGCCGACATCCTGATTTGCTCCACCTCGGCTATCACCGGCACCACCGGGTTCATCCAGGACCAGCAGGTCGTGCGGGTCAAGCAGGCGATGATGGCAGCTTCCCGCCGTAGGCTGCTGCTCGTCGACCATGGCAAATTCGACAGGATGGCCCTGCACGTGTTTGACGAGCTGACGGTCTTCGACGCCGTGCTGGTTACCGACGGCATCGCCGATGCAACAGCGCAAAAGCTTGAACAGGCCGGTGTACGGCTTAAAATCGTAAGGATGGCATCATGACTCCCCCGGAAACAGCATCGGTCGACTTCGCCAGCCGCCTTGCGACGATGACCGCCGATGGTAGTGTCGATGTCGTCATCCTTGGGGCCGGCATCAACGGCGCCGGTCTCTTCCGCGATCTCTGCGCCCAGGGTATCAGCTGCCTGATCGTCGAAAAGACAGATTTCGGCGCAGGCACCAGCGCAGCACCCTCCAGGCTCATCCATGGCGGGCTCAAATATCTCGAAACCGGCGAATTCGGCCTGGTGGCGCAATCGACTCTCGAGCGCAATCTGCTTTTGAAGAACGCTCCCCATTGCGTCACCGCGCTGCCGACGATCATTCCGATCTTCTCCTGGACCAAGGGCATCTTCGCCGCATTGCGTACCCTGTTCGGCTCAACCAGCGCACCCCGCAGCCGAGGCGCGATCCTCATCAAGATCGGCCTTTCCATCTACGACTACTACGGCTCGCGCGACCGGGTCATGCCGCGCCACAAGCTCATCGGCCGAAAGCAGGCCCTGCGCGACATCCCGGCTATGACCAAGTCAATCGTCGCCACCGGCACTTACTACGACGCCAAGATCAGCCACCCGGAACGGCTGGTGCTGGAGCTGGTGACCGATGGCCTCGAGGCCAATCCGCGTTCCGCCATGGCGAACTACACGACGCTGACATCCGCCAAAGACGGTGTTTTGACCTTCCAGCCGGAGAACGGCCCAGCCTTTTCCGTTCGGCCGAAGCTCGTCGTCAATGCCGCCGGGCCGTGGATCGACCATGTCAACGCCGCCCTCGGCGCGCCGTCGAAGATGATCGGCGGCACCAAGGGCTCGCATATCCTGTTGAAGCACGACGAATTGCTGAAGGCGCTGAACGGCCGGATGATCTATTTCGAGGCCGATGACGGGCGCATCTGCCTCGTCTACGACTATCTCGGACTTGCGCTGGTCGGCTCGACCGATATCCCGGCAGACAACCCGGACAGCGTCGTCTCCGATCCGCAGGAAATCGACTATATGATAAACAGCCTCCGGGGCCTGCTGCCGGGCATGACCTTCGATCACAGCCAGATCGTCTACGCCTATAGCGGCATCCGCCCGCTGCCGGCCTCGAACGCATCCATCCCCGGTCTGATCAGCCGCGACCATTCCGCACCTGTCGCCGAACCCGATACGGGCCGCCCCTTCCCGATCATCTCGCTGATAGGCGGCAAATGGACGACCTTTCGCGGCTTTGCCGAAGAGGTGACCGACACCATCCTCAAGCGCATGGGCGCCAGCCGCAAGACCACGACGCGCGCCATGCCGATAGGCGGCGGCAAGGACTTTCCGACCACCGCCACGGCTCGTGCCGAATGGTTGAAGCGGGAAAGCGCCGAGACCGGCCTCGACATCCCCCGCCTCGACCAGCTCCTGACGCGCTACGGCACCAAGGCCAGGGAGATCGCCCGCCACCGCGGCAAGTGGACGGACCGCGACCGCTTGCCGGATTCAACGGATCACAGCCTCGCGGAAATCGACTACATCCTCCAGAACGAGGGCGTAGAGCACCTCTCAGACATCGTCATGCGCCGCACCACGCTCGCCATCACCGGATCGCTGACGCTCAACGACCTGCAACGGATCGCAGCTGACGTAGCCGTCATGCGCGGCTGGGATGAGACACGGGTATCAGCCGAGATTGAGGCGGTAACGACACAGCTCGCCAAGAGGAACCATATGCGGGTTAAGTGAAGTTGGTGGCGCGTCAGTGTCGGATATTTTGCTACATCATAAGAGAGATCGATGCTTTTTGCTTGCTGATTGGTTGATTGGCGGGATGCAATGCAGACCTAAAAGTGCCGACTTCCCTCTACCGGGTCGTGCTGCTAACGATAGCCGGTTGGTGGGAACGGGAGTGCTCAGCGAATGAACGGACCTGTAAACGAGGGAATGCGATCACGGGCGTCGGGCTGCATCCTTGGCCAGCTTTGCGGCGATGCCCTCGGGTCCTTGGTCGAGTTCCAAAAACCTGAAAAGATACGCCGCGATTACCCCAACGGTGTTCGCGAAATGCATGACGGTGGAACTTGGTGCACGATTGCGGGCCAGCCCACGGATGACTCCGAGATGGCCTTAGCTTTGGCAAGATCGATCATCTCTGAGGGGAAATACATACAAGACAGTGCGAGGACGGCTTACGAAACGTGGTTTGCCTCAAAGCCGTTTGACTTCGGGAACACCGTCTATCGGGGAATCAATTATGATCCCGATCACGCGAGTCAGGCCAACGGGGCCTTGATGCGGGTATCACCACTCGGAATATTTGGCTCCCGCTTCTCAGCCGAATTAGTTGGGAAATTTGCCGAGCAAGACGCAATCATCACGCATCCGAACCCGATTTGCCGGCAGATAAATAACCTATTTACGCGCGCGTTGTCGCACGCGATTGCGTACGGCTCCGATCCACAAGAAATATATAAGAACATCCTAATTTGGGCTGAAGAACTCGATGTGGATTTCATGGTACGGAAGGCGCTCGTTGACGCGAAGACCGAGCGGCCCAGAGATTTCATCACGCAACAAGGGTGGGTGTTGATTGCATTTCAGAATGCCGTTTTTCAGTTGCTGCATGCAAGTTCGCTGGAGGAGTGTCTCGTTGATACAATTTCGCAGGGAGGTGACACAGATACAAACGCCGCGATAGCAGGGGCATTGATAGGTGCATTAGAAGGGGAAAGTTCAGTTCCTCAGCGCTGGCGCCAAACTCTCCTATTGTGTCGTCCAGAAGATGGCGATCCTCGTGTATTCCGCCCGCGTCCCGCCATTTATTGGCCCATCGACGCAACCGAGGTCGCTGGACGTTTGTTGGGAGCGTGAGTTACGGCCGGGATTCGCGGGAATTTGTCATCGCCCCACCCCTTCACCTCCTATAACACGCATCGCAAAGCGTGATGACTCCTGCGCCTCCCGGGTGGAACGTACAGGGCTCCACAACCGTTTTCGTTATGACAATTCCATTTTGGAGAGCATACGATGGTTAAGGCCCTGATAGTCTCAGGCGCTCTTGCGCTTACAACTTTTACCGTTATCGGCTACGCAGCGAGTGCATCCGGCGCGGGTGCGGCTGGTGTCGAGACGATGGCTGCGCCTCCGGGTGCCGTGGTCTCGTTTGTCGAGGGGCAGCCTAACCCGGTGTCGACAGCGCTTGTGGAGGAGCCCGTGGTCGTTGGGCAGGCGCTCTCGTCGCATGTGATCCTGGTGCCGGTGCCGGACAATGCCAACTACGCCTATGCGATCGTCAACAACCAGAGGGTCATCGTCGAGCCCTCGAGCCGGAAGGTGGTGCAGATCATTCCATGAGTGGCTGCTACCAACAGTCATGAGAAACCCGCCGGTTGCCCGGCGGGTTTGTTCGTTCTGGAGGTGTTTCAGTGTTTGCCGAAGGACTGGTCAAGCAGGCCGCCATCGGCGAAATGTTCTTTCTGAACCTTTTCCCATGAGCCGAAGACGTCTTCGACCTTCAACAACTTGACCTCCGGGAAATCGGCCTTGAACTCTGCGCTGACGGCGGGATCGTTCACGCGGTTACCGTTTTGCGCCAGGATCCGCTGGCCATCGGCTGTGTAGAGGAAGTCGAGATAGGTTTTGGCCACCTCGCGGGAGCCGCGCTTGTCGACAACTTTGTTGACGATGGCGACCGGGAATTCTGCCAGCAGGCTGACCGCCGGCGTGACTACGGCAACCTTGTCGGCTCCGAACTGTTTGGCGATGCCGCGCGTCTCCGCCTCGAAAGTCACCAGCACGTCGCCGATGTCCCGTTCGACGAAGGTCGTGGTTGCGGCGCGGCCGCCAGTGTCGAAGACCGGTACGTTGCTGAACAGCTTCTTGGTGAAGGCAGCGACCTTGGCATCGTCGTTGCCATAGGCCTGCTTGGCGAAGGCGACGGCCGCTAGATAGGTATAGCGCGCATTGCCCGATGTCTTCGGATTGGGAAAGACGACCTTGACGTCGTCACGCACCAGATCGTCCCAGTTCTTGATGTTCTTCGGGTTGCTGGCCCGCACCAGGAACGACGGGAAGGAGTAGAAGGGCGAGGCGCCATTCGGAAACTGCTGCTTCCAATCGGCTGATACAGCGCCCTTTTCGGCGAGATGGTCGATATCGGTCACCTGGTTGAACGTCACGACGTCGGCATCCAGCCCCTCGATCACGGCACGCGCCTGTGCGGAGGATCCGGCATGGGACTGCTTGATGGTGATGTCCCGGCCGGTATCGGCCTTGTATTTGGCGACAAACGCCTTGTTGACCGCGACGAAGAGCTCGCGCGAAACATCGTAGGATGCGTTGAGGATCTTGTCCGGCGTTTCGGCCATCGCCGCGCCGGAAAGAGCAGCGGCCAAGGCCGCGCCGAAGATCAAGGACCGAAACATGAAAACCCCCGGGAAATACTGAAATATGCCGCAAAATTATGCCAACCCACCTCGCGATACGAGGTATGGATTGGCATCGCTGGCAGTGACTTGGAATATATTGCTCACGCATTCACATAAACGGGATGGCTATGCTGCAGCGCTCCAGTCCGGAGCGATTGTCCGACCCAGGTTGACGCGCGTCAGTAGCCGCGCGTCTTGTCGACGAGATGCGGAATGGCCTCGCCGCGCTCGAAACGCATGACGTTGCGGGCTATTTCCAGCACGGCGATGCGCGGATGGGTGGGCGCTGCCACATGCGGGCTGACCCGGATATCGGGATGTTGCCAGAACGGATCGCTCTCCGGCAACGGCTCGATGCGGAAGACGTCCAGGACGGCGCCGCTGAGCTGGCCGCTGTCGACAGCAGCAATCAGGTCGGTATCGACGACATGGCCGCCGCGGGCGCCGTTGATGAAAAAGCCACCTTTGGCCTGGGCGTTGAACAGCTCGGCACCGACGATGTTTTCCGTCTCTGACGTCAGGGGCAAAAGGTTGACGAGAATATCGGCGCCGGTGACGGCAGCCACCAGGCTATCCCTCCCGGCAAAGGATTGCGCACCCTCGACAGTGCGTCCGCTGCGGCTCCAGACGCGCGTGTTAAAGCCGAAAGCGACGAAATGTCTTGCAACCGGTGTTCCCAGTGCTCCGGCGCCAAGGATGGTCACGACACGCTCATGGGCCAGTTTTTCGGCCTGCGGCTGCCAGCGCAATTCGCGTTGGAACCGTTCGTAGAGGCGGATGTTGCGGTGCCAGGACAGGGCCTCCGCCAGCACCCATTCCGTCATCCCTTCCGCCAGCCCATCGTCCACCATGCGCACGATCGGCGTCTCCGCGGCGATTTCGCCGGAACGCAACAGGTGCTCGATGCCTGCATTGAGGCTAAGGATGAGCTTCACCTCCGGCAATGCGGCCATCAGGGCCGCCTTCGGGCGGCCGACGACGAGATAGTCGATCGGCGCTTCGCCCGGTTGCGGCATGTCGATGAGGATCTCGTGGGCGGGAAGTGCCGCCTTGAAGAGGGCAGCCAGGTCTTCGCTGCCTTCGGCAATCAGTAGGCGTTTCATCATTTTATCCTGGTCTTGGCTGCTATGCGCGCACGCGCTTTCCTTGCGTCGACCGTCAGGGTGATCGTCGACAGAAGGAGAGAATTCGGAGGCTAAATCAGTGGGTCGACAGTTCCGTCTGGAACTCTTCGATCGAGCGCTCGAAGATGTCGAAGATATCGTTGATCTGGCTCTGTGTGGTGATCATCGGCGGGCACAGTGCCAGCGAATCGCCGATGGCCCGGGCTATCAGTCCGTTGTTTTGCAGGATGGCAAACAGCTTCGGCCCCAGCATGCCGGGCGCAAAGCCCTCTCGGGGCGCAAGTTCCAGCGCACCGATCAGGCCGGCGCCACGGGCTTCGATTGCCAGTGGGTGTTCGGCCAGGCCCTTGAGGCGTGACAGGAAGTTGCCGCTGAGATCGCGGACGTTGCCGACCAGATCGCGCTCCTCGATGATCGCCAGGTTCTCCAGTGCCACCGCCGCAGCGACGGGATGGCCGGCGGCCGTCACGCCATGCCCGAAGGTGCCGATGACTTTGGATTCGTCAGCAATCGGCTGGTAGACCCGGTCGTTGATCAGCAATGCCGAGATCGGCAGGTAGGAGGAGGAAAGCTGCTTCGAGAGGGTCATGATGTCGGGACGCATATCGTAGGTGATCGATCCGAACATGTTGCCGGTACGGCCGAAACCGCAAATCACCTCGTCGGCGATCAGCAGGATATCGTGCTTGGCAAGCACTGCCTGAATGGCGCTCCAGTAGCCCTCCGGCGGCACGATGACGCCGCCGGCGCCCATCAGCGGTTCGCCGATGAACGCTGCAATCGTTTCCGGCCCTTCGGCCATGATGATCTCTTCGAGCTCTGCGGCCAGCCGCGCCGAGAAGGCCAGCTCGCTTTCGCCGGGCTTGGCAAAGACGCGGTAGTGCGGGCACCCCGTGTGCAGGATACCCGGCATCGGCAGGTCGAACGAGCGATGGTTGTTCGGCAGTCCCGTCAGGCTGGCGCTCGCAAGCGTTACCCCGTGATAGCCTTTGACGCGGGAGATGATCTTCTTCTTGGCGGGAAGGCCCAGCGCATTGGCGCGATAGCGGATCATCTTGACGACGGTATCGTTGGCCTCAGAGCCGGAATTTGTGAAGTACGCCTTCGACATCGGCACAGGCGCCATGCCGATCAGCTTCTCTGCAAGGTCGACAGAAGGTGCGTGGCTCTTCTGCGTGAAAGTGTGATAATAAGGCAGCTTCTCCATCTGCCGGGCCGCAGCCTCGACAAGTCGTTTTTCGCCGAATCCGACGCCTACGCACCAGAGGCCCGACATGCCTTCGATGTATTTCTTGCCCTCGTTGTCGTAGACATAGATGCCTTCGCCGCGCTCGATGACCAGTGGCCCTTCCGCCTCGTTCTTCCGCGCGTTCGTATAGGAATGCATGTGGTAGGCGGCATCGCGCGCCTCGACGGAATTGGCTTTATAGGTCACGAGCGTCTCCTTGAATCATCCTCTGTCTACAGTGCAGCAGCGCGCCTTGTTGTCAACGACAGCGTCGCCTGTCCAAGCAATAGCACTCATCTGGCAACGCCAACCCGCCACCCGACCGCAAACCATTTCCGATATTTAATAAGTCTCCCTTGCGATCACAAATTGGTGAACAAGTGTGACCTGGCACCGGAACCTTTGTCTCGGCAGAGGGTTACAGACCCTGTGATACTCAGCCGAAATCGGCTCGATATATGAATAGGGAGTTCAAACATGTCCAAGATGCTTTCTATCGCCGGCCTTAGCCTGGCCCTCGCCGGCAGCATTCTCGTCGGCTCAACGACTATTGCAAGCGCCCAGAACCTCGACATCCAGGTTGGCCCGAACGGCATACGTCCGGTCATCCGTGACCAAGACCGGGACCGCGGCCCACGCGGCGAATGCAGCCCCCGGGATGCCATGGCCGCAGCGCGCGACGAAGGATACCGTCATCCGCGCATCGTTCGCGTCACCGATCGCCGCGTAGTGGTCGAAGGCATGACGGAAGAGGGTCTCGACCGTATCACCTTCGCCAACCGCCCCGGTTGCCCCGAAACCTGATCGAAAATTATACGCAACCGCCTCAGCCCCGCTTTCACGAGCGGGGCTTTTCGTTGCGGTGACGGCGCTCCTCCCAAGGGTGCTGGAGGTTCTGAAGCGCCTGTGCAACAAGCGTTTCGCTAACAGGACGAGTGGGCTGGATCATGCGCTTGCTTTTGAAATTTCTGCGGATCGTCGCAATCATGGCCGGTCTGGTCGTTGCCTGCGGGATAGCGGGCGTTCTCGTACCCCACTCGCCTGCCCAAGATTTCGCCGGCACATCCAAAAACCATCGCATCCTCATCCTCAGCAACCCGATCCACACGGATATCGCCATCCCGGTCGATGACGAACTTCGCAGGGAGTTCGATTTCCTGCCATCCGCGGGTCTCGATTTCAATCTCGATGGTGTCCGCTATGTCATCTTCGGATGGGGCGGGCGGGCGTTCTACACGGAGACGCCGACATGGTCGCAGCTTAAGACCGTCCCGGTCCTTAAAAGCCTGACCCTCGATCGCTCCGTCATGCATGTGGAACTCGCCGGAGAAATTCCGGTCGGCAGCGCCTATGCCATGACGGTCAATCTCGATGACGGCGGTATGGCAGAGTTGCGAAACGCAGTGCGCCAAACCTTTGCCGAAAGCGCCGGCGCCCCTTCGCGCCTCGATGGCTTCGCCTACGGTCCCTACGACGCGTTTTACGAGGCCAACGGGTATTTCAACGTGATCGCGGGCTGCAATACCTGGACTGCAGCCATGCTGCGGCGCGCGGGTGTCACCACGGGATGGTGGACGCCCCTGCCCTTCATGCTGCGACTGGCGCTCCGGCTCCACAACGGTGCCGAGAGCCTTCCCGCCGTGTCGTCCTAGAACGGGGACGGCAAAGACGCCAACCGGTACCGGCTCTCGTCATATGGCGGGCTTGGTCTTATAGTCGCCGGATGAGGATTCTCCTGGTCGAAGACAATCGCGAACTCGCATCCTGGCTCGGCAAGGCGCTGAGGCAGGCGCATTATGCCGTCGACATCGTCCATGATGGCGAGGATGCCGAGCATTCGCTGAAAGTTGCCTTCTATGCTGCCGTCGTTCTCGATCTTTCGTTGCCGAAGCTCGATGGGTTGACGCTGCTCAAGCGCCTGCGGCAGGGCGGAAACAAGGTGCCCGTCATTATCCTGACGGCGAATGCCAGCCTCGACGGTCGCGTCGCCGGGCTCGATAGCGGCGCCGACGACTACCTCGCCAAACCCTTCGAGATGCCCGAGCTCGAGGCCCGCATCCGCGCGCTGGTTCGCCGCGGCCACGACCGGGCAGCACCCGAGATCGTCGTCGGAGATCTGTTCTTCGACGGCGGGACGCGGCAGTTCAAGCTGGCGGGCGATCTCCTTGCCCTGACGCCGCGCGAACACTCCGTTCTGGAGCATCTGGTAATGCGGGTCGGCGTGACAGTCAGCAAGGACCGATTGTCGGAAAGCGTCTTCGGGTTCGACGACGCGGCCGATCCGAGCGCCATCGAGATATATGTGCATCGCGTCCGCAAGAAGCTGGAGGGCAGCAGCGTCCAGATCGCCACCCTGCGCGGCCTCGGCTACATGTTGCGCCATGCGGAGTGAGGGCGACATCGGCTTCCTTGCAAGGCCATCCCGACTCTTCGCAAGATTGCGCGACAGCCTGCGTGTCCAGCTGCTGACCTGGGTACTGCTGACGCTCGCCGGCGTCATCTGCGTCAATCTGTATCTGAGCTACAAGTCGGCGGAGGCCACGGCCGATCTCGTCACCGATCACACGCTGCTTGCCGCCACACGGGTGATCGCCGAGGCGATGCGGGTCGATGCTTCAGGCACGGTGGAGGCCAACATTCCGCCGGCGGCACTCGAGATGTTCGACACCGGTTTCGGCGACCGGGTGTTCTACCAGGTCATCACCGCATGGGGTGGACTTGTGGCCGGCCTGCCGGACCTGCCGCAGCCGAAGGCGCCGCAGCAGGCCGAGGACGGCGTCTTCCGCGGCGATCCGGTGCGGGCGATGACGCTGATCCACCCGATCGTAGGTCTCGGCGAAGACGGGACCATTTCGGTGACGGTGGCCGTCACCCATAACAGCCAATACGCCATGCGCCGCCGCCTTTGGCTCTCGGATTTCACCAAGCAGCTGGCTCTGGTGGTTATCGCCAGCCTTGTGACGATCATCGGCCTGCAGCGGGGGCTGGCGCCGGTGCTCAGGCTGCGTGATGCAGTCAGGGAACGCGGCCGCAACCGGCTCGATCCGCTGTCGCCGGATATGGTGCAGAGCGAGCTGCAGCCGCTTGTCCATGCGCTCAACGACCATATGGAGCGGGTACAGAACCAGATGGCGGCCCAGCGCCGATTTGTCTCCAATGCCGCCCACCAGCTGCGCACGCCGTTGGCGCTGATCTCGACGCAGGCAAGCGTCGCCGCGCGCGAGGGCGATCAGACAAAGCGCGACGAGGCGCTGCAGGCGTTGCGCTTGAGCACCCGACAGGTAACGCGCCTTGCCAGCCAGCTGTTGACGCTGTCGCGCGCCGAGCCCGGCAGCCGGCGGCCACGCAGCGATGTCATCGATCTCGCCGCCACCGCACGGCAGGTGCTGGAAAGCCAGGCGGAGGAGGCGCTGCGCCGCAATATCGATCTGGGACTGGAGGCCGAAGGGCCCGTGCATGTCGAGGGCGACGGCACGATGCTGCGCGAGATGCTGGTCAACCTCGTCGATAATGCGTTGCGTTACGGCTGTCGCAAGGGCGGCGTCGTCACCGTTTGCGTCCACCGCGATGGTGCGACGGCGATCCTGACGGTCGAGGACGACGGTCCAGGCATCGCGGAGGTGGAGCGCGGGCCGGTGTTTGAGAGGTTCTACAGGGTGATGGGCACGGAATCCGAAGGAAGCGGTCTCGGTCTGGCCATCGTGCGCGAGGTCGTCGACGGCGCTGGCGGCACGGTCGAACTCAGCGAGGCTTCGGCGGGTGGCCTGCTTGTCACCATCCGCCTGCCGCTGGCCGTCGTGCTGCCATAGAAAAGGCCGGGAGGTGCCCCGGCCTTTGACTGTCGTCGTGTGATCGGATGCCTATTGGGCATCCATATGCTGCTGCGGCCGCCACTTGGCGAGGCGGTTTTCCACCATCGTCATGATGAACTCTGCAATCAGCGTAACAATCATCACCAGGATAATGGCGGCGAACATGCCGGCAGCGTCGAAGGTACCCTTCGCAATCGAGATCAGCTGGCCGATGCCGTAGCGGGCGCCGACGAACTCGCCGACGATGGCGCCGATGATCGCAAAGCCGAAGGACACATGCAGGCTGGCGAAAATCCAGCTCATCGCCGACGGTACGATCACTTCCCGTGTCACCTGCCAGTCGGAGGCGCCGAGGATGCGGGCATTGGCAATCATGTTGCGGTCGGCTTCACGCACGCCCTGGAAGGCGTTGGCGAAAACTACGAAGAACACCATGATGAAGGCGAGTGCTACCTTCGACGCAAGGCCGAGGCCCATGATCATGATGAAGATCGGCGCCAGCACGACGCGCGGGATGGAGTTGATCGCCTTGATGTAGACCGAGAAGATGTCGGCCAGGAACCGGTTGCGGCCAAGGCCGACGCCGACGAGGACCCCGGTGATCGAACCTGCGAAGAAGCCGATCAGGGCTTCCTCCATGGTGACCCAGAGATTGTACCAGAGCGAACCTTCGGTCGTGCCCTCGGTCGCCCATTCGTAGAGGCGTGAGGCAATGGAGCTCGGGCTGGAATAGAAGAACGGGTCGATTATGTTGAAGCGCGACGTCAGTTCCCAGAGCGCGATCGTTATGACGAGAATGGCGATCTGCCAGAACAGGACAAGCTGCTTGCGCCGGGCGATCAGCTTCAGCGCTGCTGCTTCGATCTCGGCATCCGAGGTGCCGGCGCGGAAAATCGGCGCGATGCCGGTTTCGAGTGTGGTGATTGACATGATCCGATCCTCCCTCAGGCTGCTTCGCTGGCGCGGCGATAGCTGGTTTCGACCTCCTGGCGGAGATCCTCCCAGATGGTCTTGCAGTAATCGATGAAGGTCTGCTCGTAGCGGATCTCCGAGACGACGCGCGGACGCGGGAGATCGATCTTGTAGACCGACTTGACCGTCGCCGGTCCTGCCGTCAGCACATAGACCTTGTCGGCCAGCGCCACGGCTTCCTCGAGATCGTGGGTGACGAAGACGACGGACGCCTTGCGCTCGGCCCAAAGCTTCAGCAGCTCCTCATGCATGACAGTGCGCGTCTGCACGTCGAGCGCCGAGAAGGGCTCGTCCATCAACAGGATTTCCGGCTCGTTGATGAAGGTCTGGGCCAGCGAGACGCGCTTGCGCATGCCGCCCGAAAGCTGGTGGGGATAATGGTGGAGGAAGCGCGTGAGACCGACGCGTGCCAGCCAGTCCTTGGCGAGGCGCTCGGCTTCTGCCTTCGACTTGCCGCGAAACAGCGGTCCGGCCATGACGTTGTCGATGACGTTCTTCCACGGAAACAGCGCATCCGTCTGGAAGACGAAGCCGACGCGCGGATCGATGCCGTCGACCGGACCGCCCATCAGGCGAACTTCGCCGGCGCTCGGCTTGTTGAGGCCGGTTACGAGATTGAGGGTCGTTGACTTGCCGCAGCCTGTGGGGCCAACGACGGCGACGAATTCGCCGCGCTCCACGGTCATGTTGAAGTCGCGAAGTGCCGTCAGCGACTTGCCGGTCGGCGAGACGAAGCGGCGGCTGACATTGATCAGCTCGATCGCCGGTCCCTGGGCGTTATCCTGTTGCATTTTCATACCTGATGCGTGCCTGTCTAGGGGCGTGCACGCCTTGCCCCGGACGATCGATGGCCCGCTTCCGACGTCTGCCGGAAGCGGGCAAAAGCGTTACTTGACGTTCTTGACGTATTCCGTCGTGTACGTCTTCGACAGGTCGATCTGCTTGCCCTTGACGTTCTTCGAGAACTCCGAGAGCACGGTCAGGACTGTCTTCGGGCCATCTTCCGGCATCACGCCATCCGGCGTGAACATACCCTTGCCGGCTTCGAGCGCCTTGATGTAACCGTCCTTGTCGCCGACGTAGAAATCCTTCGGCATCTTGTCGGCGATCTCGGCTGCAGAATGCGTGTTGATGAAGCGCAATGTCTTGACGAAGGCGTTGGCCAGCTTCTGGGCCTCTTCCTTGTGGCTGTCGATCCAGGCATTTTCCATGTAGAAGGAAGCCGCAGGATAGGTGCCGCCAAGGGCTGCTCGTGTCGATTCGACGGTGCGCATGTCCACCAGGATCTTCGCCTCGTCTGTCTTCAGCATGCGCGAAATTGTCGGTTCGGTGGTCATGCCGGCCTGGATCTGGTCCTGCTGCATCGCGGCGATGAATGTGCCGCCAGCGCCGACGGGAATGGTCACCACGTCGCCTGGCTTCAGGCCAGCCTTGGATGCCATGTACAGCGTCAGGAAATTGGTCGAAGAGCCGAGGCCGGTGACGCCGAGATTCTTGCCCTTGAAATCGGCAGGCGACTTGATTTCGGGGTGCTTGGTCGACACGAGTTCGACTTCGCCGGGCGCCTGGCTGAACTGCACGAGGGATTCCACGAACTTGCCTTTCGCCTGCAGGTCGACGCAATGGTCATAGAAACCGACCACGCCCTGGACGGCGCCGGCCAGCAGCTGGTTCTCGGCGTCGACGCCGGCCGCTTCGTTCAGCAGCTCTACATCCAGACCTTCGTCCTTGAAGTAGCCGAGCGCTTCCGTCAGCTTGGCCGGCAGGTAGATCTGCTTTTCGAAGCCGCCGACCATGATGGTGATCTTGTCAGCAGCTTTAACAGTGGTGGTCGCACCGAGCGATGCAGCGGCCATGACGGCGGAAAGGGCGACGCAATGAAAAAATGCGTTGGAACGCATGGGATATCTCCTCCTGTTGTTGGCACCGTTCTCACCCCTTGTCGGGCGTGGGCTCCTCCACGATGCTTCTGCAACTTAGCGCTCCAACCTTTCATTCCGCTTTCAGTTGAAAACTTACCCGAAGCATCCGCAATCTTTACTCGCGATGCCTGTGCGAAAGCGCTAGACCGCCTATATCGCTGACGACCTGGAGAAGGACAAACATGAAAATCGCGCTTGCAGCCCTCGCCCTGCTTTGCCTCACCTCGCCCGCGCTGGCGATATCGCGCTACATCTCGACCGACCGGACCTGCGGCGACGTGCAGCAGATCATTGCCGGAGAAAAAGCGGTCCTGCTGCGCTATTCGTCGCGCCGCGGCAACATACAAGTCTATGATCGCTATGTGACGGACAGCGCCCAATGCGACTTCGGATCCTATGCCGCAAGCGCCTACGTTCCGACCAGCGACAATCCCAGCTGCCCGGTTCGAAACTGCCGCTCGTCCTCGGTTCTTCAGCCCCGATAACAGTCGCGCTGGCTGATCAAAATTTATGCGGTTTGTGAAAGTTGCATGCAGAACGCATTTTTTGCACGACACGTGTCGTTTTTCGAACAAATTTGGCATATAACGTACCGCAGCGTTTTCCTGAGCATTCCAAGTGGTTGAATGTTAAGGTTGTCATCGCCTTTTGATCCAGGAGACTGTGCAGTGACTGCAAAAGTACCAAACCCAATCGACATTTACGTCGGCTCACGAGTTCGTATGCGACGGCTGATGCTGGGTATGAGCCAAGAGCGGCTTGCCGACCAGATCGGCGTCACATTCCAGCAGGTCCAGAAATACGAAAAGGGCACCAACCGCATCGGTGCCAGCAGACTGCAGACGATTGCTGGCGTTTTAGCGATCCAGGTCAGCTTCTTCTTTCAGCAGGACAATTCCCAGTCCATCACGACAGATGGCATCGGGCACCTGAACGGCCTTGACGACCTTTCCGAATTCCTGACCTCGAAAGAGGGACTGGGGTTGAACAAGGCTTTCATGAAAATCGGTGACGCCGGCATTCGCCAGTCTATCCTGACGCTCGTAACATCACTCGCCGACGCGTCCGAAGCGGCACCGGCGGCAGTCGCGGTGACGACAGAAGCTCCCATTACACTGCACCATTGAAGCACGGTCGTTTGACCGCTGCCATAGCCTAGCGCACGTCCTATGAAATCAGGGCGTGCGTTTTTTTAGCTGGCACCGCCAGAGCTTCCGGGAACATTGGCGAGTCGCTTGCATATAAATTCTTTTTAAAGTTGTAACTAAAAATGAGCCGCACCCAAGCGCTGTGTCACGGCTGTTGTCACGCGCCAACGTTCAGTGCCTGCGCTATAGAAGCCCCGGAATGCGAACAAATCGGCAGCGCATGTGGGGCAGCAATGACAACGATACTTCCTAATGAAAACAGTGAGATCGATTCTGACACCCTAAAAGAACTGGCATCGATTGCGCGGCTCATCACCTATGCCCGTGAGAGCGCCAAGGGAATGAATGCCGAGTTTCCTGTCTGGTGCCTCGATCTCGCTCTTGGCGCGGTACTGCAGGAAATGTATGCGGCTCGCAATACGCAGCCGCTGACAGGCGAAATGGACGACGAGGCCTGCTCCATGGCGCAACTCCACTGATGTGTTCGCATGCTTCACTCAGGGCGCGGCAGCGCGCCCTTGAGGAAGACTTCGAAACAACACCGCAGATGGTCGTTTCTCGCCTCGCGACTTGGCCAGTGGTCTATATTGCCCGGCATGGGAGCCAGCGCTCCCATCACCATGCTGAGCAGCATACGGGCACCGCTTTCGGTATTCCGGATGCTGATGCGGCCTCGTTCGGTTTGTGTCTGCAGCCATTCCGCAAGTAGCGTTCGTGATTGTTGCAGACCGTGCTTGTGCAGCAACCCGCCAATTTCCGGAAACCTCTCCGCCTCTCCCACGATAAAGTGAATGAACGCCTGGCGATCCCTGTCGACCTCCTCGTCGATGTCGATCATGAAGATCTGCTCAAGCGTTTCCATGAGTGGCAGCGTTTCTGCATCGTCGCGCGGGAGCGCCACCATTGATGCGCGATGAAGGTCGATCATCGCCATGAAAAGCTCTGTCTTGCTGGAAAAAAGCTTGTAGAGTGTCTGCTTGGAGACTTTGCAGCGCATTGCGACCAGATCCATTGTCGTACCCGCGTAACCCATCTGGTGGAAGGTGCTGCGTGCCTCGGCAATGATCATCGTGCGCCGTGTGTCGTCGCTTGCAGTCTGCGGACGGCCACGCGGGCGACGGACAGCTTCTGCAGCAACCGTTCCTTGAGTCTGATTTTTCATTGACAAACTCCGGGAGCAATTGACATTAAAGACTGCAGATATATTTAGCATACCGTGTCGTACTGTAAATAACAGGACTGGAAACCGCAACGTGCAAAACTCCGCCTCATCTTCGCATGTCTCACAACGCGCGTCTGCTCCGAAGGCCCGGGGCCGGAGCGCGTCGATTGGCAGGGTAGTTGCGCTCGCTGCGGCGGGCATTGGTATGGCCCTGTTGGTTGCCGGTTGCAACGAGCAGAAGTCCGGACAGAACAACGCGCCCGCAGTGAAGCCCGAGGTATCTGCCATCGTGCTGCACCCGCAATCCGTTGCGATTACGGCGGAGCTGCCGGGAAGAACTGCTGCCTACTTGACGGCAGACGTACGCCCGCAGGTCGGTGGCATCATTCGCAGCCGAAACTTCAAGGAAGGCAGCGAAGTCAAGCAGGGCGATATCCTGTACGAGATCGACTCCAGGCCTTATCAGGCATCTTTCGACAGTGCCGTGGCGGCCCTCCAGAAGGCGCAGGGCGCACTCCCCAGCGCCCAGGCGAAGCTTGATCGCTACAAGGGCTTGAGCCAGCAGAATGCCGTCAGCCAGCAGGATTTCGACGACGCCAATTCAGCACTTTTGCAGGCGAAGGCAGATGTCGCGTCCGCCCAGGCCTCACTTGAAACAGCTCGCATCAATCTCGACTATACGAAGATCCGCGCTCCGATCGACGGTCGCGTCGATGCTTCCACCGTCACAGTCGGTGCGCTCGTGACCGCCGACCAGACGACAGCGCTGACGACGATCAACAAGCTCGATCCGATGAATGTCGATGTGACGCAGTCGAGCACCAACCTGCTGAAATTCCGGCGCGCCGTCGACGAAGGTCGCCTGAAGACCAGCGGTGACAATGTTGCCGTGCACCTGACTCTGGAAGATGGCTCGACGTACAAGGAAACGGGCAAGTTCCAGTTTGCGAACGCAACCGTGGCTGAAACCGTCGGCACCATCAGCGTCCGGGTCATCTTCCCCAACCCCGACCGCACGCTTCTGCCCGGCATGTACGTCCGGGCGAACATCGAAGAGGGTGTGGCTCCGAACAGCTTCCTCGTTCCTCAGCGCGCCGTGACCCGCAATACCAAGGGTGAACCGACCGCAATGTTCGTGACGCCTGAAGGCAAGGTCCAGGCGCGGACGTTGGTCGTCCAGCGCAGCTATGGCAACAGCTGGCTTGTCAGCGAAGGCCTGAAGGACGGCGATCGGGTGATCATCGAAGGCGGCCAGCGCGTCAAGGATGGGCAGGACGTCAACGTTTCGATGGTGACGATCGACGACGCGACCGGCAACATCAAGCAGGCTTCCGCTGACCCGAAAAAGTCGATGGATCAGGCTAGCCTCGTAAATACCGACAAGGGTGCCGCCAGCGGCATCGCGGAGTAAGCTGCACGATGTCACGTTTCTTCATCGACCGCCCCATCTTCGCGTGGGTCATCGCCATCGTCGTCATGCTCGCGGGCGCACTTGCGATCACGACACTGTCGATTTCGCAATATCCGCAGATCGCACCGACAACAGTGCGCATCACGGCCAACTACACTGGCGCCGATGCGTCGACCGTCGAAAACTCGGTGACGAAGGTCATCGAGCAGGGCATGACCGGCATCGATAATCTTGACTACATGACATCGACGTCGACCTCCACCGGTCAGACGTCGATCTCGCTGACGTTCACCAACGCAGCCGATGCCGACACTGCTCAGGTACAGGTGCAGAACAAGCTATCGCTTGTCCAATCGCAGCTGCCAAGTTCGGTCACCAGCACCGGTATCACCGTCTCGAAGTCGACGTCCAACTTCCTGATGGTCATCGGCTTCGTCTCGATGGACGACAAGCTGAACGCCAACGATCTGGCCGACTACGTCGACAGCACGCTGAACGATACGATCAAGCGCGTCGAGGGTGTCGGCGACACGACGTTGTTCGGCTCGAACTATGCCATGCGCATCTGGGTAGACCCGGACAAGCTGGCCAAGTACCAGCTGATGGTCAGCGACGTATCAGCTGCCATCCAAGCCCAGAACAGCCAGGTCGCCGCTGGCCAACTGGGTGCGTTGCCGCAGCGCAAGGGCCAGGAACTGAACGCAACTGTAACGGCCAAGAGCCGCCTGCAGACGCCGCAGCAGTTCGAAAACATCATTCTGAAAAGCCTTCCGAACGGTTCGCTCGTCCGCATCAACGATGTGGCGCGGGTCGAGCTCGGTGCGAAAAGCTATGCAAGCTCGAGCACCTATAACGGTCACCCCTCTGCGGGTCTTGCCATCCAGCTTGCAGCCGGTGCCAACGCCATCAGCACGGCTGAAGCGGTCGAGTCGACCATCAATGCATTGAAGCAGACGCTGCCTGCCAATGTCGAGGTCGTCTATCCCTATGACACCACGCCTTTCGTGCGGCTGTCGATCGAAGACGTGGTCAAGACGCTGATCGAGGCCATCGTCCTCGTGTTCATCGTCATGTTCGTGTTCCTTCAAAACCTGCGGGCAACCTTGATCCCGACGCTTGCTGTACCGGTGGTACTGCTCGGTACCTTCGGCATCCTGTCGCTGTTCGGCTACTCTATCAACAACTTGACCATGTTCGGGATGGTGCTTGCGATCGGCCTGCTCGTCGACGATGCGATCGTCGTGGTCGAAAACGTCGAGCGCGTGATGGAAGAGGAAGACCTTTCCCCACGCGAGGCGACGATCAAATCAATGGGCGAAATCACTGGTGCGCTCGTCGGTATCGCCACTGTGCTGTCGGCTGTGTTTATCCCGATGGCGTTCTTCGCGGGCTCCGTCGGCGTCATCTACCGTCAGTTCTCCGTGACCATCGTGTCGGCCATGATCCTCTCGGTCATCGTCGCGCTCATCCTGACGCCGGCACTTTGTGCCACTCTGCTGCGCAAGCCGAAACACGGTTCGAAGACCAAGGGCGTATTTGGCTGGTTCAACCGCAATTTCGATCGTGGCAGCCATGCTTATCAGCGCGGCGTCGGCGGCATCATCCGACGCAGCTGGGTAGGCCTCGTCGTATTCGTGCTCATCGTCGTCGGTGTCGGCTTTCTGTTCACGCGTCTGCCGAGCTCGTTCCTGCCGGAAGAAGACCAGGGCATTCTGATCACCAGCGTCACCTTGCCACCGGGAGCCACCGATGCCCGCGCCAAGGAAGTGCTGGGACAGGTGCGCGATTATTATCTGAATACTGAGAAAGACTATGTGGACGGCGTCTTTGCCGTCGCCGGCTTTGGCTTCGGTGGCCAAGGGCAGAACATCGGTCTCGCCTTCATCAAGCTGAAGGATTTCGCGTCCCGCACGACGCCTCAATCCAAGGCCCAAGCAATTGCTGGCCGCGCCATGGGTGCGTTTTCGAAAATCAAGGACGGTAGCGTTTTCGCGTTGGCGCCACCGGCTATTCCCGGTTTCGGCTCTTCCAGCGGGTTTGACTTCTACCTCCAAGACGTCAACGGCCAAGGCCATGAGAAGTTGATGGCAGCCCGCAATCAGCTGCTCGGCATGGCGTCCAAAAGCCCGCTCTTGGTCGGTACCCGACCGAACGGCCAAGAGGATCAGCCGCAGTATCAGGTGGAGATCGACCAGGAAAAGGCGAGCGCTTTGGATATCTCGCTAGCCGACATCGACACCACGCTGGCTACCGCCTGGGGCGGCAGCTACGTCAACGACTTCATCGACAGGGGCCGCGTCAAGCAGGTCTATGTCCAGGCCGATGCGGATTTCCGGATGCAGCCTGAGGATTTCGATCGCTGGTATGTTCGAAATTCCGAAGGCTCCATGGTGCCGTTCTCAGCCTTTGCCACGGGAAGCTGGAGCTTCGGTTCTCCTCGTCTTGAGCGATACAACGGGTCTTCCGCAGTCGAGATCCAAGGTGCTGCAGCGCCGGGGGTCAGCTCCGGTGATGCGATGAACGAAGTCAACAAGCTGGTGTCGCAGCTGCCACCTGGGTTCCGCCTCGAATGGACAGGATTGTCGGAGCAGGAAGAGTTGTCAGGGAGCCAGGCAAGCAAGCTCTACGCGATCTCTATCCTCGTGGTCTTCCTGGCGCTCGCAGCCTTGTATGAGAGCTGGTCCATCCCGCTCGCCGTCATGCTGTCGGTTCCGGTCGGTATTTTCGGTGCGCTTTTGGCTGCGACCATCTTCGGTCAGTCGAATGACGTCTACTTCAAGGTCGGCTTGCTGACGACTATCGGGCTGGCCGCCAAAAACGCCATTCTAATCGTCGAGTTCGCGCTGGAGCAGCAGAAGCATGGAAAGAGTCTCATCGAAGGGACGCTTGAGGCCTCGCGGCAACGCTTACGACCGATCCTTATGACGTCTCTCGCCTTCATTCTGGGCGTCATGCCGCTTGCCATTGCCAGCGGCGCAGGCTCCGGCAGCCAGAATTCGATCGGTATCGGCGTCATGGGCGGCATGATCGCAGCCACAATCCTCGGTGTGTTCTTCATTCCGTTGCTGTTCGTCACGACGCGGCGGATCTTCAAGGGCAAGAAGAATGAAGAGGATATCGCAGCACCGGACGTGAAGCCGGAAGCGACCCACTAGAACGAGACTGAAAGCACAGCCCGGGAGCCGTCAAAAGACCGCTCCCGGGCTGTAGCGATTCCGGGAGGAAGTCGCTATGACAGCTTCAGAGGACATGCCCGTTCGGGAGACGTGACGGGACAGGGAGGCATCATGATCAAGGCACTGCGTATCGAGGCGGAAAACGTAACGCGTTTTCAGGAGATCGAGGCCGCGCCTCTCGGACCTGGCCAGGTGCGCATCAGCGTCCGCCATATCGGTCTTTGCGGTAGTGATCTCAACACCTTCAAGGGTCTGAACCCGCTGGTCCAGCTTCCGCGCATCCCGGGCCACGAAATTGGCGGTGTGATCATGGAAGCAGGCAAAGGCGTCTCCGCCGACTATGCGGCGGGCCGGCGCGTCATCGTCATGCCCTATACCAGTTGCGGCAAGTGTACCTCTTGCCGAAAAGGCCGGGTGAATGCCTGCCGTTACAACAAGACGCTGGGCGTCCAGCAGGATGGCGGCCTCGCCGAGGAAATCGTCCTGCCGGCTGAAAAGCTCATCCTCAACGACGTGCTGCCGCCCCGCCATCTGGCATTGGTCGAGCCATTGTCCGTCGGCTTCCACGCCGTCGAGCGCGGCCGCGTTGCCCGTGGCGACCGCGTCGCAGTGCTCGGCTGCGGCATGATCGGCATGGGCGTACTGATCGCCGCCGTCGCCCGTGGTGCCGAGGTGATCGCGGTCGACCTCAGCTCGGAGAAGCGCGCTCTCGCCATGCAGTTCGGCGCCATCGAGACGGTAGATGCCGGCAGCGAGGATGTTGTGGCGCGCGTCATGGCGTGGACGAACGAAGACGGTGTCGATGTCGCCTTCGAGGCGGTCGGCCTGCCCGCCACCTTCACGCAAGCCGTCGATATCGCCTGCTTTGGTGGCCGTGTCGTCTATGTCGGCTATTCCAAAGCGCCTGTCACTTACCAGACGCAGTTCTTTAATCTCAAGGAACTCGACATCATGGGGTCGCGCAATGCCATGATGCAGGACTTCCTGGCCGTCGCCACCCATCTCGAAAAAATCGGCCAAGGCGCCGATGCCTTGATCAGCAAGGTGATTGCGTTTGACGAGGCTGAAATGGCCCTTCCCTATTGGGACGGCAACCGCAATGCCCTGAAGATCATCATAGAGCGCGACGTTTAGGAATTGCGCGCATCTTTGCTTATAAACGCGCGCCAGGACGCTTGACAAAGACGGCATGCCTGTATTTTACTCAGGCCTGCCGAATAGGCAAATCTAACACATGACTTCGATGTCGCCGGGCAGTTTCGCCCCCATGATGCCCCATCCAAGATGGGATCCGCGTCTTGGGGTTTTTCGCGTTTGGGTATTGAACAATGATCGACGCACTAAAGATCGGCATCCTCTTTTCGACGACCGGGCCCTATGCGTCGATGGGTCGGGATGCGCGCGACGGTGCCGAATGTGCCATCGAGGAGTTTGCTGCCACGGGCGGGCTGCGCTTAGAGCCCGTCTTCGCCGATCCTCGCGCTGATCTTTCCGCCTATCTGGATGGCGCCCGCCATATGCTGCGCAACGAAGGTTGCCGCCATATCGTCGGGACGATCACCTCGGCGGCGCGCAAGGAAATCATTCCGCTGGTCGAAAAGCATGACGGCCTGCTCTGGTACATGTGCCCCTACGAGGGTTTCGAGGCCAACGAGAACGTCATTTATATCGGCGGCTGCCCCAACCAGCACCTGCTGCCGCTCTTCCAGCATCTCATCCCCCGGTACGGCAAGCGCCCCTACCTCGTCGGCGCCAACTATGTATGGGGCTGGGAAATGAACCGGCTGGCCCGCGAGCTGATTTCCACGGCTGGCGGCGAGGTATTGGGCGAGCGCTATCTGCCGCTCGAGGAGACTGCGGTCGAGCGCATCGTCGCGGATATTGCCGAGCGCCGGCCAAGCTTCATCCTCAACAATCTAATCGGCCCCTCCAGCTATGCGTTTCTGGCGTCCATCCGCGCGCTCGCAGACCGCGACCCGGCCTTCCTGCCGGAGAACTGCCCGGTCGTCAGCTGCGACCTGATGGAGTGTGAACTTGCCGATATCGCCGCAGGTGCGGCCGTCGGGCAGCTTTGCGCCGCCTCCTATTTCGCCAGCATTGTGTCGCCCGAAAATGCCGAGTTCAAGAGCCGCGTGGCGGCGGCTTTCGGGTCGCAACGCGGCGTTTCGAGCGTTTTTGCCAGCGCCTATACCGCTGTCAAACTTTGCGTCGAGGCCATTGTCGCAGCCGGTAGCGACGAGCCGCAGGCAGTGCGACGGGCGCTTCATGGAGCCTCCTGGCCGAGCCTGTTCGGTCCGCTCGCGATCGACCGGCAGACCAACCACGCGGCCCTCCCCTTTCATCTCGGACGGATCAATGCCGGCAATGGTTTCGATGTCATCGCCTCACGTCCAGCCATCCCTGCCGACCCCTATCTGACGGCGCGCCACACGATTGCGGCGCCGAAGTTGCGGGTGGTTTCATGAGGGAAACACCGAATTTCACTGGCTGGCATGCTGCGATCCTGCACAGGGAAGACAGCAACACCGAGCGCTTGATCCGCCAGCTGACACTTCTCGGCCTCAGCACATCGCTGCGCTGGGAGCCGCTCTCTGCCATGGAACGTCCGGACCTCGTGATCGTCGATGCCGATCAGGGCTGGGACGGGCTGCTCGCCTCGGCACCCGCGCATCCGGCGGTGCCTGTGATTGCGCTGCTGGGTTCGGAAGCACCGGGCCGGATCGCCTGGGCGCTCGAACAGGGTGCCGGCGCGATCATCGCCAAGCCGGTTGCAAGCTCGGCCGTCTATCCGGCGCTTGTCATGGCGGTCTCCATCCATCAGGAGCGAATAGCGACGCGCTCGAAAATGGATCGTCTGGAGGAGCGTGTACGCATGCGACCGCTCGTCCATGCCGCCGTGCAAAAGATCATGGAGGCGCGGGGCGTCGGGGAAGAGCAGGCCTATACGATCCTGCGCGGCTCGGCCATGCAGCGTAGATTGCCAATGGAACAACTGGCGGCCTTCATTCTCGGCGGCTCCGAACCCTTGCCGGAGGCCGTCTGATGCGTGTCCTGAAATCGATGTTTCGCCAGCCCTCGGCGCTGTTCGGGTTGATCATCGTCATTGCCGTCGTCGTCATGGCGATCGCAGCGCCGCTGCTGGCGCCCTTCAGTCCCGATGACCAGATGTTCGACGGGCTTTCGCTGGATGGTGCGCCGCTGCCGCCAGGTGGTCCCTATCTGCTCGGTACCGATACGCTCGGCCGCGACCTGTTCTCACGGCTGCTGTTCGGCGCCCGGACCTCGCTGGTCATCGGCTTGGTCGCCAATGGCATCGCCGTCACCATCGGTCTCTTCATCGGCATCGTCGCCGGCTATGTCAGGGGTTTCTTCGGCAACCTGCTGATGCGCTTTACCGACCTGATGATGGCGTTTCCGGCCCTGTTGCTTGCCATCGTGCTGGCGGCCCTGCTGCACCCGAGCCTGTGGATCGTGGCAATGGTCATCGCGCTCGTCAACTGGGTGCAGGTCGCGCGCATCGTCTATACCGAGACGCGCGGACTGGTGGAGCGCGACTTCATCATGGCGGAGCGCTCGCTGGGCGCCGGCCACGGCCGTATCCTGCTGCTGCATATCCTGCCGCATCTGATGCCGACGGCGATCGTCTGGGGAACGCTCGGCATCGCAACGACGGTGCTGCTCGAGGCGACCCTTTCATTCCTCGGCATCGGCGTACAGCCGCCGCAGCCCTCCTGGGGAAATATCATCTTCGAGAGCCAGAGCTACTTCGAATCCGCCCCCTGGTTGGTGTTCATTCCGGGCGCCGTGATCCTGCTGACCGCATTGTCGTTCAACCTCGTCGGCGATGCGCTGCGCGACATTCTCGATCCGACCCAGAGAGGGCGCGGCTGATGGCCCTTCTCATCCTCCGCCGGCTTGTTCAGGCAGCACTTATTCTGCTCGGCGTCGGCGCCATCACCTTCCTGCTGCTCTACGCACTGCCGGCCGATCCTGCCGTACTGATCGCCGGCCGTAGCGCTACACCGGCAACCGTCGCCGCCATTCGCCATGAACTGGGGCTTGACCAGCCATTGGTGCTGCAGTTCCTACATTATCTCAGCGGCATCGTGCACGGCGATCTCGGTCGATCCTATACGCAGAAGACATCCGTGCTGCCGCTGATCCTCGCCCGCTTGCCGGCAACGCTGATCCTCATGGCGGCGGGTATCCTGGTCGAAGTTGTCCTCGGTATCACCCTCGGGACCATCGCCGCCGTACGCCGCGGCGGCTTTGTCGACCGGCTGGTGATGATGGCGTCCTTCGTGGGAGTGTCCGCCCCGCAATTTGTTGTCGCGCTGCTGCTGCTCTACGTCTTTGCGGCAACGCTCGGCTGGTTCCCCATGAGCGGCTACGGCACGCCCAACCACGTGGTGCTACCCGCCGTCACGCTCGGCATCCTCGGTGCCGGCTGGTACGCGCGCATGGTGCGCTCGGCGATGATCGACGTGCTCAACCAGGATTATGTGCGCACCGCCCGCGCCAAGGGCCTGTCGTCGTCGCGGATCATCTTTCGCCATGCCCTGCCTAACGCCATCCTGCCGATTATCGCCATGATCGGCATCGACATCGGCCAGTTCATGAGCGGTGTCGTCGTCGTCGAGGCCGTCTACGGCTGGCCGGGTATCGGGCAACTTGCCTGGCAGGCCATCCAGCAGGTCGACATCCCGATCATCATGGGTGTCACCCTCGTCTCGGCCCTCGCCATCGTGATCGGCAACTTGATCGCCGATATCGTCGCTCCCTTCATCGACCCGCGTATCCGCGCGCAATAACCAAGCAAAAACCAACAGAGGAGTTCATCATGACAAAAACCTTCCTGCGACGTGCAGCTCTGGCTGCTATGCTCGCGACCACCTCCCTGGTACCGGCGCTCGCCGTCCAGGCTGCCGACAAGCCTGCTGACGGCGGCAAGATCGTCGTCACCTACAAGGACGACATCGCCACGCTCGATCCGGCTATCGGCTACGACTGGCAGAACTGGTCGATGATCAACGCGATGTTCTCGCGCCTCGTCGATTATACGCCTGGCACGACCGAGCTGAAGCCTTCGCTGGCCGAGAGCTACACGGTGTCCGAGGATGGCAAGACCTATACCTTCAAGCTGCGCGCTGGCGTCAAATTCACCAACGGCCGCGAAGTGACGGCCGCGGACGTCAAATATTCGATCGAGCGCGCCGTCAATCCGAAGACGCAGGGCCCTGGCGCCGGCTTCTTCCACTCGATTGTCGGCTCCGACGCGATGACCGCCGGCACGTCACAGACGCTCGATGGCATCACTGTCGCCGACGACCACACCGTCAAGTTCACGCTGGTGCAGCCGGACGCGACGTTCCTCAACGTGCTCGCCCTCAACTTCTCTTCCGTCGTTCCGAAGGAAGCAGTCGAGGCGGCAAACGGCGACTTCGGCAAGAAGCCGGTCGGCTCCGGCGCTTTCATCCTGAAGGAATGGACGGTCGGCCAGCGCCTCGTGTTCGAAAAGAACCCGGACTACTTCGTCAAGGACCGCCCGCATATCGATGGCTATACGGTCGAAATCGGCCAGGAGCCGCTGGTGGCGCTGCTGCGTCTGCAGAAGGGCGAAGTCGATGTTGCCGGCGACGGCATCCCTCCGGCGAAATACCTCGAGATGAAGAACTCGAAGGATTTCGAAGGCATGATCGTGGATCGTCAGCAGCTGGAAACGAGCTATGTGACGCTCAACACGCAGGTGAAGCCGCTCGACAACGTCAAGGTTCGCCAGGCGCTGAACATGGCTGTCAACAAGGAGCGGATCGTCCGCATCATCAACGGTCGCGCCGTGCCGGCAAACCAGGTACTGCCGCCGCTGATGCCGGGCTATGACAAGGACTACAAGGGCTACGCCTACAGCGTGGAGAAGGCCAAGGCACTGCTGGCCGAAGCCGGACTGAAGGACGGCTTCACAACCCAGCTCTACACCTCGAACACCGATCCGCAGCCGCGCATCGCCCAGGCGATCCAGCAGGATCTGGCGGCCGTTGGCGTCAAGGTCGAGATCAAGGCGCTTGCCAATCCGAACGTCATCGCTGCCGGCGGTACGCAGGGCCAGGCACCGATGGCATGGTCCGGCGGTCTTGGCTGGATCGCTGACTTCCCGGATCCGTCCGACTTCTACGGACCGATCCTCGGCTGCGGCAGTGCCGTTGCCGGTGGGTGGAACTGGTCGTGGTATTGCAACAAGGAAATCGAACCGCGTGCCCAGGCGGCCGACGCCCTGCCGCTGCCTGCCAAGGCTGCGGAGCGCAACGAAGCCTGGAAAAAGATCTTCACCGAGATCCAGGAAAAAGATGCGCCGTGGATTCCTGTGTTCAACGAGCGCCGTGTCGTTGCCAAGTCGAAGCGGATGGGCGGACCGGATGAGATCTACATCGATCCGACCCGCGTCATCGATTACGAAGCGATCTTCGTCAAGAAGTAAGCCGATCGGTTCAATACCTCCCTGGGCACCGCCCCGGGGAGGCTCAATCTTCGGAGGCAAGCATGTGCATCGTCTGCACCCACACTATTCACCGCGCCCAGCACAATTTCGGCTGGAACCGGGATTTCGAACCCGCTGTCGTCGCCAAACCCGGTGAAACGATCCATTTCGAATGCATGGATTCTTCCGGCGGACAGCTCGGCGCCGACGCGACCCTGGCATCGCTGAAGGAACTCGATTTCGGCAAGATCAATCCGGTCTCCGGCCCTGTCTATGTCGAGGGTGCGATGCCAGGCGACGCGCTGAAGGTCACGCTCCGCCGCTTCGTGCCGTCGGGCCTCGGCTGGACCGCCAATATTCCAGGGTTTGGACTTCTGGCCGACCAGTTTCCCGACCCTGCCCTGCACATGTGGTCCTATGATGCGAACGCCATGACGCCTGCACTTTATGGCCCCGGCGGTCGGGTGCCACTGAAGCCTTTTGCCGGAACTATCGGTGTCGCACCTGCAGCCCCGGGTCTGCACTCCGTCGTGCCGCCACGCAATGTCGGCGGCAATCTCGATATCAGGGATCTCAGCGCCGGCGTAACGCTGTACCTGCCGATCGAAGTCGAAGGTGCGCTGTTCTCGATCGGCGACACACATGCCGCGCAGGGCGACGGCGAGGTCTGTGGCACGGCTATCGAAAGCCAGATGAATGTCGAGGCGACGATCGAGCTAGTCAAGGATGCGCGCCTGAAGAGCCCGCGCTTTACGACAACCGAGCCGGTCAGCCGCCATCTGGACGGCGCCGGCTATGAGGTGACGACCGGCATCGGGCCGGACCTGATGACCGGTGCGCGGGAAGCCCTGATGCGGATGATCGACCTACTCGGCGACGAACACGGCATGAGCCCGGTCGATGCCTACATGCTGTGCTCCGTCTGCGGCGACCTCAGGATCAGCGAGATCGTCGACATGCCGAACTGGGTGGTGTCGTTCTACTTCCCGAGGATCGTGTTCGCGTGACGGAAACAGCCTCGTCGCCCGCCGCGCTCTCGGTGAGAAACCTGTGTGTCGATGCCCGCACGCCGGAAGGCCGTCGGCGGGTGCTCGACGACATCGATTTCGATCTCATGACCGGCGAGACCCTCTGCCTTGCCGGCGAATCGGGTTCCGGCAAGTCGGTAACCTCGCTCGCCGTCATGGGCTTGCTGCCGAAAGCATCCTTGCAGGTGGCGTCCGGCAAGATCATGCTCGCCGGCCGCGACCTGCTGTCCTTGCCGGAGCGGGCGATGCGCAAGGTGCGCGGCGGCGAGATCGCCATGGTCTTCCAGGAGCCGATGACCTCGCTCAACCCGGTGATCTCAGTCGGCGACCAGCTGACAGAGGCGATCCGCGAACATCAGGATAGCGATACGGCAAGTGCTGTGGCTTCCGCCCTGCGCATGCTCGACGCCGTCCAGATCACCGATCCGGCTCGGCGGCTGAAGCAGTTTCCCCACGAGCTTTCCGGAGGGATGCGGCAGCGGGTGATGATCGCCATGGCGCTCTCCTGCCGCCCCAAGGTGCTGATCGCCGACGAACCAACCACGGCGCTCGACGTCACCGTCCAGGCACAGATCCTGAGTTTGATGCGAGAGCTGAAATCGGAGTTCGGCACCTCGATCATCCTCATAACCCATGACATGGGAGTTGTGGCGGAGATGGCGGATCGCGTGGTGATCATGCAAAACGGTCGCATGGTCGAAAAGGGGACCGCGATCGATATCTTCGAGCGACCGACCCACGCCTATACGCAGGAGTTGCTGGGGGCCGTGCCGCGTCTTGGCACGCATGCCGGCACGGACGGTCCACCGCGCGTCACCGCCAGAGGCCCGGTCGCGCCGATGCCACTCGACCGGACGCCGGTGCTCAACGTCAGCAATCTGACTGTTACCTACGGCAGCCAGTCCGGCTGGCTCTTCAGGCAGGCCAAGCCGGCGGCAGCGGTCGATGGCGTATCCTTCGACATCCTGCCCGGCAAGACGCTCGGCCTTGTCGGCGAAAGCGGCTCGGGAAAGTCGACGACCGGCAAAGCCGTGCTCGGCCTCATTCCCTGCCAGGGCGACGTTGTGATCGACGGTCGCAATATCGGGGGGCTCAGCCAGCGCGACATGCAGCCGGTTCGCCGCTCCGCACAAATGATCTTCCAGGACCCCTATGCCTCGCTCGATCCGCGCATGGCGGCGGGGGCCGCGGTCGCCGAGCCGATGATCATCCACGGCATCGGCAGCAAATCGGAGCGTCGCGACCGGGTGGCGGAGCTGCTGCGCTGCGTCGGCCTGACGCCCGATGCCGCAACCCGCTACCCGCACGAGTTTTCCGGCGGCCAGCGCCAGCGCATCTGCATAGCGCGGGCCCTGGCGCTGGAACCGAAGCTGATCGTTGCCGACGAGAGCGTGGCGGCACTCGACGTTTCCGTGCGGGCGCGGGTTCTCGACCTGCTGCTCGAATTGCAGGAGACGATGGGTCTCGCCTACCTTTTCATTTCGCACGACATGGCTGTCATCGAGCGGATGTCACACCATGTCGTGGTCATGCGCCACGGTAAAATCGTCGAGAGCGGCACGCGCCGCCAAGTGTTCGAGACGCCGAAGGATGCCTATACGCAGGCCCTTCTGGCCGCCGTTCCCGCACCTGATCCCCGCGCCCGTGGCCGCAGGCTGGCAGTCCAGCAGTCATGAGAAAATCCGAAAACCAACCAATGCCCGGTTTCCGGCCCGGCTTAGCGCTTGCGCCAGGTAATGGCTGAGTTGGTGAAGTAGTTCCAGGCAGCTCCGATGGCGGCACCTGCGAGGCCGGCCAACCACCAGCGTGGTTCGCTATTATAGAATGCGGTCGACACGCCGACACCGGCAAAGACGCCGAAACTGCAGAGGGCTGCAAACATGCCGAGCCCGGTCACGAACCGCCACCCGTGGCGGCGCCTGTCCCTGTAGGTGAGAGCGTTGTTCAGGGTGTAGTTCACGATCATGGTGATGAGCATGGCGGCGGTCTGTGCCGTTGGAAAGTCCAGCCCTGTCCCGAGCAGTATGCGCAGAAACGCGAGGTTGACCACGAGGCCCGTCGAGCCGACCAGGCAGAAGGCCAGGAAGCGGGCAGAGATGAAGTCGCCAGAGGCCTTGGAGATGAGAAGCCCGAGATATTCGAACACCACGGATGCATCGAGTTTGCTGATACCGTGCAGTCGTGGGCTGAACGCATAGGACACTTCCTCGATCCGCATCTGTTTCGGCGACGACGCGACGATGTCGAGCAATATCTTGAAGCCCTGGTTCGACAGGCGCGGCGCCACTGCCTCGACAAATTCGCGACGGATCATGAAAAAACCGCTCATGGGATCGCTGAGGCGCACTCCCAGCAGAGACTGCGCCATTCCCACGGCAAGCCGGCTGCCGGCATGGCGGATCCTCGACAGCCCGTCCGATGCGCCGTCTGCCTGGATGTAGCGGCTGGCGACCACGAGGTCGGCTTTGCCGGTGCGCAGAACGTTGAACATTTCCGCCAGCCGGGTTTCATCGTGCTGGAGGTCGGCATCCATGACGGCAACCACGGGTGCGGAGCTGGACAGGATACCTTCTATGCAGGCGCCGGCGAGCCCCCGCCTGCCGACGCGGCGCAAGCCGCGAATGCGCCGGTCGTTGACGGAAAGGGCGCGAACCTGGCCGATGGTGTCGTCACTGGAATCGTCATCGACGAAAATCACCTCCCAGTCGATGCCGGCCAGCGTCGCGCGCAGCCTGTCGACGAGAATGGCAACGCTTTCGCGCTCATTCAGCGTTGGAATGACGATGGAAAGCTCGGGACCGATATGATCGAGGCTGATTTGAGCGCCGATGGCCGAGAGATCGTCCTCGACAAGGCGCGCGGCAGAGACACTTACATTCATCAATCTTACGACCTTCGAGCGTTAGTCCGGCCGATGGCATCAGGCCTTCGGATCGGCTGCCGGAATACGAACACCAGGCTCAGTCCCTGTCGGCGACGCGGACTGTCTGATCACGTCACCCTTGCACCCTTACCCTGACGACAAACTGAAGCGATCCATGCGAATTCGATCGGCGTGCTCATTGAGGCGGGCATTGTGCCTGGGGAGATGCACAGTCCCGGTAGCCATATCCAATGCGGTAGTAGAACTTGCCGATGGTAACGTCATTCCGGCTGACGCCATGCGTCTGGATATCCGTAAGGCGATCGAAGTAGCGTCCCGCGCCGGGTTTATCGACGTCGCTCCTTTTCAGGCTGACCAGCATGATGGTGCGGCCCTGCATTTCCGCGGGTCGGTACCAGTATCCGTACATGAGACTATCGTTGCCGAGCGGACCGGCGCCGACGGAGTTGCCCGCAACTCTGCCGTCGCGCCTGTTGTAAAAGGCGAGTTCGCTGGCAACGAAGTATTTGTCCATGCCCGCCACAAGGACGCTTTGGCCGGCCTGCTGCTCGACCGACCGTTCAATCAGGCCGACTTCGCGACCGAGATCGTCCCAGGCCACTGGCAATGTGCGGATATTTCCGAGATGGCTGGCGAACGGCAGCCCGAGGACCAGATAGTGCAGACACACGGCGTATATGGCCAGCGTTCCAAGCAGTGTCGGGGCCCAGCACCGGCGCAGCGCTGCGGCAATCCTGGAAGAACCGGAATTGGCGTCGATGATGGTCGCGGCGACGGCAGGCAGGATCGCCAGCCACACCGGCCCCGTCCAGTTGAGTTTCACCTCATGCCCGAGACTGAACGCTGCAAAAACCGACAGAGGCGTCAACGTGAACATCAGCATGAACAGCGTCCTTCGTCTCACCTGCATATCGGTTTTCGGCGCCGTGACGAGGCGGCGAAGACATGAGACCAGCGCCGCGACTGCGACGATGAGCCCAAGCGGCGTCAGCAGCAATGCCGCGCTTGCGACCAGCGCCGGCGAGGAAAAAGCCGGCGTGTCGGCGAGACGCTGGGTGCTCTGGAAGGCGAAAGACGCCCAGCCATGTGTTGCATTCCAGTAGATGACGGGGCTGAACAGGAAAAGCGCCGTGGCAGCTGCAAGATAGGGTTGGGGCCTCATCAGCCATCGCCGCGCTCGCGGGTCGATAAGCATGAAGATCAGGGCTGCGGGGCCGAGCAGCGCAATCGTGTATTTCGACAGCATGCCGAGACCGGCACAGACCCCCACGCCCCACCAGGCATTGCGCTTGTCTGAAACCAGCGCCCGTTCGAGGGAGTACAGCGCCCCTGCCCAGGCTGCAGCCAGTGGCACGTCCGGTGTCATCAGGAACCCGGTGTAAAAGAAGACGGGTAGCACGGCGGTGAGAACAAGCCCGACAAGCGCGGTCGTCTTGTCGAAAAGATGGACTGTCAGGCGGTAGACGAACAAGCACGTAACGATCCAAGCAAGGTAGGCCCCGATGCGGACGCCGAATTCTGTATCGCCGAAGAGCGCGGTCCCAAGCCAGATCATCCACGCGGACATCGGTGGGTGATCCAGGTAGCCGATGTCGATATGCCGGGAGAAGTTCCAATAATAGGCCTCTTCCGGCAGCAGATCGACGACGCCGATATAGGCGAGACGCAGCGCCAGCATATAGGACAACACGCCTGCTGCCGCCAACTGCCAGCGCGCCAGCGCCGAGGAAGGCCACGTCATCCGGAAGACGAAAAAGTGATTGCCGAAATAGCACGCAATCGCAGAAGCGCCGGCACCGAGGACGATTGCGGCTGACGGCGACCATGTCAGCAACGCCATCGCGTCCGCAAATACCCCGCCGCGTAGTCCGAACCCCAGAAAGCAGATTGCCACGTAGCGGCCAAGCTGATGCCAGACGCCTCCTCCGGCTGCCGCTCTGGAGTGCAGAATGTAGGAAAAGGTCGACACCACAGCAAAGCTCGCGGCCAATGCCACCGGCAGGCTGATGCCGAGACCGAAAAGTATCTCGAAGAGCAGCACGTCGATAGCGTAGGCCGTCAAGCTCACCCAGAGGACAGGACGTGCTGCGAGCCCGGATCGTTGCTCCACGGAAATGTCGAGCGCTTGCCTGGCAACTGAGCCGGTACCTCCGGCCACCATCGCAGGCGTCGTCACGTCGCGCACGACAGACCGGGGACCAACAGGTTGAAACGGGCAAAACTGGTCATGTTCGGAGTACGGCTTTCTCTGAGGCCAGTCTGTTGGGCTGGCGGCACTTTGAAGTCGACCACAGCAAGACGGACCGATGACGGTTGCCGTTCACTATCTTGCGCAAAGCTGACAGACGCCTGAACCTGCCTGTTCCGGGGAGGCAAACAGCGCGCCCCAGTCGAGTGTCACCGGTATTTGGCGGGGCGCATTGATCGAGAACAATTTCAGGTGAATGTCAGTATAAACGTGCATCTACCGACGCTAATGCTTCGGGGGTAGCAGATTTGCGTATTCTTTTGGTCGAGGACAACTTCCTCATCGGCGATGCGCTGCACGACCACATCGTAGCGGACGGATGGGACGTGGACTGGGTACTGACCCTTGCGGCAGCCCGCGTCGCCGCAGACGAAGGATCATACGCTCTGGTTCTGCTGGACCTGCATCTGCCTGACGGAAGCGGGCTCTGCCTGCTCCGGTCCTTGCAGCAGATGTCACCCAACATCCCGGTCATTATCCTGTCCGCTTACGACCAGGCTTCCGATAGGATCGAGGGGTTGAAAAACGGTGCAATCGACTACCTGACGAAGCCCTTCGATCTAGACGATGCTCTTGTCCGCATTCGCCGTTTTGCCAGGTCGCAGGGATTGGCAACCTGCTGGCCGTCGCTGAAGACGATCGCAGGATACGGAGCTCGCATCGCAACTGGCGTTTCAAAAAAGAGCGCTGGCCGTTTCGATTGAAGGTTTTCTGGCTTGACCGGGCAAGCCTAGAGATAGCGACGGTTAGTCATTCCCTCGGCCATCACCAGAACTCCCGCGAAAATGACCACGGATGACAACCAGCCAAGGATGACATCCGAGAGATAGTGCGCGCCCGTGAGTACTCGCATCACGGGGATGACGAGGGAGACAAATGCTATGGGCAATCCCAGCGTCAGGCGCCAGCGTGCTGGCAGAAGCAGGATGAGACAGAAAAGCCATCCCGCCGACGATGCCTCTCCCGACACGAAAGAGCAGTTCTTGAGACATTTTCCAGCGAACGAACCCGCCTGGACAAAATCGAGCTGGCCTCCGAACCAGGACGTCTCGCGCGGGCGTGGGCGGCCTGAGAATGTCTTCAGGAAAAGGTTGACGGTCAGTCCGCATCCGAGCGCCAGCGACATCAGCGCGGTCAGGCTGAGCGTCGCCCTCGGGCTCTTCCAGTCCGCAGCAGCAGTGAATTTGCAGCGGACAAGGTCGGCAATCAAGACGGCAACTGCGATGTAAGGCAGAACGAACAACACATTGCGTGCCGCTGTGAATAAGGGGTTCGCATCATAGGCGAAACTGCCGCAGGTCCGGCCGACGGCGTCGAATATGCTGCAATTTGTCCCGGTGAAGAAGCGTTGTGCGACGGCGATGTCGATGGAAGGAAGGGCGTTGAACAGAGCGAGGATTGCCCACCAGAGAACGAACGTGACCATAAATATGATGCGGCTTCTGGCCGTGTAGGCTTGCGGGGCGGCAACGATCGTCAAATCAGACATCAGTACAATTTTCTCGCTTACGGTGTTCTATGCCATCTGCCTTGCTGCGTTCGACGCCCACGATCATCTGCAGCCATGCCGCTGGATATCGCGCGACGCTGACAGGAGCCTGAAGCGCCAGAGGAAATCTGGCTGGACCTTTGCCCGCCGCTGTCAGCCCCCGCACCTTCGCCTCGCTGTGCCAAGCCAGCGGCGTCCCCGGCATCTGCTTACCGTGCCCGTGTGAAAGGTTGATGATTCCCGACGCGCTCAGACACGACGGCGTCCTGGGTGCATCTCTCCTATGGCCGGCCCCGCACCATGCGTCGGGCTCAGCCAGATTGAGCGCACGGGTTATCCATCTGCGTTTGGCGACGGGCTGTGAGAGCCATTCTATCGCTTGGCTGGTTATGCCGGCTCCAGCTTACAGAGCTCGAAGAGACTGCGGTGGAAAGACCATCCGGGCGGACGCTCCACCGCCGGTTGGGTTGGACAGGATCAGCAATCCCCCGTGCGCCATCATTGTTTCGTCGACGATGGAGAGCCCGAGCCCCAGTCCATCGGAACGATCGCTGACGGACTGCTGGGTTCTTCTTGCCAGCGGATCGAGTTTGATGGGCGGAAACCCTGTCCCCTCGTCCGTGACTGTGATTTCGCGCTCGTTGCTGACGGTGATCGTCACCGTGCCGGCGACAGGACTGTGTTCGACCGCATTCTCGATCAGGTTTCGCAGCGCCCGGAAGATGAAGTCGTTGGCGCCGCTGATGAGAACAGGGTGGTCCGGCGTGATGATCTCGATCGACCTGCCCTTCTGGATGATGATCGGGGCAAGGAAGGCGCCGACGCGACGGACGATCTCGCAGAGGTCGACGCAGTCGTCCGCTTCGAAATGAAGGCCGCCGAGCCGTACCCGGTCCACCAATTGCGTGACGATCCGCTCCAGCGCATCGAAGTCCCGTTCGAGATCGCGGGAAAATGCTCCGTCGGAGGCCGAAAGCTGCGCCTTGATGATGGTCATCGGCGTGCGCAGCTCGTGGGCGATGTTGCCGGAGAAGCGCTCGAGGGCCAGATAGCCGCCCTGCAGCCTGCCGAGCGCGTTGTTCACAGCCTTGACGATGGCGAGCACATCGGGCGGCATGTCGCCTTCCGTCAGGCGGACGCTGATGCTGGCCGGGCTGATCCCTTCCGCCTCGCGTGCCGCGCGGGTGAGTGGCCGGAGCGCAAGTTTGGCAACCACGATGTTGGTCACGAGGATCGCCACGACGAAGGGCAGCCAGATCCAGGCAATGTCCCCGACGAATTCTTCTAAGACGCTGTCGAACACGAGGTGGCTGCTGGGAAAGGCCACCTGGACATAGCGAGCCAAGCCTTTGTCGGCGAGGCGCATCGACAGGCCAAAAAGTCTTGGGATGCCGTCATGGGCAGGCAGCGAGAAATAGCGCTGGTCGACATCGTCGGCAGGCACGAGTGGTCCGGAAACACCGTCGGATGCACTCAGCAGCTCGTTCGCCGCAGCCAGCACGGCGTATTGGCCGTGCAGTTCGCCAAGCCGGTTCACCACGAACTTGAAGCCGCCCTGCTGCAATGGCAGTTCCTTGGCCATTCCCCGGGCAAAGGTCAGCAGCGTCTCCTCGCGAAAGCGATTGTTGGCCGAAGCGAAGCGGATGTAGAGAAAACCGATGCTGGCGAAGACCGCAAGCGTCGCCACGAGCGACATCGAGAGCACCAGCCGCGAAAACAGCGATAGTTTTCGGTAGCTCATGGCCGCTTTTCTGCCAGCATGTAGCCGAGGCCGCGCAGATTGTGGATCTCGATCTCCGCCCCTGCCCCTTCCAGCTTCCGTCGCAGGCGGTGGATGAGCACCTCCACCGCGTTGGAGCTGACTTCCTCACCGAAGCCGTACATCGATTCCTCGAAATCGGCGCGCGATATCACGCGCGAGGACCGTCGCATGAGAAGTTCCAGCGCCGAAAGCTCGCGACGGCTGATGTCGAGATCATGCCCGCCGACCCGGACGCGATATTGCGCGGGATCGAGCTCCACGTTGCGCTCGCTCAGTACCGAGGTGCGCATGGTGCCCGGCCGGCGCAGCAGCGCGCGAACGCGTGCAATCAGGACATCCATGACGAACGGCTTGCAGAGGTAGTCGTCGGCGCCACGGTTGAGCAGGTCTATCACAGACGAGCTATCGTCGCGGGCCGTCAGGATGAGGATCGGCGCGGATGGCGCGTGCCGCCGGGCGGGCTCCAGCAGCGACGCGCCATCGCGATCCGGCAGGCCGAGATCGAGCACGATCACATCGTAGGCGACGACAGCCATCGCCGCCTCTGCCTCCTCGGCATTCGAAAACAGATCGGCTGCAAAGCCTGCCGCCTTCAACGCACCGCAGGTCAGTTTGCCGAGGCGGCTGTTGTCTTCGACCAAAAGCAGTCGCATCCAACGGTTCTCCAGATGGCGAAGTTTAAGTCTTGGGGTGCTTTTCTATGCGGCAACGGCCGTTGCCAGCGTCAGCCTACGGTCATGCGGCGCAGGACATTTGTCTTCCAGTAGAACTGGTGGACCAGCGCTCCGAGCACATGGCCGCCGATCAGCACCCAGAGGATGACCTTCAGCACATCCGCATGAATACCGCCTGCGACGTCGATGCCGAAATAGTATGCCGCCCCACCCGTCAGCGGCATGGCAAGCAGGAGCAGATAAAGCGTTGCATGCGCGAACTTGGCAGCGATGCTGAAAATCTTCGGTTCCTGCGAAGGCGATGCAGGGGCGCCACTGGTGAAGCGCAGGAAAAGGCGTGCGATGACGACGAGGAATATGGCTATGCCGACATAGGCATGGATATTGGCGCTGGCGATCTGGTCTGCGCTCGCCGAACCGGTCTCTTCGATGGCGCGGTTCCACTCGCTCATTCCATCGGGAAGCAACAGGTTGAAGAACACCAGGAAAACCGTCAGCCAGTGAAGCACACGCTGCGGCAGCGAAAACGAGCTAGTACTATGATTTTCCAAGACGGGATCTTTCAGGTTGAGTGGTCTGCTCGGTGAAAGCAAAGATACCAAACAGCTGACATCGACCTGAACACTATTTGAAAAATTGTAAATTCGTAGCGATGCAAGAGAAGGTTGAGAAGCTGTCGATGTAAGTCTGGTGTAAGTTTTGGCCTGCAATGGTCGTCGCATTTCGGAATCCGGTCTGGTATGGACCCTGCCACCGGACCTATCGAGGGAACGCTTGCGTGCTAGTGAAAAAGACGTGTCTGCATAAGTCCGCCGCGGCAGTTGTTGACGTCCGAACGCGCGCGCCCGCAATCCTCCCGGTCATCCCACGTGCACGGTAAGGCGGGCGGGCTGCGCGTTGGTCATTGGGGGCCGGTCATGCTGATGGCTGCCGTGCTCGCAGCGTTTCGGCTCTTTGCCATGGCGCACACCGACCTCAACTCCGACGAGGCCTATTATTGGCTCTGGGCCAGCGTTCCCTCGGCGGGTTATTACGACCATCCGCCAATGATTGCCTGGTGGATATGGCTGTCCACCCATGTCTTCGGCGACACCTCGCTCGGCGTTCGCGCCCTGCCCGTGTTGTCGGTATCCGTGGCATCGCTGGCGGTGTATGCGACCGTCATCGAACTCTATGACGACACCCGATTGGCTTTTAGTTCTGCGGTCTGGCTGAACGCAATGTTCCTGGTGGGGCTCGAGGCGATTTTCGCGACCCCCGATGCGCCGTCCGTGATGTTCTGGTCCCTGACAATCTGGGCCCTGGCGCGCCTGCGACGCACGGAAAATCCACGCTGGTGGATCGTTGTCGGTATACTTGCCGGAGCCGGCTGCGTCGGCAAGTATACCAACTTCTTCATCGGTCCCGGGATCCTGCTGTGGCTCTTCCTCGATCCCAGGGCCGCGCGCTGGCGCTTTAGCCCATGGGTCCTGCTGGGAGGCTTGGCGGCCTTTGCGGTCTTCCTGCCCGTGCTGGTCTGGAATGCAGATCACGGCTGGGCGTCCTTTGCAAAGCAGTTCGGCCGGCTCGGCGATCATCATCCGGCGCTCAACTCGCTTGCGACATTCGTCGGCGGCCAATTCGGCCTGATCAACCCGGTCATCGCCATCTTCGCGGGCATTGCGGTCTGGCGGTTTTGCCGCCATTGCCAAAATCGCAGGTCGGACCCCTTCATCTTTCTGGTCGCACTGACCGCCCCCCTTGTTGCCTACCTGATCATTCACTCGCTGCATGACTGGGTGCATCCGAACTGGCCTGCTCCTGCCTACCCGGCGCTCGCGATTGCCGCAGCGGTGGCGGGTGAGGCTTTAGGCAACGTCCATCTGAGGCGTCTCCGGCTCTGGGTTGTGCCGGTCGGCATAGGACTGTCGTCCCTACTCCTTCTCTACCTCGCCACGCAGATGGGCGAGCGCGTTCCCTTTGCGAGCCCGGCCGACACGGTCATCGGCTGGCACGACCTGACGACGGAGCTGGAAGGCCGCATGCAGCAAACCGGTGCCGCATGGATTGCCACGACCGACTATGGGCTCACAGGCGAAATCGCCTTCTATTCGCATCATGCAGACAATGTTCAATCGATCGTCGATCGGCAGCGCTATACATTCGAAAGCCCCGATGCCTCGCTTGCGGAAAAGCCTGCCTTGCTGGTGGTGCGCACCGGCGAAGGTCGGCTGGCGCAGTATCTGAAATGCTTCCGAGCCACCGGCCCCGTCGAGCATGTTGCCCGCCGCGCCGGGACGAGGGTTATCGACGACTATTCGGTCGTCTCCGTCTCCGGGGCTGCTGGCAATATCCTGTCCAGCGGTTGCCAGGCAGCGCAATGATGGGGCTTCGAAGCAACCGGCCGGGAGACTGACGTCTCGCCCAGCCGATTTAGCGTCACCTCGACGGTATCGCCTTGAGATAGGCGGCGATCGCTTCGCGGTCCGAGGCGGGCAGATGGGCAAGATTCTGCTGGACCTCCACCATGGAGCCGCCGACGCTGTCGAAATCCGGTGTCATACCGGTTTCCAGATAGGTCGCTATATCGGCTTCGCTCCAGGATCCGATTGACTTGGAGCCGGGTGTGATGTCGGGAATGTTGCCCTCTCCCTCAGGATTGGGTGCGCCCGCAAGCCAGCTGTCGGCCTTGAAGCCACCCAGCGGATCGCGCGGGGTATGGCATTCGCCGCAGTGACCGGGTCCCTCGACGATGTATTGCCCGCGCTTCACCTTGTCGCTCGGATTGTCCAGCACGACGCGTGGCTTTTCACCGAAGTACAAGAGTTTCCAGCCGCCGAGCAACAGCCGGATGTTGAAGGGAAACGGCAGCTCGTGGGGTGGTGCGACGTTACTGCTCTTCGGGAATGTCTTCAGGTAGCCGAACAGGTCGTTCACATCGGCATCGCTCATGCGGCTGTAAGAGCCGTAAGGGAAAGCCGGATAAAGATGTTCGCCGTCGGGTCCAACGCCACGTTTCATGGCGTTGCCGAATTGAGCAAGTGTCCACTTGCCAAGACCTGCGGTGTCATCCGGGGAAATGTTCGGAACATGAAACGTGCCAAACGGGCTCTTGAGCGCGAGGCCGCCGGAAAGGACGAGCTTTGCATCGCCGTCTGCTCCCTTGACCGCATGGCAGCTCGAACAGCCGCCCGTCCAGAAAACCATCTCGCCCTTCTTGACGTCCGGAGTTCCGAGGTTGGCCCAATGGCTATCTGGAAGCGGATTTGGCTTGGTCACGACATAAAATCCAGCCACGCCAGCAAGAGCGGCGCCGGCAACGATTGCCAGGACCCGCCGAAAATTCAGGATCAAGGTCGTCCTCCCATTTCAGTTTCGGCGGATTTGGCGATGTCGGTCAACTCGCCGCTGCAACCGGAGGCGCGCTACTCCTTCTGCCGGTAGACCTGATGACAGCTGCTGCAATCCGCGCCGAGCTGCTTCAATGCCGGGCCGAGGGCCGCGGCGTCTGCCGGCAGTTTCATGGCGATCATCTCGGCATCGGCAGAGAGCTTGTCGGCATGCGCCTTGAAGTCGGCCGGGTTTTCCCAGATCTTCGGGCTTGCGGCTTTGTCGGTCTTGTCCGAATCCGGCTTGAACTGGTCCGGGAAGGCCTTGGCCGTTTCGGAAATGGTCATGAGAGCGGCCTTCACTGCAGTTGCATCATAAGGCTTGTCGCCTTTTGCCATTGCCGCCATGATGCCGACGGAACCGCCGATCTTCTTCATCATGGCCTCGCGGGCAGGCTTTGTTCCCTCGTCAGCAGCGAAGGCGGCAGTCAATCCCATTGCAACGACGAATGTGGTCATCATCATTTTGGTGCGCATAGCTTTGTCTCCGATCATGAGGAAATGTCAGGTGGTGGCCGCCGTAGGCACTGTCAGGCGTTTCGCGAACCTGCCGGCTGTCAACGACGAGGGGTCGAGGCCGCGCCATCGAGCGGAGGCGACCTCGGCTGGTTTCAGGGCGTGACTGTCAAGGTTGCAGCCATGCCGGCTTCATAGTGTCCCTTGATATTGCAGAACACAAGGTAGCTGCCTGGCTTCAGATTAACCTTGAGTTCGCCGTTGGCGCCTGGCTTCAGGTCGGAGACTTCGCCGAGGCTCTTCAACTGCTTCTCGTCGACCCGGTGCTTGGCGGTGTTCAACGGGATCTTCTGATCGGCCGACTTGAGCTTGACCACGATCATCTCGTGATCTTCGGTCGTTGCATCGTTGTGGACGGAAAGTATAGCCGGCCCGGCCTTGACTGTCGTCGGATCGAGCTTGAGACCCATGGCACCCCCGCCCTCGCCGGTTTCGACCACCTTGATCGTCGTCTCGGCCCATGAGGGCGAAGCGAAGGCGACCAGAGTTACTGCCGCAACAGTGGCAAAAGTCATTTTAAAGACATTCATCGACAAGTCCTCCTTTTTGCACGGAAATTACCGTACAAGCTTCATCGCGATTGTTTATTACAAGAAGCTTACAGGGGCCAAGTTTAGTTAACAAGTCCCTGATTTCCTTGACTTGCGATGGCGGCCAGCCCCGTTGGAACATCCACCGGATCGCCCAAGTGCGGATAGTTTTGCCCTCAGATCGTGACGCCTATGCGACGGGCGATGAAACGATCGATGGATGGTCTTGCGGGCCCGCCGGCGATGATGACGAGGAAGCAGACGGCCCAGGTGCCGTGGTTCGGCCAAGCATCGGGATAGACGAAGATCTCGATGACGACGTTTCATCCCCAGTAGCGTCAGCGCCGCTTTCCGGCTGGCAAACCCGATCACCAGCAACAGCGCGAAATGTTCTGCGGATGCGGGCCAATAGGCTGCGAGCCAGGGATCGATAACAGGCAGCTTGTACTCCGTCTCGAACACATAGACGGCATTGTCTGTGACATGCCACCTGTCGATCTTGTTTCGCCCGACTGCCAGAAGACAGCCGCGATCGACAGCCGAAAATAAGCGCGATGGCGTCGTGGGGAAGGCGCCGGATTGCAGGATGCCCGCGAGATTGGCGGACAGGTCGAAGTCTTGGGCCTCATGATGGCAGCCACGCCGCAGCCCCGAGCGTTTGTGCTCACTCCGTTGGTGAAACCAAGTGGGCGCCGCAGCACAGCTGCGACGCCCATTCTTCGGGGGAGGAGAACGGTAGATCAGGCCGCGCGTGCGGCTTTTTTGGTGCGGGCCCATTCTGGCAGCCACTCGCCATGGGCTGCCAGCAGGTCATCGACCAGCGACCAGATCTGGTCGAGATCGAGTTCGGCGGCTGTGTGAGGGTCCATCATGGCGGCATGGTAGATGTGCTCGCGGTTCTCCGTCATCAGCGCCTGGACCGTGAGTTCCTGGACATTGATGTTGGTCCGCATCAGCGCCGTGAGCTGCGGCGGCAGGGCGCCAATGTAGGTCGGCTGGATGCCTGATGCATCGACGAGGCAGGGAACCTCGGCGGCGCAGTTGTCGGGCAACGAGGTAATGCAGCCATTGTTGCGGACGTTGCCGTAGATCACCGAGGGTTCGCCGGTCCAGACCGAGTTGATGATCGACGAGGCGTATTCCTTCGACTTTGCAACTTCGATCTTGTCTGCGCTCCGGTATGTGTCTGCCTGGCTTTGCCACTTTGCGATCTGCTCGACGCAGCGTTTCGGATATTCATCGAGCGGAATGCCGAATTTCTCGATCAGATCCTCGCGACCTTCCTTGATGAAGTAGGGTGTGTACTCCGCGAAATGCTCCGAGCTCTCGGTGACGAAATATCCGAGCCGCGTCAGCATCTCATAGCGCACCTTGTTCGGGCAGCGCGGGTTCCATGTCGGCTTCGGTGCCCGGCCCTCGCGGTAGCCGCGCAGCAGGTCCGGATAGAGATCGCGGTAAGAGCCATCCGGCTGGCGATGCTCGAACTTCAAAAAGAAGGCCATGTGGTTGATGCCAGCCGAGCGATAGCGGATTTCCTCATAGGGAATCTCGAGATCCTCGGCGAGTTCCATTGCCGTGCCCTGCACGGAATGGCAGAGGCCGACCTGCCTGATTGTCGGGTATTTTTCGGAGATCGCCCAGGTGTTGATCGCCATCGGGTTGACGTACTGCAGCAGGATCGCGTTCGGGCAGACGGCCAGCATGTCTTCGCAGATCTTCCACAGATGCGGTACTGTGCGCAGGCCGCGCATGATGCCGCCGACGCCGAGCGTGTCGGCAATGGTCTGGCGCAGGCCGTATTTCTTCGGCACCTCGAAGTCGGTCACGGTGCAGGGCTCATAACCGCCGATCTGGAAGGCGACGACGACGAAATCCGCCTTGTCGAGCGCCCGGCGCTGATCGGTAAAGGTTTCGACCGTGGCCGAGGCGCCAAGGGTCGAGGCCAGCTTGCGGGCAACGATGGCGCTCTCTTCGAGACGCTGCGGATTGAGATCCATCAGCGCGATCTTGGCGCCCGAGAGCGCTGGACGCTGCAGCACGTCGCCGATGATATTCTTCATGAAGACGGTCGAACCGGCGCCGATGAAAGTGATTTTGGGGTTGTTTGCCATGTAAGCCTCCGGACAAAAAATGTTCAAGCTACCTCGAATGCGGCTTTGACGAGCCGTTCGGTGTAGGCGGTCTTGGGGTGGGAGAGGACGTCTTCGACGGGGCCCTGCTCGACGATATTGCCATTCTGCATGACGATCACGCGATGGCAAAGAGCACGCACGACTTTCAGATCGTGCGAAATAAAGAGATAGCTGAGGCCGCGCTCGTCCTGCAGCTTGCGCAGCAGGTCGATGATCTGGGCCTGGACGGAAAGGTCCAGCGCCGATGTCGGTTCGTCGAGCAGGATGAATTCCGGCTCGAGAGCGATGGCCCGCGCGATGGCGATACGCTGGCGCTGGCCACCGGAAAATTCGTGCGGGAAGCGCGACAGGATGTTCGACGGCATGCCGGCCGATACCAGTGCCTCCTTCACCCGCGCCAACCGTTCCTCCTTGTTGGCGCCGATGTTGTTGACGATCAGCCCCTCCTCGATGATCTGCCCGACCGGCATGCGCGGATTGAGCGATGAGAACGGATCCTGGAAGACGATCTGCATGCGTGAGCGCAGGGGCCGCATGTCGTTGCGCGAATGATCGTGGATCGGCTGGCGGTCGAAATAGATCTCCCCGCTGTCGGCATTGATCAGCCGCAGCAGCGCTTGCCCGAACGTGGTCTTGCCGGAGCCGGATTCGCCGACGATGCCGAGCGTTTCATGCCGGCGCAGTTCGAGGTCGAGGCCACCGACCGCGACCAGCTCGCGCATCTCCGGCTTGAAGAAGGTCCCGTGCTTCAGCATGAAGGAGACGCGGACTGACTTGGCTTCGAGGATCGGCTCGCAACCTTCCGGCAGCGGCTTGGCGTGCCCCTTCGGCTCGGAGCCGAGCAGATGGCGGGTGTACGGGTGCTGCGGATTGGCGAACAGTTGTGCCGTCGTGTTGTGCTCGCGCATTTCGCCGAGCTGCATCACGTAGACATAGTCGGAAAACTGTTTGACCACTGTCAGGTCGTGGGTGATCAGGATCACCGCCATGCCGAGCTGCTTCTGCAGGTCGCGGATCAGGTTGAGGATCTGCGCCTGCACAGTGACGTCGAGCGCCGTCGTCGGCTCGTCAGCGATCAGCACGTCCGGATCGTTGGCAAGCGCCATCGCGATCATCACCCGCTGCCGCTGGCCGCCCGAGAGTTGATGCGGATACTGGTTGAGCCGGGCCTTCGGGTCCGGAATCTGAACCTTTTCCAGTAGTTCGAGCGCCCGCTGATAGGCATCCTGCCGGCTGACGCGGCGGTGGACGCGGATGGCTTCGACGATCTGACTGCCGATGGTGTAGATCGGGTTCAGTGAACTCATCGGCTCCTGGAAGATCATCGAGATCCTGTCGCCGCGCAGCTTGCGGCGTTCGCGCTCGGAGAATTTCAGCACGTTGCGCCCGTCATAGGCCACGGTCGACTGCGGTGCGACGATGGCGCGCTTGGTGAGCAGGCCCATGACGGTACGCGCGGTGACGGACTTGCCGGACCCGGATTCGCCGACGATCGCAATGGTCTCTCCACGGTACAGTTGAAAGGAGATATCCTTCACGGCCTCGACGATACCGTCCTCGACCTTGAAATTCACCGCGACATTGCGGGCATCGATGATCGGCGCTGTCGTTCGGCCCGGATGATCGAGCCGCAGCACGGGAGCAAAATTTTCGACGACGGAAAGAGCCATGGTGCGTCTTCCTTCAGTAGGGATCGACAGCATCGCGCAGACCGTCGCCGAGCGCATTGAACGCAAAGACGGTGACGAGCACGAAAGCGACGGGGGTGAGGATCCAGGGATAGGAGCCAATGACCGAATAGGTCGAGGTATCCTGCAGCATCAGACCCCAGGAGATCAGCGGTGGCTTGACGGCAAACCCGAGGAAGCCAAGGAAGGATTCGAGCAGCACGACGCTCGGGATGGCGAGCGTCACGGAGACGATGACATGGCTCATGACGTTGGGGAAAATGTGCTGCATGATGATGCGCCGGTCGGTGGCGCCAACCGCCATAGCCGCCCGGACATAGTCGATGCGGGCGAGCGCCAGCGTCTTGCCGCGCACCTCGCGCGACATCTGCGCCCAGCCGAGTGCCGACATGACGAAGATGACGAAGGCGAGGAAGACATTGGTCGGCGCGGTGACGGGGATCAGCGACGTCAGCGCCAGGTAGAGCGGCAGTTGCGGAAAGGCCAGCACGAGGTCGACGAAGCGCTGCATCCAGGCATCGAACGTGCCGCCGAAATAGCCGGACACCATGCCAACAGTCGTGCCGACGACGGTGACGATGAACACCACGGTCAGCGCGATCATCAGCGACACGCGCGATCCGTAGATGGCGCGTGACAGCACGTCGCGGCCGAACTTGTCGGTGCCGAGGAAATGCACCGCCTGTCCATCCGTCGAGCCGAACAGATGGCGATTGCCGGGGATCAGGCCGAACAGGTCGTAGCTGTCGCCCTTGACGAACAGGCCGATCAGTCGCGGATTGTTATAGTCCGGACCGACGACGGGCTGGAACGTGACGGGGTCGAGGGCATCGGTTTCCGCTAGCGCGTAGACGCGTGGCTGGAGCACAAGGCCGCCATCCTTGTCGTGGAAGCTGATGATCTGCGGCGGTGCGAAGCCGCTGTCGGTGGCCTTCGGATCCATCGGCGCCACGAATTCGGCAAAGATCGACATCAGTAGCAGCAGTGCAACCAGGATCAAGCCGCCCATGCCCGTCCACGAGCGCTTCAGCCTGCGCCAGACGAGGGCCGGGTAACTCTCGTTGCCGCCTCTCAGCTTGACCTTCTCGACCTGAGGCTCGACGACTGGTTGGGGCAAGTCCGTTTTGATGAAGGCACCCATCAGAAAGCTCCTCCCTGTTGGCGAACGCGGGGATCGAGCAGGGCCAGCAGCAGGTCGGCGATGATGTTGCCGACGATCAGGGTGGCCGACAGCACCATCATGAAGGTCGCCGTGACATAAACGTCGCCGACGGCCATAGACCCGACAATGGCCGGGCCGACGGTGGGCAGCGCGAAGATAATCGCCGTCTCGATCTCGCCGGTGAGCATGTAGGGCAGCACGACACCCTGATACATGACCAGCGGATGCAGTGCATTCGGCACTGCGTGGCGCATGACGACGGCAGCGCCGCTCAATCCCTTGGCGCGTGCAGTCTCGACATACTGGGCATTCAGCGTATCCAGCAGATTACCGCGCATGATGCGCATGTTGTAGGCGAGGCCGCCGAAGGTGGCGATGGCGACGACCGGCCAGACGTGATGGATGAGGTCTCCAAGTTTGGCGAAGGACCAGGGTGCACCGCCATATTGCGGCGAATAGAAACTGCCGATTTCCGCGACGTTAAGCTGGAATACCAGAAGATAGACGATAATCAGCGCCATCAGGAAGCGCGGCACCGTCATGCCGAGGAAGGCGACCGCCGACAGCACGCTGTCGATCCAACTATACTGCCGGGTGGCGGCAATGATGCCGAAGGAAATGCCAAGGATCGAAGCGAGGATATGGCAGACAAGCGCCAGGATCAGCGTTCTCGGGAGACGCTCGCCGACCACATCGGCCACCGGCTTGTTGTAATACATGCTGTAGCCGAAATCGCCGCGCGTGACGATGCCGCCGATCCAGTTCAGGTATTGCACCGGCAGCGATTTATCGAGGCCGTGCTCGATGCGATAGGCCTGCGCCTGGGCGTCGGCCTGCGCGAAGGAGGCGCCGCCCTGGTTCATCGCCTGCGAGCGGATATAGTCGGCGTAGTCGCCCGGCGGCGCCTGGATGATGGTGAAGGTCACCAGGCTGAGGATGAACAGGATCGGTATCGCCGAGGCGATGCGGACCATTAGAAATCGCAACATGGGATTTTTCGCTTCTCTTGTTGCCGTCTGACAGTTCGGGTTTGTGGAACGGACTGCATGTTTGGGAGATATCCGGCCGCCTTGCTCTGCGGCCGGATATCTCACTGCCTTGGGAGGCTAGTCTATCGGCCCCTTGCCGCCCGGCGCGCCCGGCAGTTGTTGCGGGAAGAGCTCGTATTTTCCCTGCTTGTCGGCTGCCACGAAGATGCGCTCGCGGATGATCGCGTCCTCCGCCCAGTTGAACATGAAGATCGGCGTTCCCTGGGGAATGTTCGAGAAGCGCTTGTTGATGATGAGCGCACCCGGATACTCGGTCAGGCCGACGGTGTTGACGTTTTCGGTGTAGATCTTCTGGTATTGCTTCATCAGGCTGGTGCGCTCATCGTTATCCTGGGTGGTAATGAACTTGCGGACGACATCGACAAGCTGCTGCTCGAAGGGCATCAGGTCGAGTTCGCCGCTTTCCGGCGACCGGTGATGGAAGCTCGTCCGCGGGCCGATGGGCGCCAACTGCTCGGTGTTCTGGACCACCGAAGACAGTTCGGTGTGATTGCGCATGATCATCCAGTCGAAACGACCGGCGTAATTGGCATCGTCGCGCTTGGTGCCTGTCTGGGAGTTGAGGATAACGCGGATCCCCAGCTTCTCCATCTGGGCGATGACGCCCTCGGCAAGGCTCTTGTCGGTGCCGTAGTCGTTGTTGACCAGCAGCACGATCTCTACATCCTTGCCGCCAGCAGTGCCGGCCGGAAAGTTGACGATGCCGTCGCCATCGGTATCCTTCAGCCCGGCCTTGGCGAGTTCGGCCTTGGCTGCCGCGAGATCGTAAGGGTAGTAAATCGTGGACTGGCGGTCGTAGAAGCTGGTGCCGGAGGAGAGCCCGCCGGGATAGATCGCCGTGAACGGACCCTTGACCAGGGATTCGCCGATGGCCTTGCGATCGAGCGCCATCGTCACCGCCTTGCGGAAGTCGAGATTGCGGTTCAGTTCGCGGATGGCCTGCTCGCGTGCATCCGGCTGTCCCCAGCCGTTGGCGGAGAAGTTCATGGAGAGATTATAGCCCGTCAGGCGCGGACCGAAGGCGAGGCGCGCCGGTGCATCCGGTTGGGCAGCGCGTTTGAGCGAGGCGACGAAATTCTCGGGCTGCTCGAGATTGGAAATGTCGCCGGAGCCGGCCACTGCCTGCACGTCGCGATCCGCCCATGTCGAGAGCTTGTAGTGGGCCTCGTTGAGATAGGGCAGCTGGTTGCCCTTCTCGTCGACCTTCCAGTAATAGGGATTGCGGCGCATGACGATGATGTCGTCAGGGCGGTATTCGACCGGCACCCAGGCGCCCATCACAGGCATGTTCATGAATTCCGGTGGGAAGGCATTCTTGAATTGGTCGTAGGTGTTCTTCGAGTATTTCGGATGCTGCGGCTTCAGGATATGCGACGGACCCGGGCAGAAGGTGCCGTAGGCCATGGCGAACAGATATTGCCGCGGGAATGCTTCCTTGAACGTCCACTCGACAGTGTAGTCATCGACCTTCTTGAGCGTCGTGCCGACCCCGAATGTCTCGGGCGTGGCGCCGTTCAGCGGCGAGACGTTGGGGTCCACCACTTCGTCGTCCCAGTAGAACATCACGTCGTCGGCGTTGAAAGCGACGCCATCGGACCATTTGGCGCCCTCGATCAGGTGCATGGTGAGCTTATGGCCATCCGGCGACCACTCCCAGCTCTTGGCAAGGTTCGGCAGCGGCTCGGTATCCTTGGCTTCGACCTGGAACAGCGGCGCGGTGCGGGTCAGGCACTCGGACAGGCCGATATCGATGCCGCCCCAGCCCTGGCTTTGTCCGGCGCCGTAGTTCCAGCCCTCCGGCCGGCCGCCGATGACATGGCGCAGCGTATCGCCGTAGACGCCGATTCCGTCAGTCATGTTGCCGGTCTTGTAGACCATCGGCTCCTTCGGCAGGCGGTCCTTGACGGGCGGCAGCTTGCCGGTCTTGACGAACTTTTCCGTCACCCAGTCCGGCTCGTGATATTCGGGCAGCGCCTTGAATTCGAGGATGGAGTCGCGCGCGACATACTTGATCTTGCCTTCGGCCGGAAAAGTCGGCGCGACCGGCGCAATTGTCGTCTCGGCTGCATGGGCACTCATCGCGATGACGGACGCCGCAAGCGCCAGACCCGCTGCCAGGCTGATGGATCGGAAATGGCTCATTGTCTCTCCCCTTGTCGTGAACTGCCTCCTTCAAAGACAGCTCCGCTCCTCCAAATCAGGGCGTACGGTATGAGCGGGCGCCTCTCCTCAAGCGCTCCGCCACCGTTCGTCCCTGCAATCTCAGCTGGCCTGTTTCAGGCTGGCTTTCTCTACGCGCAGTTCCTCGATCGACCGGACATTGCGTGTCGCCGCGCCCTTCCAGTCGCCTGTCTTGACCGTCGATCGCGAAAGCCTTTCCTTCGCAGGCTCGATGGCATCGGCATATTGCGGCAGCCAGCGCGCCTGGGCGACCACCATTTCGTCGACCATCTGCCAGACCTCTTCCGGCGTCGAGACGGCACCGACGAGGGGATCGTGCAGGACGGCCAGCTTCAAAAGGTCGATGTCGCCGGTGACGGCAGCATGGACAGACATCCGCTGGACGTTGATCGAGGCGATGCAGGTGGCGGCACAAGCTTCCGGCAACGTGATGCCGGCCACCATGTTGATGCCGAAGCGATCGACGAAGCCGGGCGACTCGATAATCGCATCGGCCGGCAGATTGGTGATGATACCATTGTTCTTGACGTTGAAGTGGCCGCGATAGACCCGGTTGGTCTCCAGCGCTTCGAGGATATGGCTCGCATGCTCGTTGGAGCGGCGGGCCGGATCAATCGGTGCGGAGGCGGATTCGAGGATCTGGTCGAATTCAGTTTCGAACCAGTTGCGCGTCTCCGTCGAGTGCCTGAGGTAGCCGCCGGTCTCGCCGTGGATCCAGTCCGACATGTCGATCCACTTGCCGATCTCTTCAGGCCGCTTGCGGTACCACGGCAGGTATTCGGACAGATGGCCGTTGCTCTCGGTCGAATAGACCCCGAAGCGCTTCAGTACGTCGATACGCAGCTTTTCCTGCTGCGAGAAGACGGGATGCGCTTCGAAAGCGGCGACCAATTCGTCCTTGCCGATCTTGCGGCCCCTGAGCCTGAGGTCGACGAACCAGGTCTGGTGATTGATGCCCGAGCAGATGTAGTCCAGTTCGTCCTTGGACGTGGCTCCAAGCACTTCGGCGATCTGTTCCGCGCCGTGCTGGACGCCGTGGCAGAGGCCGACGGTGTCGACCTTGCCGTATTCGATAGCCGCCCAGGTGTTCATCGCCATCGGGTTGGCATAGTTCAGGAACTTCGCACCGGGCTCGGCAACCTCGCGGATATCCTTGCAGAAATCGAGTATGACAGGAATATTGCGCTGGCCGTAAAGAATTCCGCCGGCGCAGATCGTATCGCCAACGCACTGGTCGATGCCGTATTTCAAAGGGATGCGGATATCGTCGGCATAGGCTTCGAGGCCGCCGACGCGCACGCAGCTGATGATGTAGCGGGCACCTTCGATCGCCTCGCGGCGATTGGTCGTGGCGGTCACCCGGGTCGGCAGCTTGCTGCTTTCAACGATGCGATCGAGGATCGCCTTGATCATTCCAAGATTGTGTTCGCTGAGGTCCGTCAGCGCGAATTCGACATCGTGGAACTCAGGAATGCAAAGGATGTCGGTGAAAAGCTTCTTCGTGAAGCCGACACTGCCTGCGCCGATGATAGCGATTTTGAAACTCATGATCCTCACCCTGTCTATCAAGCGAACGATGCGCGACTGCATCTGCTGCAGCCTCGCCCGTGGTCTCCAGCGGCCTTGCATCGCTGCAGGTCCGCGTCCTCCCGCCTCTCCTCGGCGGATCGTTCGGCACTCTTGTCTGGCCGGGATTATGCCGATTATGCACCGTGCGACCAGAGAACTATTATGCTTTCAAGGGTAATTTTGTGCTGTCGAAAAGATCTCATATTACCCGCCCGATCGCCGCCGGTGGAAGGGCAATTGAGCCTTTTCTCGCCGCAACGCAATCTCTGGACAGACGACGCGCTCGTCCCGTAAGCTGCCTCATCGGTACTTCACGACAACGGCCTGGCACTGCAGATGAACAAGATGGATAAACCGGCAGCCCACGACAGTCAGACCTTCGCTCCTTCTCAACTCGGCGTGCGGCTGCGGCTGGCGCGGCAGACATTGGGAATGACGCTGAAGGCGCTGTCGACAGCTGCGGACTGCTCGGAAAGCCTGTTGTCGAAGATCGAGAACGGCAAGGCGTCGCCATCGTTGCCGATGCTGCACCGGCTGGTGGGGGTGCTTGGCACCAATATCGGCTGGATGTTCGAGGAGGCCGACGGCGACGAGGGTATCATCTTCCGGGCCGGCGACAGGCCGCTGATCGCGCTCGATCCGTTGCGCCGTGGCGAAGGCATCTCCCTCGAGCGCGTCATCCCCTATTCGGCGGGCCACCTGCTTCAGTGCAACATCCATCACATCGAGGCCGGTGGCGAGAGTGCCGGTCCCATCCAGCATGCGGGCGAGGAAGTCGGATATCTTCTCGCCGGGGAAATCGAGTTGATGGTCGGCGAACGGACCTTTCGGCTTACGCAAGGCGATAGTTTCGTCTTCAAATCGGAAATGCCGCACTGGTACCGCAATGTCGGCAGCGAGCGTGCCAGTATTTTCTGGGTCAACACACCGGCGACCTTCTAGCTTCCGGGAGCTTCTTCATTTCGGCGGCTAAAGCTAATTCAAGTATCTTGACAATCATTCAAGTCTCTTGAATTATGATTGGGCTTGAAGCCAATGAGCCCGGTCACGGGCCTATCCGAAAAGGGGAACTACATGCGATTTTCCAGATATCTGATGGCCTGCACGGCAGCCATCGCGGTGACCATGGCCGTCGGTTCGGCCGCAGCCTCGGCCAAGACGTTCGCGCTCGTCACCATCAACCAGCAGGCGCTGTTCTTCAACCAGATCAATGACGGCGCCAAGGCTGCGGCCAAGACCGCCGGTGCCGACCTGGTCATCTTCAACGCCAACAACGTGCCCAGCGCCCAGAACGATGCAATCGAAAATTACATTACCCAGAAAGTCGACGGTATCATTCTCGTCGCCATCGACGTCAACGGCGTCAAGCCGGCCGTCACTGCCGCCAAGAAAGCCGGCATCCCGGTCATCGCCATCGATGCGCAGATCCCCGACGGCGACAACATCGCCTTCGTCGGCGTCGACAATACGAAGGCCGGCGGCGATATCGGCAAGTTCTATGCGGACTACGTCAAGGCCAACATGAAGGGGTCGGCCAAGATCGGCGTCGTCGGCGCTCTCAATTCGTTCATCCAGAACCAGCGCCTCGACGGCTTTAAGAAGGCCGTGACCGACAGCGGCGAGAAGGTCACCTTTCTCGACACCGTCGATGGCCAGAACGTCCAGGACGTGGCCTTGAGCGCCGCAGAAAACCTGATGACCGCCAACCCCGACATGACGACGCTCTACGCTACCGGCGAACCGGCTCTGCTCGGCGCCGTGTCGGCAGTCACCAGCCAGGGTCGCACCGGCGACATCAAGGTATTCGGCTGGGACCTGACCAAGCAGGCGATCGAAGGCATCGATGCCGGCTGGGTGGCGGGCGTGATCCAGCAGGACCCAGCCGGCGAAGGCAAGGCTGCCGTAGAAGCGCTCGACAAGATCTCCAAGGGCGGATCGGTCGACAAGATCATCAACGTCCCGGTCACCATTGTCACCAAGGACAATGTCGACAAGTTCAAGGACATGTTCAAGTAAGATCTCCCGAACCGTGTGACCGCGGCCGGCAACAGCCGCGGTCAAAGTGACAGCCGTGGAGCAACGCTCCCTGTCAGGTGAAATCATATGACCAATGCCGATACCTACCGTGTCAGGATGACCGGTATCTCCAAGCGCTACAACACGATCCAGACCCTCGACAATGTGTCGCTGAACCTGAAGCCGGGAGAAGTCCTCGGTCTCGTCGGCGACAACGGAGCGGGCAAGTCGACCCTGAGCAAGGTACTCTCGGGCGCCGTTATTCCCGATGCCGGCACCATTGAGATAGACGGCAAGACCGTCAGCTTCGCTTCGCCGGCCGATTCCCGTGCTGCACGCGTCGAGATGGTCTACCAGGACCTCTCGCTCTGCGACAGCGTCGACGTTGCCGGCAACATCTTCCTCGGTCGCGAGCCGCGCCGCCGCATTGCCGGCGTGCCCTTTCTCGACAACAGAAAGATGCATGATGAAGCCCGCGACATGCTCGAGCGGCTTGGCATCGTCATTGCCGATACGCGGCTGAAGGTGGAAAATCTCTCCGGCGGACAGCGTCAGTCGATTGCCATCGGCCGTGCGGCGTCCTTCAATCCTTCGGTCCTGATCATGGACGAGCCGACGGCAGCGCTCGCCGTTGCCGAGGTCGAGGCCGTGCTGGAGCTGATCCGCACGGTCAGCGCACGCGGCGTCAGCGTCATTCTCATCACTCATCGGCTGCAGGACCTGTTCCTCGTCTGTGACCGCATTCAGGTGATGTACGAGGGCCGCAACGTTGCAGAGCGGCGGATCGAGGACACCAGCATCGAGGAGGTCGTCAACCTGATTGTCGGCCGCAAGTTCAACGCCCGCTCCGCCGGCCATAAAGACCAGGGGATCCCGGCATGACCGTATCCACCACTGAACCGTCCCTGCACGCCGCCGCACCGCCGCGCGTTCACAAGACGCGGCTCCGCGACAAGGCGATGGCGAATGGCAGCATCATCTCGATCGCGCTGTTCTTCCTCGTCGTCTGCATCGTCTTCTCGGTTGCAACAGGCGCCTTCCTGACGGCGCCCAATCTGCTCAACGTCGTGCGCCAGTCGGCACCGCTGCTGATCGTCGCCGCTGCCATGACATTCGTCATCACGACGGGTGGCATCGATCTCTCCGTCGGCTCTGTGCTGGCGCTGACATCGACGCTCTCGGCAGCGTCGCTACAGGCGGGCATTCCGTGGCCTCTGGTGGTGCTGCTGATGCTGGCCCTCGGCGGCTTCGTCGGTGCGCTGCAGGGCTTCTTCATCGCCTATGAGCGCATCCCGTCCTTCATCGTCACGTTGGCCGGCCTCTCGGTCATTCGCGGGCTCGCCCTGCTGATCACCGGCGGCTATTCGATCCCGGTCGACGCGGAAAGCCCGTTTACCGCTCTCGGCCGCGCCTGGTTCCTCGGGGTCCCCGTGCCGGCGCTGATCGCTCTCGTCATTCTCGTCGTCAGTTTTATCGTCTTCAACCAGACGCCGTTCGGTCGCTATGTGACCGGCGTCGGGGCCAATGCCGAGGCGGTACGCCGCGCCGGCGTCAATACCCGCCTGACGACGTTGCTGGTCTACGTCATTTCCGGCACGGCAGCTGCTGCTGCCGGCATCATCCTTGCTGCCCGTCTGGGTTCCGGCTCGTCGAACGCCGGCCAAGGCTTCGAACTTGATGTCATCGCCGCTGTGGTGCTCGGCGGTACCAGCCTGTTCGGCGGTCGCGGCACGATCCTCGGCACCGTGCTCGGCGCCCTCACTGTTGCGGTCATCGCCAATGGCCTGATCCTTGCCCACATGTCTCCCTTCCTGACGCCGATCGTGACCGGTTCCATCATCCTGATCGCCATCTGGCTGAATTTCCGCATCTTCAAGGGTGCCGTGAGGAGCCGCTGAGCTATGGATCACCTGTTCGATACAAAGCCCGCCGAGCGCGCCGAAATCGGCGTCCGCTCCGGCACGGCCATGACGGTGCTCGGGCCCGTCGCGGTGGACGACCTCGGGATCACGCTGATGCACGAGCACATCCTGCTCGACGGCGCCAGCACCTGGAAATGCCCGTGCCATCCCGACGAAAAGCTGATCGCCGAGCAGCCGGTCAATATCGAGATCGTCGGCGAGCTCAGGATGAACCCGTACATGAACCGCGACAACGTCTCGCTCGACGACAGCGACCTGGCGCTCACGGAACTGAAGAAGTTCCAGGCGCTCGGTGGTCATACCGTCGTCGAGGCGACGAATATCGGCATAGGCCGCGACCCCCCGAAGCTCGCCCGTATTTCGCGCATGTCCGGCATGAAGATCATCATGGGCACCGGCTTCTATCTGCAGCATACGCATCCGGAATGGCTGAAGGCGATGGATGTCGAGGCGGTGACCGAGTTCATCGTCAACGATGTCGGTGGTGGCGAGACGCAGCCGGAAATCATGGCCGGCATTATCGGTGAGGTCGGCGTCAGCAAGGACTTCACCTCCGAGGAGCTGAAGTCGCTGCGGGCCTCGGCGCGGGCCTCGCGCATGACAGGCCTGCCGCTGACCATCCACCTGCCGGGCTGGGAACGGCTGGCGCACCGCGTGCTCGACGTCGTCGAGGAGGAAGGGGCCGATCTCAGGCACACTGTGCTCTGCCATATGAACCCCAGCCACAGCGACCTGCCCTACCAGAAGAGCCTCGCCGAGCGTGGCGCGTTCCTGGAATACGACATGATCGGCATGGACTATTACTACGCCGACCAGGACGCCCAGTCGCCATCCGACGAGGAGAACGCCCGCGCTCTGCGGTCGCTGATCGACATGGGTTTCGTCGACCGGCTTCTGCTGTCGCAGGACGTGTTCCTGAAGATCATGCTGACCCGCTATGGCGGGTTTGGATATGGCTTCATCCTCAAGCATTTCGTGCCGCGGTTGAAGCGCCACGGCGTCGACCAGGCCTCCATCGACCGGATGCTGGTCGACAATCCAAAATCGGTTTTTTCCGCGGCCACCTGAGCCGCAATCGCAATCTATCGAAGGAGTAAAGCATGCCCAAGAAGAAGGTTCTTCTCGCCGGCGAATCCTGGGTGTCGACCGCCACCCACATCAAGGGTTTCGACCAGTTCCCGACCGTCACCTACCACACCGGCGCCGACGAGTTGCTGACCGCCCTGAAGGACAGCGATTTCGACGTCACCTTCATGCCGGCCCATGAGGCCCAGCGGGATTTCCCGCAGACCATCGAGGCGCTTTCGGCCTACGATGCTATCGTTTTGTCGGATATCGGCGCCAACACGCTGCTGCTGCATCCCGATACATGGATCCATTCCAAGCCGACCCCGAACCGCCTGCGCCTGCTGCGCGACTACGTCGGCAACGGCGGTGGCCTGCTGATGTTCGGCGGCTACTACAGCTTCCAGGGTATCAATGGCGGCGCCCGCTATCACAAGACGCCGATCGAGGATGTGCTGCCGGTCGATTGCCTCTCGGTCGATGACCGCGTCGAGGTACCGGAAGGCTTTGCACCGGCGGTCAACGGTTCAGAGGACCACCCCATCCTCAAGGGTCTCGGCAAGGATTGGCCAATCCTGCTCGGCTTCAACGAGGTCACTGTCAAGCCCGGTGCCGAGGTTCTGGCGACCGTTTCGACAGACTATGGTTCGCTGCCGCTGCTGGTTGCCGGCTCCTACGGCAAGGGCCGCACCGTCGCCTGGACATCGGATGTCGGCCCCCACTGGCTGCCGCAGAGCTTCATCGCGTGGAGCGGCTACAAGACGCTGTTCGAGCAGATGCTGGCCTGGGCAACCACCAAGGATTGATCCATGCGTGTCCACGTCGTCGGCAATGTCTGCATCGACACCACGTTCCGCCTCGGCCGTTTTGCGCGGCCGGGGGAAACGCTGAATGCCGACGGCCATAGCGATGGCATCGGCGGCAAGGGGGCCAACCAGGCGGTCGCGGCCGCCCGGACGGGTGCTCCGGTCGACTTTCTCGCTGCCACCGGCACGGATGCTGCGGCCAGAACCATCCGCGAGATGCTGTCGGAGGAATTCGACACAGCACTGATGCCGGCCTTGGAACTGCCGACCGACCGCTCCACGATCATGGTCGATGCCAGCGGTGAAAACATCATCGTCAGCGGCGTCACATGCGCTGAGGCCTTCGATCCCCTGCTTCAAACCGGCCTCGCGGCCTCGATCGGGGATCGGGATATCGTGCTGTTGCAGGGAAACCTGCGTGCCGATGTCACAATCGCCTGTCTGAAGGCCGCCAAGGCGAGCGGCGCAACGACAGTGTTCAATCCAAGCCCACTCGTGCCGGGCAGCAGTCCAGACCTTGCGGCGGCCGATATCGTGATTGTCAACGAGGGTGAGGCTGCCGGGATTTCGGGGCATGCCGATCCGCTGGAGGCTGCCCGCGATCTCATCTCCCGGGGCGCAGGCTCCGTCGTTATTACGCTCGGCGCGCGCGGTTGCCTTGTTGTCGACAGGGCGGGAGGCGCGCCGGACTGGGTGAAAGGCCTGCGCGCCGATGTCGTCGATACCAGCGGTGCCGGCGATGTCTTTTGCGGCTGTATCGCCGGATGTCTTGCGCAAAAGATCCCGCTCGGTCATGCCGTCCGCATTGCCACGGCTGCTGCGGCACTGTCCGTCGGCCGCACCGGTACAATGCAGTCCTGCCCCAGCCAGCAGGAGATGGCACACCTTATCGATATGGAAATGGAAACGGAAAACGCATGACAGCCCCTACGAACCGCATCGGCCAGGTTGCCGACAACGTACTGGTCTCCCTGTTCGGCAAGCCCAAGGCCGTCATCGGCGTCGTCCACCTGATGCCGCTACCGGGATCGCCCCGCTACGACGGCGAGACGGTGGAAGCAATCTACCAGCGCGGCCTCGATGACGCAAAAGCCTATCTTCATGGCGGATGCGACGGTGTGATCATCGAGAACCACGGCGACATTCCCTTTGCCAAGCCGGATGATATCGGCCCCGAAACCGCCGCCTACATGTCTGTGGTTTCCGACCGTATCCGCCGCGAACTCGGCCGACCCATCGGCATCAACGTGTTGGCCAACGCCTCGATCCCGGCGCTGTCGATTGCCAGTGCCTCTGGTGCCGGCTTCGTTCGCGTCAATCAATGGGCCAACGCCTATGTCGCCAATGAAGGCTTCATCGAGGGCGAAGCCGCGCGCGCCATGCGGTTCCGCGCCAAGTTGCGCGCCAACGGCATCCGTATTTTTGCCGATGCCCATGTCAAGCACGGCGCCCACGCCATCGTTGCCGACCGCCCGGTCGAGGAGCAGGTCAAGGATCTCGTGTTCTTCGACGCAGATGCGATTATCGCCACCGGCCAGCGTACGGGCCATGCGGCTGACCTCGGCTACATCAGGATGATCAAGGAGGCCGCCGGCCTGCCGACATTGGTGGGCAGCGGCGTCACGCCCGACAACGTCAACGACATTCTCGGCATCGTTGACGGCGTCATCGTCGCAAGTTCGCTGAAGTATGACGGCGTCTGGTGGAACCCGGTCGAACTGTCGCGCGTCCAGTCATTCATAGCGGGCATCAGGGCGTGACATCGGCTTCCATCAACGGCGAAAGGTTGCTGGCCCGAATGCAGGCCTTTGCCGCAATCGGAGCCACGCCTGCCGGTGGTGTTAACCGCCAGGCGCTGAGCGATGGCGATCGCCAGGCTCGCCGGCTGCTGGCGGAACTCGCGCTAGCACGCGGTTTCGGCGTTTTCCAGGACAGCATGGCCAATCTGTTCATCCGGCGCGAAGGCCGCAACGCGTTGCATGCGCCGGTGCTGATCGGAAGTCACCTCGACAGCCAACCGACGGGTGGCCGGTTCGATGGTGCGCTGGGCACATTGTCGGCGTTCGAGGTACTGGAATCGCTGGAAGATTTCGACGTAGAGACTGAAGTTCCAGTCGAAGTCGTCGCCTGGACCAATGAGGAAGGCAGCCGATTTTCGCCAGGGGCGATGGGCTCGATGGCCTTCGCCGGCGCCGCTGATCCCGCCGAATGGAACTCTCTTTCAGGCGCCGACGGTGGCTCCTTTGCCGACGAACTCGCCGCCACGCTCTCGGCGTTGCCGGAAGCCACCATGCGCCCGCTCGGCACCCCTGTGTCGCGCTATCTCGAATTGCATATCGAACAGGGCCCGTCTCTGGAAGTGGAAAATATTCCTATTGGCGTCGTGACCGGTGTGCAGGGCACGCGCTGGCTGCAGGTGACGTTCTCCGGACAGGCTGGCCACGCCGGCACCACGGCACTTGCCTACAGACGCGATCCGATGGTGGCAGCCGCCTCCGCCCTCCACGAGTTGCAGGCAACCGTAATGCAGAACGACGCGGATGCGCGCCTGACCGTCGGTCGGATAGCCATCCATCCAGGCTCCATAAACGCCATTCCGGACTTGGTCGCCTTCAGCGTCGATATCCGCCATCCCGATCCACAGCGGCTGGATAGCATCGAGGCCGAGGTCCGCAGTGTTTGCGACAGTCGAGCCATTGCCGAGAGATGTAGCTGCAGCATCCTGCAGACCTTCGACATGCCGTCGGCGACGTTTTCGCCGATTGTCACCGGTGCCGTCGAGGCAGCAGCGACAAGCCTGTCCCTGACAGCCAAGCGCATGGTATCCGGTGCCTTTCATGATGCCCTGTTCCTCGCCCGCGTGGCGCCATCGGCCATGATTTTCGTCCCCTGCCGCGATGGCTTGAGCCACAACGAGGCGGAATATGTTGCCCCAGAGCACATCGTGACGGGCGCCCACGTAATGTTTGAAGCAACCCTGTCGCTGGCCAATTCGATGGCAGCGCGCGTTTGATCCATCGTCTGTCGTGAACGGGCGATTCCGGTCGGGCGTAATACGTCCGAACTCGAGCTGCGTCTGCATTTCCGCAGATCCCAGCTCCGCCGGCACGCAATCTGCACACCGCGTGTTGACGCGGCCTCAAAACTGAGGCGTCTTTAGTGCTTGCGTCTCATGCCCGCAGGCGTGCCGGGTCGGCATCATGACAGAGTGAGTTTGCCCCGGAGGAGTTCGGAACCTATCGTCGAAGCTGTAGTTTAATTTTCAACCACTGCAGAAACAGCGTCAATTCCGGGCTCGCGTCCGAGGCCAGAGATCAATCAATGTCGCTTGTGCTCCCCAGACCCGAAATATCGATGCCGCAAATGGCATTCATGACCGACGACGCCCAGGAGATCCTGCAATTTGCGGCCGACTCTTTTGACGAAGGCTTCGAGACGGCGCTTGTCACGCTGGTCGAGATCCGTGGCGGTGCAGCGCGAGCGCTCGGAGCGCAAATGGCAGTCCGCCGGGACGGCCTTTATTGCGGCTACGTCTCGGGCGGATGTACGGAGGCTGCTGTTGCGGCAGAGGCTCTGCAGGCCATCGCCGGTGGCAGTGACCGGTTCCTGCGCCTGGGGGAAGGGTCGCGGTTCTTCGATATCGTCCTGCCTTGCGGTGGCGGCATCACGCTGGCCATCCATGTGCTCAGGGACAATCTCAGTCTGCGCACCGTGCTGGAAGGCCTGAAATTACGGCGTCGGATGGGGCTGAAATACGATGCTGGCGCGCAGTCACTCGAGGTTGCAGCATTTCCGGCAAAGGACGCCTGGGACGGAGAGCATTTGAAGAGAGGCTATCGTCCGCGTCCTCGCCTGTTGCTGAGCGGCAGGTCCATCGAGGCGGAGCGCACGGCCAAACTCGCAGCCTCCACCGGCTATGAGGTCGTTCGCCGGGAAGATGGTGCAAATTTGCTGGACGGAGCGTTGCCCGACCCCGATACGGCGGTTGTCCTCCTGCACCATGATCTCGATCTCGAACTGCCGGTCCTTCGTGCAGCGCTGGACGGCAACCCGTTTTACATCGGTGCCCTCGGCAGCAGCAAAACCCACGAGCGTCGCTCGGCGGCGCTGAAAGAGCTTGGATACGAGCAAGCTGCCATCGACAGGATCAAGGCGCCGATCGGCGTCATCGCCAAGGCCCGGGACGCCAATACGCTGGCGCTCTCCGTACTCGGTGATGTCGCTTCTGCCTACGCGATCTCGCGCTGACAGGGCAATTTTTTCCAATATCGGACTACGGAGCGACCCTCAGTTTAAGCAGCCCGGGCGGCGGTCTGCCTGGTTTCCAGAACACTGCTTGCCCGATCGACTTGTGACATCGGGAAATCCTGCGGCGCCGGCGGTATCGCCGACGGATCCCAGCGTGTTGTCGACAGATCTCCCGAGGCGCTGAACCTGCTCACCATAGTTGCGCCGCGTGCGCGGATCGAACACGGCGATGGGCGCACTGACCGCGACGCTTGCCGCATTACCGACTGTGTTGGATACGCCGAGTGCCACGGCGCCGACGGCTTCGCCGAGACCGACATCGGAATCGGTGATGGTCTGCCCGGATATCAGCCGCTGGCCGATCAGCTTGACCACATCGGCGCTCTCGGCGAATTTGCCGTGGTTGAGGCTATCGCCGGATTTCAGCTTGGTGAGGTCGATCACGCTGATACCGGCCTTCTCAAACTGGGTGCGGTATGGCTCGGCATTGGCATCCACCTGGCCGAGACGATCCACATTGCCTGAAATGCGTCTGGACACGCTCAGCGCCCGGTCGTCCTGGGATACGAACAGCGTGAAGTGCGGCGGGTTCTTTCCAAGTGCAAGAAACTGCCGGCTGAAAACATCGACGTCGAGATCGGGGGAGGCAAGAATGACGTTCTTGATCTTCGGCAGCGTCCTGCCGTCGCGGATCGCCATCTGCCGAAGCGCTTCCACCGCCAACCAGGTCCCCATCGAATGGGCCATCACGGTGACTTCGCTGATCGATGGCTCGGCGCTGATCCGCCGCAGAAGATCCTCCAGAGCGTCGCGCGAGTAGTTGGTGCTTTCCTTGTCGTAGTTGTAGTCGAAGATGCTGGCGCGCGATGGCCATGTGAAGACGACAGGAACGACATCGGCGCCGGAATCGTGAACGATCTGTGCGAAGCGGTAGACGGCATCCTCGTAGCGATTATTGAACCCGTGCACGAAGACAAGCGCGCGTCGGCTCTTCGGAAGATTCTGCTTCAACCAGCGCTCGTCTTCCGCCTTCGAGACGAGAGGCACGACATTGACGGTCGAGAACTCCTTCAGCGGATTGGCAGGCAGGCGCGCGGGCCATTGCACCTGGCCGACCGTGCGGTTGGCCTCGGGCGGAATGGAAACCGTGATCGCATCGATCTTAAGGTCGCTGCCACGCTCGCCGCTGAACAGAATGGCCTTGTCGTCGGAAGGCGCTCTTGTAGTTGCTGCCAGCAGGCGGACCTGCGATGTGCCCCTGACGACTGTGCCGCTCGGTGTCATGACGCCGATCAGGCGCCCACCGCAGCCGGACAGCAGCAACAGGGCCGCAACGATTGCCAGAGAGCGCACGTAGGCCACGCGTGCGCGGGCTGCTTTGCGACCTGGCTGTCCCACACGTGCCACCAATAACAAGTCCCGCCGTTCTAATTTAGCCCCTCATACATTTCCGGCCGGCGGGGTTCCAGACTTTTCCACAAAAGGAACCAAATGACAGTGGTCGGCCATGTAGATCGCACGCCGCTCTGTGGATATCCACAAGCGGAGCGTCGGGCAGACGAAGCCGTAGCAAACGGCTCCTCCGGCTCTAGATGCCTATGAAAGGCTGGATGAAACGCAGGATGCGACTTGTAAACCGCAGCGGTGCTTCCGTGATGGCGAGGCAGATGCAGTCTTCCCCCGGCGTTGCCGCCGGCTGATGCGTCAGTTCGTCGTCGGCAAGCTCCACGTCGCCTCGGTTGAAGACGGAAACCGAATCACCGAAGCTGCCGGCCAGTACCAGCGTCAGTTCGCGGCCACGATGTCCGTGCTCGGGAACGGGCTTGCCAGCCGGGATCTTCAGGAGCCTGACAATGGTGCTCGGGTCGGATGTCGGTATCTTCATCTGCGATGCGCCGCTGCCGAGCGAGCGCCACTTCAGCCCGCCGGCGGCGTCCACATAGGAGAGCAGCGGCTGAGGAAGCAGCGGGTCCGAGCGCTTCGGCGCGGGCACCGGCAGCTGCTCGGGAATCTCCATGCGCTTCTTCATGTCTTCCCAGGCCACCGGCTCGGCGGGCGTGACCTCCTCGCATTCGAGAAAATAGCCACCTATTGTCTCGAACTCGGCCAGGCGCTCGCGACAGCCGGGGCAAAACGACAGATGCGTCGCCACCCCGATATTCCATCCTTCCGACAGCGTTCCCGCAGCATAGGACATCAGCAGTTCGTCACCGAGATGATGCACGACGATCAATCGTCCTTGAGTATGTTGCGCAGCTTCAGACATGCATTCCTTATCCTTGATTTAACAGTCCCGATGGGGATGCCAAGCGAAGCGGCAATTGCCGGATGCGCCATGTCTTCGAAGAAAGACATCTTCAGCGCCTTGATCTCGTCCGGCTTCAGAGAGGCCATTGCCAGCCTGAGCCTGTCGGCATCCTGCTCCTTGTCAAATGCGACATCGGCGGCCGGGGTATCGCCGGGAACGAAGGCCGGGTCGTTCGGGTCGAAATCCGGTCGAGGCCCGCGACGTAGCGCGTCGATGCGTACGTTGCGGGCAATCGTGTAGATCCAGGTCGAGGCAGCACCTCTTTCCGGATCGAACTGGTTGGCTTTTCGCCACACGGAAAGCATGGCTTCCTGCGCCATTTCTTCCGCCATGATGCGATCGCCGCCGATCTTGAACATGTAGGAGCGGACCTTCGGTACGAAATACTTGTACAGCATCTCATACGAATCCACGTCCCGGTGCTCGGCGACCGCCGCCATCAGTTCGTTGATGCGCTTGCGGTCCAGTGCGGCTTGTGCTTCTGCCAAAGGCAGGACCTTCCTATACGGCGGTGCCGTCCGCCCCATCCCCATACTGGCAGCCGACACGGGAAGCGAGACAGATTGGGCGGGCTCCGATATTGTCATAGCCGATATACGCCATTTATCAAAAGCCGGATCATAGGCGTCGCCATGCTGACCACGGCCACGCTACCAGCTGGCGCCGAGAACGTAGCGCAGCAGCATGATAGCGTAGGCGAACGACACGACCAGCGTTACCCACACCCGCAGCTTCCAGTACCATCGCTGTTCCAGGTTGCCGGCATAGATGCGGTAGTCTGCTAAAAGCAGCAGTCCAAAGACAACAAGCTGGGTCACCAGCGCCACAGGCGACAGCGAAAAGACGGCTGTCACGAACGAGGCGAGCGCGAGCACGTTGCTGGGGATAAGCAGGGCGACGTCCGCCTTGCCATTCTGGGCACGTCCCCAGAGGGCTCCCGCCATGAACGAACTGATGATGGCGCCATAGGTGGCAAAGGCCGAGGCGGAGTTCAATCCGGCGATGGTCTCCGGGGCGAGCGCGAAGAACCAGAACGGCAGCGCGCCTGCAAAGGCAAGCGCTGTCGATACCTTGCTGGAAACGCCGTTCACTTAGCGTCTCCCATAAGTGCGACCAAGGCATCGCCGAGGCCGGCCGCGCTCAGAAATGCAGCCTCTACCCTACCCCCAATGCACCAGTCACCGCAGGCAGCAAGCTGCGAACCCTTGTCGAGCAGGTAAGGCTCGCCCGCCGGACGTTCGACGTTTGCGTATCGCCAGCGATGGACGGTCGCGGTATCGGCCTCTCCTGCATCCATCTGCACATGTCGACGTGCCGCCTCGATCAACGCTTGCCTGACCTTTTCGAGGGGCATGTCCATGTTGAGGTCGGCCCAGACCGCGTTGGAATTGACCACCAGACAGGGTGATGCCGGCCTGCCCGGCTTGCTGTTGTTGAGCGAAATCCAGTTGATGACGGGATCGGCCACATGGGCTGCGGCGAACGGGATTTGTGCACTGTGCTTCGTATCGATATTGACCATCAGCGTGAAACATCCGTTCATCCGGACAAGGCCGAGCTTGTCATGGTGAGCAAACCTCGCCGGCAGCATGAGGGCGGACTGCGGGGCGGGGGCGGTGGCAATCACCCAGTCAAAGGGACCTTCCGTACGATCGCGGATATTGACGAACCATCGGCCGGGTTCGCCGGTGATCGCGCCGACCGTGCTCTCGGGCTGGATGTCGAGGCCGACGGACATCGATTTCGGCAATGCGTTCATCGAGGGGGTGCCGACATACCGGACGGTGCTCGACTTTGGTCTCTCCAGCAGGCCATCATCCGACAGCGACGCTACATGGCCATTCCAGGGTTCGACCACGCCGTTGGCGCGTGCCGTTTCCAAGGCATCGTGGAACCGGTCGTTCCGGATCGTGAAGTACTGCGCGCCGTGGTCATAGGAGACTGTATCGATCCATCTGGTCGCCATCCGGCCGCCGACGCCGTGGCTCTTTTCGAACACACGCACGGATCCGGTCGCTGATATGGCTTTTGCCAACGTCAGTCCCGCTATTCCTGCGCCGATGATGCCAACTCGTGGTCGTATAGCCATATGGTTTCCGGTCTCCTGGACCTGCCGTCTCGCTTGGTTGCTCTGTCAGGTGGGATGGGGTCGGTCTGTCAGGCGTCGCATTCGGCGTATCGGAAATCATTTGCCAAGAGCCGCCTGATCCGGCCCTCCGCAATGAAGCGTTCGATCAGGATGCGCTCCGCATCGAAAGGATGTCCTTTCCATCCCCTGTGGTCGAAACCAGCCAGGATGACCGTATCGTCCGGGCCTGCGGCTTCTTCCATCACATAGGCGAGTGCCATCAGTCCCGAACTCGGCACGATATAGCTGCCCGACATGATGCGCTGTAACTCGACGTCGATCCTGTCGTGGTGATGGCGAGGTATGACCTCGAAGTTTTTTCCCGTCATAACCGCAAACCTTGCAAACTCTGCCGTGTAGTCGTCGCAGAAGTCTTCAAGTCCCGGATCCAGCTTTGGTTTCAGCTCCGCGAATTTATGATGGTCGCGCACGCACCAGATGGCGGAGGCAGAGGCTACCGCCGGGAGCTCGCGCCACGAGGCGCGGCGGATCATGGCCAGCGCGGGCCGCCCGGTATTGCAGACCGCCACCACATCCGTACGCATGCCGCCCTCGCCGACCGAACGGCAGTCGTTGAAGCGTATCACAAGGTCGCACGAGTCGATCACGCCAGCATGGGGGCCGGCGAACGAGCCATTTCCAACAATTGCAATCCTGCGTGACACAAATCCATCCGTCGAATTTTCAGCCAATACGGTTCCATCGCCCGACCGGATCAAAGCGCGTTTTGACCCTTCGAAATCTGTCTGTTGATCTGAGGCGTGCAAGTTCCCGTAGGCAACGTCGTTTATGAATTTGGAGAGTAGCAATGGATGCCATGCTCGCCAATGCCGACCTCGCCGCCTTCGAGCGCCCCTCGCAGCAGGAGGCAGAGGCCGCCGTCAGGACCCTGATTCGCTGGGCAGGCGAAGACCCGACGCGCGAAGGCCTGCTGGACACGCCGAAGCGTGTCACCAAGGCCTATCGCGAGCTGTTCGCCGGCTATGACCTGGCGCCGGAAGACGTCCTGTCCCGGACTTTCTCCGAAGTGGCCGGCTACAATGACATGGTGATCGTCAAGGACATCACGTTCCACTCCCACTGCGAACACCACATGGTCCCTTTCCATGGCGTGGCGCACATCGCCTATGTGCCCGACAAGGGCGTCCTCGGCCTTTCCAAGATGGCGCGTCTCGTCGATCTCTATGCCCGACGCCTGCAGACGCAGGAAACCATGACGGCCCAGATCGCCACGGCGCTGGACGAAAGCCTGCGGCCGAAGGGCGTGGCTGTCATGATCGAGGCCGAACACATGTGCATGGCCATGCGCGGTGTTGCAAAGCAGGGTACCAAGACCTTGACGACGCGCTTCACCGGTTCGTTCCAAATGTCGGCGGCGGACCAGGCGCGCTTCATCACGCTCGCAAGAGGATAAGCGCTGGAGGGATGAGATGGAGGAGTACATGTCGGACGCGTTGATGACATCGCTCGATGTCGGCTACAGAGCCCTAGTGATCGGAGCCAGCGGTGGCATCGGCGGTGCCCTCGCGGGAAAGCTCGCGGATGACGGCAATTGCGAAAAGCTGGTGCAGCTGTCGCGGCGCAACGACGGTTTCGACATCACGGACGAGGCTTCCGTCAGGCGCGCCGCCGAAGCGCTTGCACCGCAGGCGTTCGATATCATCCTGTGTGCGACCGGGGCTTTGACCATCGACGGTGTGGGTCCGGAAAAATCCATCAGGCATATCTCGCAAAATGCGATGATGGCGCAGTTCGCCGTCAATGCTGCAGGTCCGGCAATCGTCCTCAAGCATTTCGTGCCGCTTCTGGCCAAGCGGAAGCGGGTCATCATGGCGTTCCTTTCGGCAAGGGTGGGCTCCATCGGCGACAACGGTCTTGGCGGGTGGATTTCCTACCGATCGGCAAAGGCTGCCCTCAACCAGATCGTTCACACCGCCGCCATCGAGGTGGCGCGCAGCTCTCCGCTGGCAACCGTCGTCACCATCCATCCCGGCACCGTCATGACCGCCCTGTCCGATCCCTTTTCGTCCGGTCATCCCCGCACTGAACCGGACGACGCGGCGCACCAGATCCTGCGAACCGTGGACGGACTCCAGCCAGACGACACGGGCAAATTCTTTGCCTACGACGGTAGCACCATTCCGTGGTGAAGCCCGCCGCTTTAGGTCGCCGTCATCTGATCTGAATGCCGAACCGGCCGTATATCAGACATGATCAAGATCTTTTACGATGGCGCGTGCGGCATGTGCTCGCGGGAAATCAACCACTACCGCAAGGTTGCTCCCGCCGGCGTTTTCGACTGGGTCGACGTCATGAAGGACGGGACCGCTCTGGAAAACGAGAATGTCTCGCTCGCCGATGCTTTGATGGAGCTTCATGGCAAGGATGACAATGGCCGCATGCATGTCGGCGTCGACGCCTTCCTGCTGATCTGGCGGCACATACCGCGGTGGCGGACCGCTGCGAAGATCGCAAGTTTCCCGCCGATCAATGCGGCTTTGAGGGCGATATATCCGATCTTTGCAAAATGGCGGTTTGCGCGACTTGCCCATTGCCAGGTAGCAGCGAGATCCTGAGGGCAGACGACGATTTCCGTCGGCCCCTTTGAATGCATGACGTGATCATCCGGCAGGCATCTCCTGCCCAATGCCCATTACCGTGGGGGAGAATGCTATGAGTTATCTGGCTGCAAATTTCGAAGGCGTGTCGGGCGATAGCGACGCCGCGCCCCTCTCCCTCCTGATCGTCGATGACGACAGCGTTTTCGGCCACAGGCTCGGAAAAGCATTCTCGGACCGGGGCTTTGATGTGGAAGTGTGCGAGACCGTGGACCATGCCTTGGGCCTGGTCGGTAAAAGACATCTCGACATCGTCATAACCGACCTCAGGATCGGTGAAAAAAGCGGCCTTGCGGTGATTGAGGCCGTAAACACGCTCTCGAAGAACACCAAGACGCTGGTTTTGACAGGCTACGGGAATATCCATTCCGCCGTGGTCGCCGTGAAGCTTGGGGCAACCGAATATCTCAGCAAGCCTGCGGATGCCGATGAGATCCTCGAGGTGCTGGGCTTTGTCGACAAGTCGGCGAGCGAGCCGAATACGGCGCTGAAGCCACCGGACCTCGTGCGCTGGGAACACATCGTCAGCATTTTCGAGGCGACCGGCGGGAACATGTCGGAGTCGGCAAGGTTGCTCAACATGCATCGCCGCACACTGCAGCGAATGCTGGCGCGTGGCGGACCCGGTCCCATGGACTGAAGTCCATCGCGGGCACAATCCGTCAGCGAGTTTCGCTTCCGCCTGCATCGTGCAGGCCGATCACAAGAGGAAGACCAGACATGGCCAATATCAAGCTTTGGGGTTTCGACGGCTCCACCTACGTCCGCACTGTGAAGATGCTTCTCGCGGAAAAGGGCGTCACCGATTTCGAGCAGATCCCGCTCAACGTGCTGAAGGGAGAGCCAAAGTCGCCGGAGCATCTGAAGCGCCACCCGTTCGGCAAGGTTCCGGTTCTCGAGCATGACGGCATTACGATCCTGGAGACTGCAGCGATCACGCGTTATCTCGATGACGTCCTGCCGGGCAAGTCGCTCGTTCCAGCGAACGCCAAGGATCGCGCTCGCATGGACATGGCCGTCGGCATCATCGATTCCTACGGCTACGGAGCGCTTCTCGGTGGCGTCGCGGCCTACCACCTGTTTCCGGATTTCGTTGGCGGCAAGAATGAAGAAAGCCGCAAAGAGGGAATTGCGAATGGCCGCAAAGTGCTCGAATTCATCATGACAACCCGGGCCGGCGACACGTTCATCGCGGGCAACGAGCTCAGCCTCGCAGACCTCTACCTCGCGCCGATAGCCTTCTACATCTCCATGACCCCCGACAAGAGTGCTCTATTCGACGTTCCGGGCTTCAGCGACTGGTGGACGGCAATCCAGGCCCTGCCCAGCTACAAGGCCACTCAGCCCAATCTCGGCTGATAACCTGTGCCATACCTCCGTCTCCCCCTAGGCCTGGTACACGGCGGCGGGGAGGCGGAGGACAGCCCGCAGGCCTGTCGGCGACGCCGGTTCCAGCACCAGCGATCCGCCGTAGAGGCCGGCCATTTCAGTTACAATGGTCAGCCCGAAGCCGTCGCCCGGAACGCGCTCGTCCTCCCGGACACCGGGCAACAACACTGCCTTTATACGCTCCTGCGGGATGCCGGGTCCGTCGTCCTCGAAGGTGATGCGGACGAAGGCGCCGTCTCTGACGGCAACAGCGGCGACGCGCGACGATGCCCATTTGAAGGCGTTGTCCATCAGGTTTCCGAGCATCTCCTCGACGTCGCTTTCCTCGCAGGCGACAGCCAGCCCGTCCGTGACGTCGGCCTCGAATGCGATGCCGCGCTCGGCGTGGATCAGGCTGATGGCGCCGTGGATGTCGGCAAGGGACTTCGCAACCTCGGTCCGCGCTACCGTCCCGGATGACGCCATCACCCGCCGGGCGGAGCTCAGGTGATGCTTGATCCGGTTGTCTATGCGAAGGGCGAGGTCACGCAGTGTCCCATCCGGATCATTGCGGCCGTCGAGCGCCAGCAAAAGGCTTGCGACCGGCGTCTTGAGGCCATGCGCGAGGTTTGCAAACTGGATACGAGTGGCCGCCAGCCTTTCGTCGTTCGACTGGAGCAGCGCATTGGTTTTCGAGGCGAGCGGAGCCAATTCGACGGTGGCCTCGTCCGCAAGTCGAGACTGCTCGCCGCGGTTGATCGCGTCGATGCCGGCTGCCATGGACTTCAGAGGGCGCAGGCCAAAGCGGATCTGCCAGAGCGTTCCGGCCAGCAGCACTACGCCTAAAAGCAGCATGCAGGGCACAAGCCAGAACAGCGCGCGTACGGCGGGATCAACCAGCGCGCCCTCTGGCGCTGTCACGGTGATCAGCACCATCTCGCCGTCGACATCGCGCGAGCTCTGGCGAAGATAGAGTTTGCGGCCGTTCTGCCTACCCTCCCCGGGTGTCGGCATGGCCGTCAGCATGTGGAGAAAGTCCTGGCGCGGGGGCGGCGCATCGATTGTGCCATCCAGCAGTGAATGCGATGCAAGGCGTTGGCCGGTGCCCTCGACCTGCCAGTACCAGCCGGAGCCCGGACGATCGAATGGCGGCGCATCGAGGGTGGTCGACAACTCAAGCCGGCCGTCCGGCCCGTGCGTCACCGCGGAGGCGAGCGCGCCAATCTGAGTGTCGAGGCGTTGATCGATCTGCTCGCGGATGACAGCATTCAATGCAAGCCACAGGATTGCAGACGCGACCACAAGCGCCAGCGTCACGAAGATGCCCGAAAATATCAGCAGTCTGCCGGCTATCGATTTCGGTCGTCCGGGAAAAAACAGCTTCATGGCATCCCCGCGGCAGTCAGCATATAGCCCCGCCCGCGCACCGTCTCGATAAGATCTGGCCCAAGCTTCTTGCGCAGCCTGCCGACAATGACCTCGATGGAGTTCGAATCCACTTCGGCATCCCCGTCATAGACCCGTTCGTTCAGTTCCCGCCGGTCGACAACGGTCTCCTTGCGCAGCATCAGGCAGGAAAGTACCCGCCATTCCAGCGCAGTGAGCTTCAAAGGCAGGCCATCCAGTTCGAACGTGCCGAGCTGGGCATCGAAGACGAGGCCGCCACAGCTGACGCGCGACGCGGCGTGACCTGTAGCACGCCTGACGAGGGCACGAAGCCTGAGCACGAGTTCCTCGATCTTGAAGGGCTTGCCTAGAAAGTCGTCCGCCCCCGCCTTGAAGCTCGAGACCTTGTCCGGCCATCCGTCACGGGCGGTAAGCACGAGGACGGGAAGATTGCGTTCGCTCTCCCGCCATCCCTTGAGGACGGTCACGCCGTCGATCTTCGGCAGCCCGAGGTCGAGGACTGCGACGTCGAACATTTCGGTCAGGCCCGCATGCAAGGCATCCTCGCCGTTGCGGGCAATATCCACCACGAAATTTTCCGACCTCAGGGCCGTAGCGATGCGGCCGCTGAGGTCGTCGTCGTCTTCAACGAGCAGTACGCGCATGGAGTGACTTTCGGCTGCAAAATGATCGGCCAGTCCTAGCGAAATTGCCTGAACTGAATCTGAACCGCGAGGTTCAGCCGTGTGATGGCACATAGGGCCTAGATTGCGGTTGTCACTCACAAAGGAGCACCAAGATGACGATTGATCACGACAGCAGCGAGCGTCCCGGCAAGGGCGGCGCCTACGTTCCTCCGCATGAGCGCCGCCGCCACTGGATCGTCTTCCCGGCGATTGCGATTGCGCTTGCGGTCGGTGCTGCAGGCGGGGCCGGCGCGATGCGGATGGTTCGCCCGACGGCGGAAATGGCCCCGATGACGCCGATTTCCATTTCGACGATGCCGGCTTCCAGCCTGGTCACCATCAAGGGCACCGTCATGGAGGTCTACGGCAACAAGTTCATCCTGCAGGATACCAGCGGCAAGGCCCTGGTCGAGACCGGACCAGCCGGCGACGGCGGCGATCTCGTCAAGCAGAATGAAGCGGTCACAGTCCAGGGCCGCTTCGACCAGGGCTTCGTCCATGCGAGCTTCCTGGTCGACAAGGACGGGAAGACCGAAGCGCTGCGCGCGCCCGGTCCTCCACCGCACGGGCCATTCGGCGACCTGATCCACAGACCGGGTCCATGATCACTCCAGCAATCCCGATTGACCCATCCTCAACCTCACAGAAAGTCGATACGATGAGAAAATATGTTCTGTCCGCAATCGCGTTCGCTGCCCTGGCAGGAACCGCCTTCGCCCAGCAGCCACCGGCCCCGCCTCCGCCCGGCGGCCCCGCACCCGTCGTCGATCCCGGCGCGCCACCCCCGCCGCCGCCTGCCCCGCCACTGCGCGGTGGTCCCGGCGGCCCTGGTGGCCCTGATGGCGGCCCGGATCGCATGGGTCCTCCTCCCGGCGGACCGGATGGTGACATGGGACCTCGCGGCCACCGCCCACCCCCGCCGCCACCACCGTCCAAGGCTGCGCACTTCCATATCGACCACGGGGATACACGGATCGACGTGAAATGCGCCGATGACGAACCGATGAAGGTTTGCTCGGATACGCTGATGCAGCTGATGGATCGCCTCAACGGTCCTGCCGCCCAGCCAGTCCGCCCTCCGGTCCAGTAAGCCAGCCGTAAATGCAGCCGCGCGCAGAGATGTGCGCGGCTGTCGGTATGCTGAGGTGCTGTCGTCCACGAGCCGATCTGTGCAATTTGCCGCATTGAGCTCTCCAGCGTAATGACGTACGACCGTCAGGGTTGATGCGGTGGGCGATATGAGGACGGTTTCTTCCGACATAAGGCAATGGACGGTGCGCCTGCTGTGCGTGCTGGCCGTCGTGTTTGTCGGCTTCGGTGCGCAGCCGGCCATTTCAAGCCCTGACCAACTGACCCCGGCAGAACTTGCCCAGTACCGCCTGCCCGATGGCACCCTGCCGATCTTCTGCATTACCTATCGCGACGCAGACGGCAAGGCGCATGGCGAAGTCCATATTCCCGGATGCTACCTTTGCCAGACCGCTCCGGCCGCACTTCTGCCGGCAGCACCCGTTTTCGACTACGGCCACCTCCCCTTCGTCTTTGCCCGCCTGGCGGCGCCTCTCTCGGTCGCCTTTCACCGCCGGCTCTATCCTCCAAACAGCGGACCCCGCGCCCCACCACTTCTGTCGATCGTTGCCTGAGCCTGCGTTGCGGCCTGCGCCGTGACGCGTTCTGTCAACGGCGGCCGTATGATCGTGGGCGGAGAGCCCACAAGGCTGCGGGAGAATGCTATTTGCAGGTTGCCTGTCGCGTATCGGACCGCTCGTTCCGGACGCCGCAGCGGGTCTGCACAAGGCGATGACCTCAACGGTCATTCCTCCCCCGCACGAGATCATCTGCGTCGTCGCGACCCCCAGGGGGAATTCCATGTCTGCTTTTGCAGCGGCCGACCCGTCGGCTACGTCTACCACCCATGTTTCGCTCTACCGGGCCATCTGGCGCTGGCATTTTTTCGCCGGCCTGCTGGTCATCCCGTTCATGCTCAATCTGGCGATCACCGGATCGCTTTACCTTTTCAAGGACGAGATCGCCGATACGTTCTACGCGCATCGCCATATCGTTAGCGATTTGGGGCCGATCCAGTCGCCGCAGCAGATCGTCGATGTCGCGGTCGGGAGTATTCCGGGCGCCAAAGTGACCAACTACCGGGAGGCTGCATCTGCGACGCGCTCGGCCGAGGTCACCGTGGCAAAGGAAGGCGTGTCTACCATCGTCTACGTCAATCCGCACAATGGTGCTGTCCTGGGGAAGGTCAATTCCAAGGAGGAGTTCGGTTGGGTCGTCAAGCGGATCCACAGTCTCGAATATTTCGGCGAATGGACCAACCGGATCATCGAGATCGTCGCCGGTTTCGCGCTGGTCCTGTTCGTCACCGGCATTTACCTCTGGTGGCCGCGACAACAGACGGGCGGTGTCCTGACGGTCCGTGGCACCCCGTCGCGGCGGGTTTTCTGGCGCGACCTTCATGCCGTCACCGGGGCCATCGCTGGCATCGTCATTTTCTTCCTCGCCTTCAGCGGCCTGCCCTGGTCCGGCTACTGGGGCGCCAATGTCAACGCCTGGCTGACCGCCCATGACCTTGGCGCGCCGGCAGCGCTCTGGGACAACGTTCCGGTCTCGACCAAGGTGACGCAGGATGTCGTTGCGCGGGCCGGATGGGTCGTCGAAAACGCACCCGTTCCGCTCTCCGACATCGCCGCAGCCCAGGCTGTCAAACCCATCGGCCTCGACAAGGCTGTGGATATCATGCACGGGCTGGGCATGGTTCGGGGTGCCGATCTCGCCATTCCTTCGACCGACACCGGCGTCTATACGGCAAGCCACTATTTCGGCGATCTCGGCAAGGAACGCACGGTCCACATCGACCAGTATTCGGGAAAGCCGCTCGTCGATCTCTCCTACGACCAGTACCCGGCGCTGGGCCGCGCGATCGAGTGGGGCATCAACCTCCACCAGGGCCAGCAATGGGGATTGTTCAACCAGCTCGTGATGCTGGCGACCTGCATTGCGATCGTGCTTTCCTGCGTCACCGGCGTCGCCATGTGGTGGAAGCGGCGACCGGCAGGGCGTCTCGGCGTGCCACCGATGCCACAGGAGAAATCCGTGTATCTCGGCCTCTGGCTGATCGCCATCGTCTTCGGCGTCCTCTTTCCCCTGACCGGCCTTGCCATCGTTGCCATGGTTGTCATCGACCAGGTCGTCATCCGCTTCATTCCAGCCCTCAGCCGGGTCTTCCAATCGGGAGTTTCCTCATGAACAGAACAATCGCAGCCGCTCTCTTCGCCGTGGCATCGCTGTTTTCGACGCATGGCTTTGCGGCCGATACGATCAGGATCGACAACGCCCAGGCGCGCGCCATGCTGCCCGGCGCAAAGGTCGGAGGGGGATATCTCGCCATCACCAATACCAGCCCGCAAAGCGACACCCTTGTTTCGGTGACCTCGCCTCGTGCCAGCAGCGTCCAACTGCACCAGATGAGCATCGACAACGGGATCATGATCATGCGCGAGCTGCGCGATGGCATCGAGATCCCGGCCGGAAAGACCATCCTGTTCAAGCCGGGCGCCTACCACCTGATGTTCATGGACGTCCGTGAACCCTTCAAGCGCGGCGAAACCGTCACCGCGACACTGACTTTCGCGAAGGCCGGCGCCGTCGAGGTCGTCTTTGCCGTCGGCAGTGCAGGCGGTGACATGAGCGCCCCGGCTGCTGGTGCCGAACAGGCCGGGGACGATCACGTCATGCCTGGCATGGACATGGGAAAGACGGATATGGGCGGAATGGATATGCCGGGCATGTCGATGGATCCGAAGCAGGACATCCGGCAGACGATGCGCAAGCAGTTCGAGACGCCAGAGAAGCCGCTGACGACGGGCCCCATCATCGTCCGGAACGACTGGGCAATTGCCGCCTGGCAGCAGGATGGACGTGGCGGCAGGGTGTTGCTGAGGAAAGGTCCGCATGGGTTCGAAGCGCTGCTCTGCAGCGGCGACAGTCTCAGGGATCCGGCAGTGCTTGCAACGTTGGGCGTCGATGCGGCGGATGCCAGGGCGCTGACCGACCAATTGGCGACGGCCGAGCGTTCGCTCGATCCATCGACGGTTGCGCTGTTTGCGAGCTTCGTCGGGACCGTCATGCTGGACAAGGCTGCCGGTGGACATCCAGATCATGCGGGGCATGGAAAATGAGACGTCACACTCTTTTGCTGAGCGCATCGATGGCCATAGGCGTGTTCGTATCCTGCCTTGTCGGCTCGCTGGTGTGGCTTTATGCGTCGGAACCACGCAGCGGACCCTTCGACGCGTCGTTTTCACTGATCGACGATCGCGGTCGTCCGGTCGACAAGAGCATTTTCCATGGCCGTCCGGCCCTGGTCTATTTCGGATACACCAATTGTCCCGAGGTATGCCCGACGATGCTGCTCGAGGTCACCGACTGGCTCCAGACGCTGGGTCCCGAGGGCAAGGAGCTTGCCGCCTACTTCTTCTCCGTCGATCCCGAGCGCGACACGCCAGCCATCATGCACGATTATGTCTCGGAATTTGGCGATCGTATCGTCGGTGTGACCGGCAGGCCTGAGGAAATGCGCAAGGTCATGGACGGGTGGATGATCCGGGCCGAGAAAGTGCCGAGCGAAAATGGCGATTACCATATGAGCCACACCATCACGCTGCTGATGATTGGCGCCGACGGACGGCTGAAGGGCTTGATCCCCTACGGTACGGACCGGGACGCCGCGATTTCGAAGATTAGGGCCGTGCTCCTGAAGAAAGGGTTTGGATCTGCCTGATCTCTTTAGGTGGACTTCAGGTCGCAGCGGACCTTTCGCCGAGGCCCTGAATTTCACCCGCTACAGCCTCGAAGACGGGCTTCGAAAACAGGTATCCCTGCATCAGTTCGATCCCCAGATCCTCCAGTACCGTCTGCTCGGCGCGGGTTTCAATGCCTTCGCAGAGGGGAGTTATGCCCATGTCTTTCAACATCGCAACGGTATGGCGCACGATAGTCTGCTTGGATTTGCGGCTGTCGATATCCCGAACCAGTTCCATGTCCAGCTTGACGATATCAGGCTGGAATTTCGCCAGCAGTCCGAGGCCTGCGTGACCGGCGCCGAAGTCGTCGATAGCTGTTTTGAAGCCGATTTCCCGGTAGGTCTCCAGAATGCCGAGGATGTGCTTGGTGTCGAGTTCTTCCACTTCGGTGAACTCGAAAATGATGTGGTCGGCCGGGAACCCGGTTTTCAACGCGGTTGCCAGGGTCAGCCGGATGCAGGCGCGTGGCTCGTAGACGGCGTTTGGCATGAAGTTGATGGACAGGCGCGGCCGGTTCTGATGCGGAAACACTTTCGCTGCAAGCTCGATCGCCTTGACCCTGCACTGCTGGTCGAACGCATAGCGCGTTTCGGCATCTACCGAGGAAAGAACGGTCGCTGCCCCCTCGCCGTTGACGCCGCGGACCAGTGCTTCGTGGGCAAAGATGGTGCCCTCTGCGACGTTGACGATCGGCTGCAATGCCATCGAGAAATCAAAGGGAAACTTCTGGCCATCGTTACAGCCCTGGCATTGTGTCGTCATCGAGTTTTCCTTTGGTCGGCTCTCAACGTCTATTCCAGCAATATGTTCGGTAGCTGAAAATTCGACGGGCAGATCGGGTTTGCGACAGCGCAGGGCTCCCGATCAGTTCGTCGTCGATGTCGAGCTGCTGCAACGGTCGCCTTGCTGTTGCGAGGTCTCGTTTTCGGCACTGGCACCGTCAGACACCGCAGCCCAGGATGTCTCGACGGCCGCGATCAGTTCTTCGGCATGATAGGGCTTGCCGACAACAACCGCACCGGCTTCAGTCTTCACGCTGGAAGGATCGCCCGTTGCAAAGACAATCCCTGCAGACGGCCGTACGGAACGCGCTCGCTTTGCCAATTCTGCTCCGGAGGCGCCTGGCAGGTTGACGTCGGTGACCAGCACGTCGAAGGGGACCGTTTCCAGGGCGGCCATCGCTTCTTCGGCGCTGCCTGCCTCGACAACGATGCATCCGGCGTTCTTCAGGGCGTCGCCGGTGCTGACGCGGATGAGGTTGTCATCTTCCACCAGCAGGACCGTCAGTCTCGTCGTGATCGATGCGCTCGATGCCGGCGCTTCCAGAGACGGGTTCGAGACGGGTCTGCTTTCCGCCGGCCTCAGTCGCTGGCTTCGGTTGGCGAGTACATGGCGGAACTTGCGGGCCATTGCCTCGCGTGTGTAGGGCTTGGAAAGCAGCTCGATGCCGGCGTCGAGCTTTCCGCCGTGCACGATCGAGTTTTCGGTATAGCCGGACGTGAACAGGATGGCGATATCCGGCAGGCGTTCCCGCGCCTTGCGGGCAAGTTCCGGGCTTTTCAGGGTGCCGGGCATGACGACGTCGGTGAACAGGATATCGATCGGTATGCCGCTCTCGACCACGCTCAGGGCGCTCGCCGCATCGATCGCTTTCAGCACGCGATAGCCGAGGTCAGTGAGCAGGTTGACGACGGTGTCGCGCACGGCATCGTCATCCTCGACAACCAGCACCGTCTCCGTGCCACCGGTGATCGGTCCGGTGTCGACGACGACTTCCATGTCTTCTGACTGCATGGCGCGTGGCAGGTAAAGCTTGATCGTCGTGCCCTCGCCGACCTCGGAGTATATCTTTACGTGGCCGCCCGACTGCTTGACGAAGCCGTAGACCATCGACAGGCCCAGGCCCGAACCCTTGCCTTCCGCCTTGGTGGAGAAGAACGGCTCGAACACCTTGTCGATGATATCTGGCGACATGCCGGCGCCTGTGTCGCTAACCGCAAGCATGACGTACTGACCGGGCGTGACTTCGTCATGCTCCAGCGCATAGGTGTCGTCTAGATGCGCGTTGGCGAGCTCGATCGTCAGCTTGCCGCGACCGGCCATCGCATCGCGAGCGTTGATGGCGAGATTGAGCAGCGCGTTTTCGACCTGCGCGGGATCGATGAAGGTGTTCCAGAGCCCACCGGTAACGACGGTTTCCACCTCGATCGCCTCGCCGATAGCCCTTCGCAGCATGTCGTCCATGCCGCGAACGAAGCGGCTGATGTTGACGACCTTCGGCTCAAGCGCCTGCCGGCGTCCGAATGCCAGAAGCTGGCTTGCCAGCTTCGAGCCGCGGGAAACACCCGCCATGGCGTTGGCCACCCTTGTCTCGGCCCTCTGGTTGCCGGCGATATCCCTTGCAAGCAGCTGAAGGTTACCGGAGACGACCTGTAGCAGGTTGTTGAAATCGTGGGCCACGCCGCCGGTCAGCTTGCCGACGGTTTCCATCTTCTGCGCCTGGGCGAGCTTCGCCTCGGCGGCGCGTCGTTCTCCGATCTCGGCAACGACCCGTGCCTCCAGATTCTCGTTGACCTGTCGCAGTTGCTCTTCGGCACGCTCGCGATGGCGGACCTGTCGCGAAAGCACCTCGGCCTGCTCGCGAAGCGCTGCTTCGGCCGCCCGCTGATGGGTGATGTCGGTGTGGACTCCGACCCACTCGACGATTTCGCCTGACGCGTCGAGGATCGGCAGGCCACGGATGGCGAATTGACGCCAGGAACCATCGTGGCGGCGCACCCGGTGCTCGTGAATGAACATGCCCTTGGTCGCAACCGCCTCTTTCCAAGCTTCTACAGTCGCAGCCGCGTCGTCGGGATGAACGGCGTTCGACCAGCCGTAGCCCTGATATTCTTCCGCAGTCTGTCCGGTCAGCTTCGACCAGCCATGTTGCTCGCCGACCATCCGGCCATCGGCGCTGTTGGTCCAAAGCACACCGTGCACGGCATCCATGGCGTAGCGGAAGCGCTTGTTGCTGACAGCAAGATCGGCTTCACGTTGCGCGCGTTCCTCGACATCGATGCCGAGAATGTGGACACCCAGAACAGTGCCATCCGCTCCGAAATGGGGGACGTAGCGGATCTCGATGCGCCGCAGGGCGCCGCTGTTGTAAGCAAGTTGCGCCTCGGAGGCGAAGGTCTCGCCGGCAAGGCCTCGGACAAGCGATTGGCGGCGGTCCCCATAGGTCTTTTCCCCCATCACGTCGCGTACGTGCCGCCCGACCATGGTCTCGGGATCGACCCCGAACCACTCGCGGTAGGTGCCGTTGGCAAATCGATAGACATGATTTTGGTCGACGTAGGAAATCAACATGGGCACGGCGTCGGTGACGCTGCGCAGTTCGGCTTCCCGCTCCGCCAGCCGCGTTTCGGCCAGAAGCCGCGCGCTGTTGTCTACGATGGTGCACATGACACCGCCGACATGTCCGTCCGCGTCATACACCGGTGTGTAGAAAAGATCGAGAAACATGGTCTGCGGGCCGTCAGGCCTGTTGAACACGATAGGCTGATCGCGATGCGTAACGATTTCCCCGCGCAGACCCGCTTCGAGAATGGGACGGTTCCAGTCCCATACCTCGGGAAATGCTACGGCAACGGGTGTTCCGAAGGCTGAAGGGTGGCGCTCGCCGGCAATCTCCCGGTAGGCGTCGTTATAGAGCATGACGTGGTGGCGGCCCCACATGAGGACTTTCGCCACAGGCGAATTGACGATGTTGGCAACGGTCGCCCGCATCTCCATGCTCCATCCGTCGATGGGGCCGAGAAGGATCTTGTTCCAGTCCATGCTCCGGACCAGCGCGCCGCATTCGCCGCCGCCCTTGGGCCAATCCTTCACAGATGAAGTCGTCGGCAATACCGCCCCGTCGCGCAGCCTGCACAAGGCGGCGCGAACCACTTCGCTGGCGTTGGCATAGTCACCGGTAGCCAGGCTTTCATGAATGAAAGCTTCGAGCTCGGGGGTCAGCGAGACGTTACGAGATTGACGTGGGGCCATGACTCCTCCTGACAGGTCATTTCTTCCGTGTCAACAAATGTCAGGATGGGCAGATTCACTTTGCATGAAAAGACCCGCCGGCCGTCATATCGGCCCGCTCTGGCAGCGTTTTGCGCTCTCAAACCGGGCGTAGATCAGACCCGCTCAAGGGCGATTGCGATCCCCTGTCCGACGCCGATGCACATGGTCGACAACGAGTAGCGACCGCCGGTTTCCTTGAGTTCGAGGGCTGCCGTGCCGGTGATGCGCGCGCCGGACATGCCGAGCGGGTGACCGAGCGCAATTGCGCCGCCGTTCCGGTTCACGCGGGCGTCGTCGTCGGCGATGCCGAGTTCGCGCAGGACAGCGAGCCCCTGGCTTGCAAACGCCTCGTTCAGCTCGATGATGTCGAACTGGTCCTGCGTCATGCCGAGCCGCGCCATCAGCTTGCGCGATGCGGGTACCGGGCCGATGCCCATCACCCGTGGTGGCACGCCGGCTGCAGCGCCGCCGAGAATGCGTGCAATGGGCGTCAGGCCGTATTTCCGGGCTGCCGCTTCCGAGGCAATGATAAGCGATGCCGCCCCATCGTTGACGCCGGATGCATTGCCGGCGGTGACGGTACCGCCGTCTTTCTTGAACGGGGTGCCGAGCTTGCCCAGCACCTCCATCGTCGTTGCGCGCGGATGTTCGTCTTTGTCGACCACGATCGGGTCACCCTTGCGCTGCGGGATGGTGACGGCGGTGATCTCCCTTGCCAGCCGGCCGCTTGCCTGGGCGGCGGCGGCCTTGTCCTGGCTGCGAACGGCAAAGGCATCCTGGTCGTGACGGCTGACCTTGTAGTCCTCCGCGACGTTCTCGCCGGTCTCCGGCATGCTGTCGACGCCGTACTGCTTCTTCATCAGCGGGTTGACGAAGCGCCAGCCGATGGTCGTGTCGTGGATTTCAGCGCTGCGGGAAAACGCCGTTTCGGCCTTGGGCATGACGAAGGGCGCGCGCGACATGCTTTCGACGCCGCCGGCAATCACCAGTTCAGCCTCGCCCGCCTTGATGGCGCGGGCAGCGGCAATGACGGCATCCATGCCGGAGCCGCAGAGGCGGTTGATGGTCGTGCCCGAGATCGAATGGGGCAGGCCGGCCAGCAGCGACGACATGCGCGCGACGTTGCGATTGTCTTCACCTGCCTGGTTGGCGCAGCCGAAGATCACATCGTCGACGGCATCCCAGTCGACCGAGGCATTGCGCTCCATCAGTGCCTTTAGCGGAATGGCGCCGAGATCGTCGGCGCGCACCGACGACAGCGAACCGCCGAAGCGGCCGATGGGCGTCCGGATGTAATCGCAGATAAATGCATCAGCCATGGGGGCTCTCCTCAGAGTTCGGGGACGACGAGGTCGCTAATCTTGCCGTCGATATGAAGCGTCGCGCCCGTCATGGCCTGCAACTCCTCGAGCGACATGGCGGCAAGCTTTTCACGCAACACGAAGCGGCCGTCAACGATGTCGACGACCGCGTGGCTTGTATAGACGCGCGTGATGCAGCCGACTCCCGTCAGGGGGAATGTGCATTTCTCAACGAGCTTGGGTTCGCCCGCCTTGGTGACATGCTCGGTGATGACGCAAACCTGCTTGGCACCATGCACGAGATCCATCGCCCCGCCGACCGCCGGCACGCCCTTGCTGCCGACGCGCCAGTTCGCCAGGTCGCCGTTCTGCGCAACCTGGTAGGCGCCGAGAATGGCGACATCCAGATGTCCGCCGCGCACCATCGCAAAGCTGTCGGCGTGATGGAAGAAGGCGGCCCCCGGCTTGAGGGTCACGGCCTTCTTGCCGGCGTTGATCAGGTCCCAGTCTTCTTCGCCAGCAGCCGGCGGCTCGCCGAAATTGAGGATACCGTTCTCGGTGTGGAAGATAGCCTGCCGGCCGGGCGGCTGGTAGCGCGCCACCATCTCCGGAAAGCCGATGCCAAGGTTGACATAGGCGTCGTTGGCAATGTCCTGCGCCGCGCGCCAGGCGATCTGGGCATTGGAGAGCTTGATGTCTTCGCGAGTATCGATGGTCATGCGTAGGCCACTCCGGCTCGAATGAGGTCTTCTTCCTGCCGGGGGTCGGCGACCTCGACAATGTGGTTGACGAAGATGCCGGGCGTGACGACCTGCTCCGGATCGATCTCGCCGGCGGCGACGATTTTCGAGACCTGGACGATGGTGCTTGCTGCCGCCATGCACATCAGCGGATTGAAGTTGCGGCCAGCCTTGTTGTAGGTGAGGTTGCCGTGGACGTCGCCGACATGGGCCTTGACGATGGCAAAATCGGCTTTCAGCCAGCGCTCCTGCACATAGGACCTGCCCTCGAATTCGGCGATAGGCTTGCCCTTTGCGAGTTCTGTGCCGAAGGCGGTCGGCGTGTAGAATGCCGGAATGCCGGCGCCGCCGGCGCGGATACGCTCAGCCAGCGTTCCCTGCGGAACCAGTTCCAGTTCGATCTCTCCAGCCAGATATCTGTCGGTAAACGCACGCGGGTCGGATGAACGCGGGAAAGAGCAGATCATCTTGCGTACCATGCCGGCATCGATCATCGCAGCGATGCCGATGCGACCGTTGCCGGCATTGTTGTTGATGACGGTGAGGTTCCTCGGCCCCTTGTCGATCAGGGCGTGGATGAGTTCGATCGGGGCGCCAGAGCCACCGAAACCGCCGATCATAACCGTCGCGCCATCGCCGATGTCAGCGACGGCTTCTGCGGTGCTGCCGATTGTTTTGTCCATGCGTGATCCTCCGACGACCGTATGACCGAAATCTATCTGCGGTCGTCGTCTGGAATACCGGCGCATGGGCTCGCCAGCAAGATGTTAGTGCGTTAATCGATATTTGTTCGTATAACGCACGAAAAGTATTCGGAAGATAGTCAGGAGAACCGCTCCGGACGGAATTCGGCCAGCAACGGATGAAGATTGCCAGTGGCAATCTCGTCAGCAATCAATTCGCCGGCGATCAGTCCAAGCGTCGCGCCGCTGTGGCTGAAAGCGACATAACAGCCGTGTACCTTCGTCAACGCTCCGAAAACCGGCTCTCCGTCGCCTGGGATAGGCTTGGGGCCGACGCCGTAGCTATCGAGTTCGAGCTTCGGATTGCCCTCGAGGACACGGGATGCCTCGTCGAGAAGGCCCTGAACCGTCGAATCCTTGACCTCGTAGCTGCCATCGGCCTTGACGATCACTTCCTCTTCCGACCAGCCGGAATCCAGCACCAGGGCACCGGTCGGTGTCTGGCGGACGGCGACACGCGGGGTGTTGAGGACTGCTTTCAGCGACAGGTCGACAGGCTTGGTCTTCACCAGCAGCGAAACCGGCGTGCCGTCGGCGATGGTCTGTCCAAGCTCGGCGGCCATGCGCGGGACGGCCGGTCCGGTAGCGAGCAACACGGTATCGGCATCAAATTCACGACCGCTCGAAGTCTTGACGCCGTCGACACGGCCACCGGTTTTACGCGGAGTGACCTTTCCGGCATCGGTGACGACGGTGCCGCCGAGGGCTGCGAACTCCGCCAGCAGAACTTCGATCAGGCTCGGCAGATCGACCCAGCCTTCACCGGGATTGAGGATCGCGCCCTGCGGCGTAACAGGGCGCGCATCGACACCGGGCGTCGCATTCGCAATGTCGTCGGCCGACAGCAGCATGGCATCGTAGCCGATCCGTCGCTCGAACGCGAAGGCGTCGCGGATTTCGTTGGATGCGTCGTCGGCATCCCAGGTCAGCCCGCCGTCGAAGCGCAGCCATGAAGCCTGGGGATATTTGGCCGCAAGCGTCCGGTGACGGTCGATGCCAACCATGCGCAGCCGGTGATAGGCCTCGGAGCGCTTCCGGGACGAGTTGAGCCATGACAGCGAACGTCCGGATGCGCCATTGGCAGGGGGGCCGTCATTGACGAGCGTCGTCTGGATGCCCAGGCGGGCGAGATTGACGGCGGATGCCACGCCGAAAATACCGGCGCCGACAACGATGACCTTCTTGGCGGATGAGACTGACATTCTGGGATAACCTTTGTAGTTGATGCTGGCGGTGTGGTGGTTGAACGGCACCGGGGCTCTTGCGCTAAAGCACCTCGGCGAGAAAGTGTCTAAGACGAGGGCTATTCGGGGTGTCGAAGATCTGAGATGGCGTGCCCGCCTCGATCACCCTGCCCTCGTCCATGAAGATGACCTGGTCGGCGACCTTGCGGGCAAAACCCATCTCGTGGGTGACGACGACCATGGTCATGCCGCGCTTGCCGAGATCGGCCATCAGGTTGAGCACGCCCTTCACCAGTTCCGGGTCGAGTGCGCTGGTGACCTCGTCGAACAGGATCACTTCCGGATCCATGGCCAGCGCCCGCGCAATCGCGACGCGCTGTTGCTGGCCGCCGGAAAGGCCACCCGGACGGTGGTGCTTGCGGGCCGCAAGTCCGACATCCGCCAGCCGCGCCTCGGCAATCGTCTCCGCCTCGCGCTTGCCCATGCCTTTGATCTTGGTCAGCGACAGCATGACGTTTTCGAGGGCGGTGTGGTCGGGGAAGAGATTGAAATGCTGGAACACCATGCCGACCCGACGGCGCAGCTTCTCCGGCTTCATCGTCAGGATGCTGGCGCCATCCAGAAGCACATCGCCGCCCTTCGGCTCGACCAGGCGGTTCAGGCACCGCAGCAACGTCGATTTGCCCGAGCCGGACGGGCCGATGATGCAGGTGACGGTGCCAGGCTTGACCTTCAGCGCGACGCCTTTGAGGACCTCGAGACTGCCGTAGGCCATCGACAGATTGCTGACTTCGAGGCTGCCACCCCGGAATGTCGGGCCGTTCGGTGGTATCGGACTGCCGGAGCCCGTTTCCACCACGCTCGCCAGTTCGCTCACTTCGGCGAGCCCGCTGGTCGGCTCGCCGCCCTTGTGCTTGCCGAGCCTGAGGCTGGTGTCGATGGCGTTGACCACATGGGTCAGCGGCACGGTGATGACGAGATAGAAAACGCCGGCCAGAAGCAGCGGCGACAGGTTGCCGGTGACGACGGCCTGGTCCTGGCCGACGCGGAAGATCTCGCGCTCGGAAGCCAGCAGCCCGAGGAAGTAGACGAGGCTCGAATCCTTGACGTTGCCGATGAACTGGTTGACCAGCGCCGGCAGCACCCGCCGTATTCCCTGCGGTATGATGATGAGCCGCATGCCCTGTCCGTAGCTCATGCTGAGTGCCCGGCAGGCTTCCAACTGCCCGCGCTCGACGCTCTGGATGCCGGCGCGGAAGATCTCCCCGATATAGGCGCCGGCAATCAGGCTGAGAGCAAGAATGCCGAGTGGAAAAGGAGACGGACCGAAAAGTTCGCGGCCGATGCGGGCAAAGCCCTGACCAATCAGCAGGATCGTGACAATCGCCGGGAGGCCGCGGAAAATGTCGGTATAGAGCCGTGCCGGGATCCGCAGCCAGCGCGACTGCGAGATACCCATGACCGCCAGTATCATGCCGATGACCACGCCCAGTACCGTCGACGTGGAAGCGAGGATCAGCGTATTCTTCAGGCCGACGGTGATCATCGCCGGCAGGACCTCGAGCATCGCATTCCAGTCGAGGAAGCTGCGACGCAAATTCTCAAGCCAGTCCATTCCTATCCCCTTGCTATCGCTGGTGTGCCGGCTGCCTGGTTGTTGCGGGCAGCCGGCCAGGCGTCGTTATTTCGGGAGATAGTCGGCTGGCATCGGCGAACCCGGGAACCACTTTTCGTAAAGCTTCTTCCAGGTGCCGTCCTGCATCGCGGCGTGGAGGCCGGTGTTCAGTGCTTCACGGAAGGCATCGTTGCCCTTTTTGATGACGAAGCCGGCAGGTGCATCGAAGGACGGGATATTGACCGCGATCTTTAGTGCTGGATAACGCTCTGAATACTGCTTGGCAGCTTCGTAATCGAGGAAATGCGCGTCGACAGTACCGTTGTTCAGCGCGGAAACCGCGGAGTTGTTGTCGGGAAATTTCACCAGATCTGTGCTGGTGAAAGTCTTCGTGGCATAGATTTCCTGCAGCGTCCCCTGGACTACGCCGAGCCGCTTGCCCTTCAGGCCTTCCGCGCCGGTAATCGCCTTGTCTGCAGTCAGCAAGGAGAGGTACCCGGCAAGATAGCCATCGGAGAAATCGACGGTTTCCTTGCGCTTGGCTGTCGTTCCGATGGCGGCAACCGCCACGTCGAAGCGACCGTTGGCGACCGAGGGTATCAGCGCCGAAAAGTCCTGGCCGGTAAAGATAACCTGCTCCTTGGTGAAGCCCATGCGTTTGGCGACATCGAGGAAAAGCTCGATATCGAAACCGGTGAACTGGCCGTCTGCTGTGGTAAAGACGTAAGGCTTGGCATCGCCCATCGTCCCGACGCTGATCTGCTTGGCGTCGATCAGGTCATACTTGTTATCGTCTGCGGCAAAAGCCCTGGGGCTCGTGCCGACGGCTGCCAAAGCCGCTGCAAAAACCAGCGCGGCCGATAGAGCTGCCGGCTTCACAAATCTGATTATTCCCATCATGCGCATGTCGTTCTCCTCTGAACTTGTTTTTGGGGCCGAACGGGAACGCCATTGGCACCGTCGGAAGGCTCGCGCCGACGTTCAGCTGCATGGTTCTTGTTACCCGGAAACTCACTTTTATGCAGATGAGACCGGTTTCTACCTCATTGAGACCGGTCTCATTGACAATTGGTATATTCGGATTGACGGTTCGTCAACATCTCTTGTAGTCGTTGCCGGGATGAAAAAAATATCCGTCAAAACCCGCGCCGTGACGGTTGCGGATGTGGCCCGGGCGGCCAACGTCTCGAAGGCAACAGCGGCCCGCGTGCTCGGCGGCTATGGCGTCGTCAGCGACAAGGTCCATGCGGACGTCATGGCTGCGGCCAAGGCGCTCGATTACCGGCCGAACGAACTGGCCCGGAGCATGACGACCGGAAAGTCCGGCCTGCTGGGCGTGGTCGTCGGCGATATCGAAAATCCCTTCTTCAGTCTCGCGGTGCGCGGCATCAGCGATGTCGCACGGGCGTCCGGTTTCAACGTCATCCTTGCCAATTCGGGTGAGGAGATCGAGGCCGAGAAGGCCGCAGTGCGAGTGCTGATCGGCAAGCGGGTGGATGGACTGATCGTCTCGCCAACAGATAGCCGGGAGATTGCCCATCTCAGGGACATCGACCGCTCCGGCCGTCCCCTGGCATTGCTCGACCGTCCCCTGCAGGATTTCAACGTCGACACCGTGACCGTCGATGACAGGGATGCAGCCAGCCGGGTGGCGCGGCTGCTGGTGGCCGCCGGTCACCGCAGGATCGCCTATTTCACGGCGGCCGAGGCGGAGGCTGGCCCGGAGTGGAATTTCAACCACATACCGACGTCAACCGTGCGCGAGCGCATTGGAGGCCTGCTCGCGGTCTGCGCGGAAGCCAATATCCCGGATCCGGAACGCTATCTTATGTTCGGCGCCAAGAAAGCCCGCACGGCATCGATCGTGGCGAATATCATGGCGAAACCGGACAGTCCCACTGCGATCATCGCCTCTGACAGCATCATCGGCCTGGAGATCTACAAGGCCATTCGCGATCTCGGCCTCAGTGTGCCGCAGGATGTGTCGCTGGTCACCTTCCACGATGCCGATTGGACCAGTGTCACGACGCCACCGATCACGGCGGTGGATCAGCCCGTCTATCAAATGGGAAAGGCGGTTGCCGAGTTGCTGATCCGCCGGCTGAAGGGAGAGACGCATGCGCCGCAGCGGGTCGTCCTGCCGACGTCGATCATCGAACGCGGCTCCGTCGGGTCGGCAAAGGCGGATTGAGGTCAGCTGCGAGCGGCTAACGAGGTCGCCACTCTGGCCGCGTCAGAACCAGCCCTTCCGGCGGAACCAGATGAGTGGCAGGATGGCGCTAAGGGCGATCAGTGCCAGCGATATCGGATAGCCCCATGTCCATGAAAGCTCCGGCATCGACTTGAAATTCATGCCCCAGATACCTGCGAGCAGGGTTGGCGGCACGCCGACGACAGAGGCGATGGTCAGCACCTTGAAGATTTCGTTCTGCTCGATGTTGATATAGCCGAGCACGGCGTCGAGTAGAAACTGGATCTTGTCGGAGAGGTGCGTCTCGTAATCGCTGAGCGACACGACGTCCTTGCAGACCGCGGCGAGCCGGTCGCGGAATTCCGGCGCCAGCCATTCGTGGGCAACGTCGCCGCTGAAGGACGCAATCCGCCCGACGCCGAGAAGCACGTCGCGCGCTTTCGACAGGCGGTCGCCGAGACCGCCGATCCTGGACAGCGTTCGGTGCAGTGTTGCCGTCGCCTTGCTGGGATCTTTGAGACCCGAAATCTTGCCTTGGAAAATCGATCTGGAGACTTCGTCGATTGCCGCCCCGAGATGCTCGAGCACGTCGGCACCGCGGTCAACGATGGATTCCAGCAACGAGGTAAACACTCCGATGCTGCTGGCTATAGTGCCGTCATTGTTCATCCGCTCAACGACCGCATCGAAAGTCGGCAGCGATGCATAGCGGATGGTGACGAGGATGTCCTTGCCGAGGACGAAGCCGGCCGGCGACAGTTCAGCATCGTCCAGCGTCGCGTGGCCGATGACCGGAGTGCTGAGATAGAGGTGGTCGCCCTGCCTCGAGAGCCTGCTCGATGCCTCGATCTCGCTCAGGGCATCCCGCGACGGCACCTTGATATGCGCTCCGGCCTCGACGAATGCAATTTCCTCCGCCGTCGGATCCATGAGGTCCATCCAGATGACCCTGTCGGGAAGGTCAGCGCCCGTGTCGGCCTGACGCACGGAGGGGGTGGTGTCGCGGTGGATGGTGAGCAAGGCTGCACTCCCGGGGGTCAACAAGGCTTCGCTTGGAAGATGGCAAGTCGTTTCGGCGGAGCCTTAGTAGGCCAAACTGATATCACCATGATTACGCGGAACAATAGTTCTCGTTCCCGGCATCGGGCTTTACTTTTTCCAGCGGCGGGCAGGCATGCGGCGGCGCTAGATGTCATCGTCCTCAAAAAGGCAGCAGCACGACCACAAATTGATGCTTTTCGTGCCCGGTCGATTTCCGTAACCCATAACCCACAGACAACGAGGGACGGGTCGATGCCGACGCCATTTTACTGGAACGAGCTGAATACCTACGATTTTGCCGGGCTGTCGCCAGACACCACCATCGCCATCCTGCCGATCGCATCCACTGAGCAGCACGGTCCGCACCTGCCCGTGGCGACGGATGTGGCGATAGCCAATGGCATGCTGGCCGAATTGCGCGCCCAGCGACAGGACGATCTCGATATTCTTGTGCTTCCGACGCAGGAAATCGGCAAGGCTAACGAGCATGTCTACGGCCCCGGCACGCTGTCGCTGGGTGCGGAACTGCTGATCCCGGTGTGGACGGCGATCGGTGCCAAGGTGGCGGAAGCCGGCCTGCGCAAGATGGTGATCGTCAATTCCCATGGCGGCAATGTCGACATCATGAGCATCGTCGCCCGCGAACTGCGCGTCCGCTACCAGATGGCGGTCATGTCGACGCAATGGGGCCGCTTCGGCAATCCCGAAGGCCTGATCAGCGATCATGAGTCCCGGTACGGTATCCACGGCGGTGAAGTCGAGACATCGCTGATGCTGCATTTCCGCCCCGATCTGGTGCGCATGGAGAAGGCGCAGAATTTCGTCTCGAAAGCCGAATGGATGCGCGAACAATCCCAATATATCCAGCCGCTGCCGCCGCACTCGTTGGCCTGGATCGCCCACGATCTCAACCCCAACGGTGTCGTCGGCGACGCATCGCTCGGCACTGCCGAGAAGGGAGCGGCAATATGCCGACATCAGGTCAAGGGTTTTGTCGAGATGCTCTACGATCTCAAGGCCTACCCGCTTTCCAACCTCTACTCTCAGTAATCGTCAGGCGGCTGCCGGGCGGTCTGGGGAGATGTGGCCCTTGGCCTGCAACTCGGTGACGAGCCCGGCGAGTTCGGCGAGCAGATATTCGACGAACAGGCTGGTCGTGGCGTCGAGCGGCGCGCGGGCCCGGGCAAACAGCTTCATCGGCTGATGCCGCGTATGGGGCTCGGCGATGGGCCGGAACACCAGTTCGCCGGAGCGGCACTCGGTGATGACGTCGAGCGGATTGAGCATCGTCAGCCCGGCCCCGCATTTCACCAGCTTCTTCAGCATCTCGGACGCGTTGGTTTCGAGCACCGGTTCCACATGCACGTCGAGACGCGCCAGCATCAGGTCGATGGCATCGCGCAGGCTCGTTCCCGGCTGTGCCAGGATCAGGCGCTCCTGCACGACATCGGCAAGATTGATCGGCCCGGGCGCGAGCAACCTGTGCCCGGGCGGAAAGACGACTCCGATCGGGATATCGAAATTTGCAAGCGTCCGAATGCCCGGCGTTGCCGGAATGTTGAAGCCGAGACCGATGTCGACCTCGCCGGTCAGCACCGGGTTGACCGTCGTCGTGCCGGCATCGTTGCGCAGCTGCAGGTAGACGCGCGGGTGCTTGAGCTGGAACCGCGCGACGATTTCAGGCAGCGGCCCGGAGGCGAGACCGACTGTCGTCACCAGCCGGATCTTGCCGGCCTGCTGCGTCTTCAGGCTGCGGATACGCCCCTCCAGCCGCTCGTAGGTCTTCAAGACCTCGCGGATATGCTCGATGCAGAGTTCGCCGGCGGCCGTCAGGCGCAGGCCGCGCGGCAGGCGCTCGAACAATGGCGCGCCCATTTCTTCCTCCAGCGCCAGGATCTGCCGGTTGATCGCCGACGAAGCCACGTTCAGCCGCGCCGCCGCCTTGCGGATCGAGCCGCAGCGGGCGATTTCGTTCATGTAGAGAAGCTTCCTGGAATGCAGCACGGGCGCCTCTTTGCGTTAATTTTAAGCAGCGCGCACAATTTCGCTACATGCGCGCCTTGGGATGCCAAAAAGGCATCGTTGCGCACGAATTTTGATGCTTTTCAAAGCGCAAGGCAACCGCTCAAATGCAGAAAATCCGGCGTCTTCCAAGGCGACTGGTGGCCACAAAAATGGGGAACGCCTGCCATGTCGAAGCTCATGAACACCATTGCCTTTTCCGCAGCCCTTGGCTTCGGCCTCGCCGGCGTACTGACCGCGCCCGCCTACGCGGTGGATCAGGTGACCTACGGCACCAACTGGCTGGCCCAGGCCGAGCATGGCGGTTTTTACCAGGCCGTCGCCGACGGCACCTACGCCAAGCACGGCCTTGACGTTAAAATCGTCCAGGGCGGCCCGAACGCTGCCAACAGCGCGTTGCTGATTGCCGGAAAGATCGATTTCTACATGGGTGGCCCGCAGCAGGAGCTTTCGGCGGTTGAGCAGGGAATTCCGATCCTCGACGTCGCCGCCATCTTCCAGAAGGATCCGCAGGTGCTGCTTGCCCATCCCGATGCCGGCGTCGAGAAATTCGAGGATCTGGCCAAGCTGCACACCATTTTCATGAGCAAAGACGGCTACCTCACCTATTTCGAGTGGATGAAGTCGAATTTCAAAGGTTTTGCCGACGAGCAGTACAAGCCATACACCTTCAATGCCGGTCCGTTCCTCGCCGACAAGCAATCGGCCCAGCAGGGATACCTGACGTCTGAGCCCTACGAGATCGAGAAGCAGACCGGCGTCGCACCGAAAGTCTTCCTGCTCGCCGACAGCGGTTATTCTCCCTATTCGACGATGATCACCACGTCGCAGAAGATGGTCGACAGCAAGCCGGATGTCGTCCAGCGCTTCGTCGACGCGTCGATCGAGGGCTGGTACACCTATCTCTACGGCGACAACAGCAAGGCCAACGCCCTGATCAAGACCGACAATCCTGACATGACGGACGGACAGATCGCCTATTCGATCGCCAAGATGAAGGAATACGGCATCGCTGAATCCGGCGAGGCCCTCGACAAGGGCATCGGCTGCATGACGGATGCCCATTACAAGAAGTTCTTCGAGGAGATGGTCGGCATCAAGGTCGTCAAGGCCGACACCGACTACACCAAGGCCTTCACGACGAAATTCGTCTGCAAGGGCGTCGGCATGGCGCTCAAGAAATAAACGCCCGCCCGCGAGGTTCGCGACCGCGAGGCTGCGAACCGCAACTGCCTTCAGGAAGAGCCAGTCCATGTCCCTAGCCGAAACCCAGGCGTCCCGATCGATGGAAACGCGCAAGCGTCCGCTGGTCGTGATGCAGTCGGTGTCCAAGGTGTTTTCGAGCGGCACCGTCGCGTTGTCCGATATGTCGCTGACGGTGGAAAGCGGCGAGTTCGTCAGCCTGCTTGGCCCGTCCGGTTGCGGCAAGTCGACGGCGCTGCGGATCATTGCAGGCCTTGGCGGCACCACGACCGGCAGCATCGACTGGCCGAGTTCACGCATCAATGCCCGTGGCCTGCCGGAGGGCGATATCGGCTTCGTCTTCCAGGAGCCGACGCTGATGCCCTGGAAGACGGCGTTCGGCAATGTCTACCTGCCGCTCCGGCTGCGCGGCGTGTCGAAAGCTGCGGCCCGCGGCCCGATCATGGAGGCGCTAGAGACAGTCGGCCTTGCCGACTTCGCCGATGCCTATCCGCGCGAATTGTCCGGCGGCATGAAGATGCGTGTTTCGATTGCCCGGGCGCTGGTGACAAAGCCGAAGCTCCTGCTGATGGACGAGCCCTTTGCCGCACTCGACGAGATCAGCCGCCAGAAGCTTAACGACGACGTGCTGCGGCTCTGGAAGACGACGGGCATCACGGTGATCTTCGTCACGCATTCGGTGTTCGAATCCGCCTACCTGTCCAATCGCATCGTCGTCATGAAATCGCGGCCCGGACGCGTCCATGCCGATATCCCGCTGGTCACCAGTCTCGAGCGCGATGCCCATTATCGCACCTCGGAAGAATATCGGCGGGCCTGTGAGACCGTCTCCCGGTCGCTGATCGCAGCCATCAACACGGCAGAGGAGGCGTGATGAGCGACGAGCCCAAAACACACCCGTTGCCGGAAGGCCGGAAGGCCACCAATACCGGCCGACGCGATCTCGCCTTGCGCATTGCGGTGCCGATTGCCGTCATCGCCGTGCTGGTGCTGATCTGGCATGCCTATGTCCGGCTGTCCGGCATTCCGCCCTATATCCTTCCGGGTCCTGTCGCTGTTGCCAATGCCTTCGTTTCCGACTGGGGGACGCTTGCGCCTGCCCTTTGGGTGACGACGAAGATCACGCTGATCTCGCTGCTGCTTGCGCTGATCGGCGGCGGTGGTTTCGCGATCTTCCTCGTCCAGTCGCGCTGGATCGAGCTCGCCTTCTATCCCCTCGCAGTCATCCTGCAGGTGACGCCTGTCGTGGCGATCTCGCCGCTGATCCTGATCTACGCGCCCTCGACGCAGGCAGCATTGTTGATCTGCGCCTTCCTCGTTGCCTTCTTTCCGATCCTGTCCAACATGGTGCAGGGGCTGAAAAGCGTCGATCACAATCTGATCAATCTCTACGAACTCTATGGCGCCTCACGCTGGCAGACGCTGCTCTACCTGAAGCTTCCGGCAGCCCAGCCCTATTTCATGACCGGCCTGCGCATCGGTGGAGGGCTGGCGCTGATCGCGGCGGTGGTCGCCGAATTTGCCGCCGGCTCGGCCGGGGCCGGCTCGGGCCTCGCCTTCCGGCTGCTCGAGGCGCAGTATCGCATGAATATCCCCCGCCTGTTCGCCGCGTTGCTGATGCTGTCGATGCTCGGCGTGGCGATCTTTGCCATTACCTCTTTCATTTCCTGGGTGAGCCTGCACCGATGGCATGAGAGCAGCCTGAAGCGAGAAAACTGATGTCGACATCCTTTCTGTCTCCTCCCAATGCCGGACGCTTCGTGCTCAGTCATGCGACATTGCCGGCAGTTGCCGTCGAGGGTTTTGCCGCGGCGTCCGACGATGGCCTCATGAAGGCCGACATCGTCATCCACGACGGCCTGATCGATGCGATCCTGCCGCCGGGCACCGCGCCCGTGGAACTCGCGTGGTCCGACCTCAAGGACGGCATGGTCTGGCCGTGCTTTGCCGATATCCACACCCATCTCGACAAGGGCCATATCTCCGCCCGCCACGCCAATCCGGACGGCACCTTTGCCGGTGCACTCGATGCAGTACGCACCGATCGCGAGGCCCACTGGTCCTCGGACGATGTCCGGAAGCGGATGGAGTTCTCCCTGCGCTCGGCCTATGCCCACGGAACCAGCCTGATCCGCACCCATCTGGATTCGCTGAGCCCCCAGCATCGGATCTCCTTCGAGGTCTTCGACGAGGTTCGCGATGCTTGGAAGGACAAGATTGCGCTCCAGGCCGTCGCCCTCTTCCCGATGGATGCTATGGCCGATGCTGCCTATTTCGCCGACCTCGTTGCCGTCGTGCGGGAAAAGCGCGGCCTTCTCGGCGGCGTCCCGCAAATGAGCGCCGATCTCACCTGGCAACTCGACACACTGTTTCGGGCCGCAGCCGAGAACGGGCTCGATGTCGACCTGCATGTCGACGAGACCGACGATCCCGCCGCCGAAACCCTGAAGGCCGTTGCCGAGGCCGTCCTGCGCAACCGTTTCACCGGCAAGGTGACGGCCGGCCATTGCTGCTCGCTTGCCCGCCAGGACGAGGAGACCGCACGCCGCACGGTCGGGCTGGTGGCAGAGGCCCGACTGTCGATCATCTCGCTGCCAATGTGCAACATGTACCTCCAGGACCGCTACCCGGACCGCACGCCGCGCTGGCGCGGCGTAACGCTGTTCAAGGAACTAGCCGCAGCCGGCGTCGCTACTGCCGTTGCTTCCGACAACACACGCGATCCCTTCTATGCCTACGGCGATCTCGATCCCGTCGAGGTGTTCCGCGAGGCGGTGCGGATCATCCACCTCGACCATCCCTTGGACACTGCCGCCCGCGTCGTCACCACATCGGCGGCCTCCATTGTCGGACGTCCGGATATGGCCCGTATCGCCGTCGGCGCGCCGGCCGACCTTGTCCTCTTCAGTGCCCGTCGCTGGAGCGAATTTCTCTCGAGGCCGCAATCCGATCGCGTTGTGCTCAGGCGCGGCAAGATGATCGATCGGAACCTGCCTGATTACCGTGAACTCGATAGCGTCGTTGGAGCCTGACATGCCGGATTATCAGCTGATCAAACAGGAACTCGAAGGCATCGCGGTCGAGGATAATCCTGCGCTGGTGCGCCAGAAAAGCCGCGACTTCTTCTGGTATTCGCCGATCCTCAAGGCGCAGCTCGACAACGTGACCGCCGATCTGGTGGTGACGCCGAAGTCCGAGGCCGAGGTCATCCGGACCCTGAAAGTGGCTTTCGCCCATGGCGTGCCGGTGACCCCGCGCGGCGCCGGCACCGGCAACTACGGACAGGCCATGCCGCTTTCCGGCGGTATCGTCCTCAATCTCGCCGGCATGGACAAGATCAAGGAAATCCATCCCGGCCGCGTCATTTGCGAGCCCGGCATTGTCATCGCCGATCTCGACAAGCAGACCAAGGCCCATTCCGGCCAGGAGTTGCGCTTCCATCCCTCGACCAAGCAGACGGCTACCATTGGCGGCTTCATCGCCGGTGGCTCCGGCGGCGTCGGCTCGATTACCTGGGGCGGTCTTCGCGATATCGGCAATATCCTGCGGCTGCGGGTGGTGACGATGGAGGCCGAACCCCGCGTCCTCGACCTCACCGGCTGGGACCTGCAGAAGGTCAGCCATGCCTATGGCACCAACGGCATCATCACCGAGATCGAAATGCCGCTGGCGCCGGCCTACGACTGGATCGACGTCCTGGTCGGCTACGACGACTTCATGGCGTCGGTGCGCTTTTCGGATGCGCTGGCGAAATGCAACGGCATCCTTGTCAAGGAAATCGCCCCGATCGCGGCGCCTATCCCTTACGACTACTTCACCCGCCACAAACCCTACATCCGCGAGGGCCAGTCCGTCGTGGTGCTGATGATCGCACCCCACTCGATGGACGCCTTCCTCGCCTTCGCAGCGTCGCAGAAGGCCGAGGTGATCTTTCGCTCCGACACGGTCGAAAGCATGAAGGGCATCCCGCACGCCTATGAGCTTGCCTGGAACCACACGACGCTGCGCGCTTTGAAGGTCGATCCCGGTCTCACCTACCTCCAGATCCAGTATCCCGGCCCCGACCACGTCGCGAAGGTGGCCGAGATGACTGCGATCTTCGGCGACGAAGTGCCCGGTCATCTCGAATTCATGCGGTTTGATGGCCAGGTCCAGTGCTCCGGCCTGCCGCTGGTGCGCTACACGACGGAGGCGCGGCTGGAGGAGATTATCCAGATCCACCAGGATCACGGTTGCCCGGTCTTCAATCCGCACCGCTACACGCTGGAGGAAGGCGGCATGAAGCGCACCGACAAGATACAGCTGGCCTTCAAGCACGAGACGGACCCGAAGGGCCTGCTCAATCCCGGCAAGATGATTGCCTGGGACAATCCGGATTTCGATTTTACTGCCGGCAAGAATTATCTGTTCCCGGGTTTGGCAAGCGTCATGGAGGGGTAATGAGGGTTCTGGTTCTGCATTCGCATCCGGTGGAATCGAGCTATGGGGCGGCGCTTTATCGCCAGGCAGTTGAAAGCCTCGAGGCAGCCGGGCACGCAGTAGATGCCTGCGATCTCTATGCGGAGAGGTTCGATCCGGTGCTCTCGCGACAGGACCGGCTGATTTATCACGACTACCCGCAGAATACCGAACTGGTAGAGCCCTATGTCGAGCGTCTTCGGCAGGCAGAGGGTCTGGTCATCGTCACGCCGGTCTGGAACTTTGGCTTTCCGGCAATGCTGAAGGGTTATTTCGACCGCGTCTGGCTCCCCGGCGTTTCCTTCGAGCTCGTCGACGGGCAGGTGAAGTCGCGGCTTCGGCACATTCGCAAGCTGGCGGCGGTTCTGACATACGGTGCCACGCCGATGCGGGCGCTGGTCGCCGGCAACCCGCCAAAAAAAATCGTCACGCGGGTGCTGCGCGCGCAGATCAATCCGGTGAAGCCGGTGACGTTTCTGGCCCATTACGACATGAACAACTGCACGGAGCAGACTCGGGCCGCGTTCATGGCAAGGGTGAAGACGGCGATGGAGCGCTTCTAGCCAGGGCGGCGCCGGTCAGATGACCTTGGCTGCCGTCACTTCGACTTCCACCAGGAATTCCGGTCGCGTAAAGCCGCTGACGATGATCAGCGTCGAGACCGGCTTGGGGTCGAGCGTGTAGAGATCCCGGACAGCCATGTATGGGGCGAAGTCCTCGCGGCGGGTGACAAACCCGGAGATGCGGATGACGTCGGAAAAATCCATTCCCGCTTCGGACAGTATGGCGCCGATTGCCTGGAAGCAGAGCTCGGCCTGGGCTGTGACGCCGTCGGGGACCGTATCGTCGACGGCGATGCCCAGCTGGCCTGATGTCACCAGCAGGGAGGCGCCGGGCGGCACCAGCAGGCCGTGATTGTAATGGCCGAACGGGCGGCGAACGGAGGGTGGGTTGAATGTTTCGGCCATCGGAATCCCGTCTGATCTCACGCGCGGAAAGCAACGGCTGGGGGGCATGACCGCTTCCGGTCACGCCCCTGTTGCATCACGCAGCAATCGCTGCATTGAGCGGCAATTCGACGTCGATTTCAAGCGTCGAGACGAATTCCGATCGCTCGATCTTCACCTGCACCTTGTCGTTATCGAGCTGCACATGCTTGGAGATGACCGCAAGGATCTCTTCCCTGAGCAGGGTGATCAGGTCCGAGCCGGATGACGACCGTTCGTGGGCAAGAAGCAGCTGCAGCCGTTCGCGGGCGGCAGGAGCTGTTCTCTGCCGGTTAAAAAGCTTGAAAATGTTCATGCTGCTCTCCGACCGAAAAGCTTGTCGAAAATATTGCGCTTGTCGCTCGGCATTGCGATCGGCAAGGCTTCGCCGGCAAGACGGCGGGCGGCGTCGAAATAGGCCATGGCAGCGGCACTGCGGCTTTCGGCGATGGTCACGGGCGCGCCGACATTCGAGGCGCGCAGCACGTCCATGCTTTCCGGAATGATGCCGAGCAGCGGGATGGAAAGGATTTCCAGGACGTCCTCGACCTTCAGCATGTCACCGCGTTCGGCGCGGTTGGCGTCATAACGGGTCAGCAGCAGGTGCTTTTCCATCCGCTCGCCGCGCTCTGCCTTGGCGGTCTTTGAATCCAGCAGGCCGATGATGCGATCGCTGTCGCGCACCGACGAGACTTCCGGATTGGTGACGACTACGGCAACGTCGGCATGGCGCATGGCAAGCGTAGCACCGCGCTCGATACCGGCCGGGCTGTCGCAGATGATCCAGTCGAAATGGCGCTTCAGATCGGTGATGACGCGCTCGACGCCTTCTTCCGTCAGATTGTCCTTGTCGCGGGTCTGGGAGGCCGGCAGCAGGAACAGGTTTTCAAGCCGCTTGTCGCGGATCAGCGCCTGCGTCAGCTTGGCATCGCCCTGGATGACGTTGATGAGGTCATAGACCACCCGGCGCTCGGCGCCCATGATGAGGTCGAGGTTTCTGAGCCCGACGTCGAAATCGACGACTACGACCTTCTCGTTGCGCTGTGCCAGGGCTGCCCCCAGAGCTGCAGTCGACGTGGTCTTGCCAACTCCGCCCTTGCCCGATGTTACGACGACGACTTTCCCCATCTCGCTCTCCTTACGTCCCTGCCGGCATCCGGCTTAATTGAGTTTCTCTGCCATGATCCTGTCGTCCTCGAGCCAGAGTTGCACGGCTTGCCCGTGAAGCTCTGGAGCGAGGTCCTCCGCCATCTTGTAGACGCCGTCGATCGCGACCAGTTCGGCCTCGAGTTTCCGACAAAAGATCCGTGCGGAGGCGTGTCCGACCGAGCCCGCCATGACGCGGCCTCTGAGTGTTCCGTAGATGTGCACCGATCCACCGGCGACGATTTCGGCGCCTGAGGCGACCGAGCCGATGACGGTGACGTCACCTTCCGGAAAGATCACCGACTGGCCGGAGCGGACCGGCTCGCGGATGACCAGCGATTGCGTTGCCGGGCGCGGCTCGGTCACCACCGGCTTGGCGGGTGCATCGGCGTCCGGCTCCTTCGAGGCAACCTCGAAGTCGGCAACGGGACGGCCGCCTTTCAGCGCCGGCGGCATACCCGGCCCCAGGATCGACGGACGTCCGCCCTCGATGCCCATGATGCTGACATTACGGCCGGACAGTTCAGCAATCAAAGCCTTCAGCTGTGCCCGGTCTATCGGCAGGTCCGTCACGTCGAGGACGACGGGACGTCCCAGAAAAAAGCCTGCAGAGCGCGCGGCCAGATCGTCCAGCCTGATCAGCCAGTCGTCAAACGGCAGGTCAGGGGATAGCATGACCGCAAGAAACGAGCGGCCTTTAATGCGAATCGAGCGAGCATCTGTTAGCAATTTGGTCATCTGCGTTAAGAATTCATTGACGATGTTTAATGGCGATTTGGTTAACAGAGTGTTAATTTCATCCTCGTGCCGGCCGTCGGAGCACGAAATTTTCGGCAATGGTGCAAGTGTGCTCCAACTGCCCTGGCAGCAGCAGGGAGAGCCGGTCAGGCGCAACCGTCGAGAACCGTGGCAATGCTTGCAAAATGCATTGCTTTTTCGCATCAAACGTCTGCAAGTCGTGCCATGTCCAATGCTCGTGGCGACAGCGTCAAGGCTTCCTGAAATTACGGTGGGTGGAAAGAAATGACCAGAAATATCATGTTGTTGACCGGCGCAAGCCGTGGCATCGGGCACGCGACGGTCAAATTCTTCACGGAAAAAGGCTGGCAGATCCTGACGGTGTCGCGACAGTCGTCAGAGGACTGCCCATGGCCGGCTGCACGGGAAAGCCACATCCAGGCGGATCTGTCGGAACTCGACCAGATCGAGCGCCTTGCCGCCACGGTGCGCGCAAGGTTGCCGGAGGGCGCGCTGCATGCGCTGGTCAACAATGCCGGCATATCGCCGAAGGGTCCGGATCAGACCCGGCTCGGCGTCAGCGCGACCGATGCGCAGACGTGGACGAAAGTTATGAATGTCAATCTCATCTCGATAGCCCTGCTGGCGCGCGAGCTTCGCCCCGAACTGGAAAGGGCCAAGGGTTCGATCGTCAACGTCACCTCCATCGCCGGCTCGCGCGTCCACCCGTTTGCGGGCGTCGCCTATGCCGCCTCGAAAGCCGGTCTGGCGTCCCTGACCCGCGAACTGGCCCATGAATTCGCCCCGATGGGTATCCGCGCCAATGCCATTGCTCCCGGCGAGATCGCCACCTCGATGCTGTCGCCCGGGACAGACGACATCGTCAGACGCGATGTGCCGATGGGACGGCTGGGTTCGCCGATGGAAGTTGCGGAGACGATCCACTTCCTCTGCACCGCCGCCTCATCCTATATCAACGGCGCTGAAATCCACATCAGTGGCGGGCAGCACGTCTGAGGCTGGTCTTTTCGCTGCACGGGCTTACATGCCAAGGACGACAGAACTGCGCCGTCCGGTCGGAATGGTACCAGCTGCCAAGAGGAGAAATCCATGCAGAAATTCAAGATCGCCGTTATCCGCGAGATCGAAGCAGACAGTGCCGATGAAGCAGCGTTGCTGATGTATCAGGAACTCAGCAAGGAGGCGGCGCCGCTTGTGTACGCGGTGATGGAAGGCACGCAGGCGTCCGGGGAAATCGTTCTCGATCGCAAGTCGGCGGAGGAATTTGCCGAGATCGACCATACAGCCGATCCAGGAAACTGGTAGCGGGTCCGCAAGTCGGAACCCGCCGACCTGCAGCTTTTAGTTAAGCGGCCCGGAGATTGCGAAATCCGGGCGTTCTCTCGGCACGACGACCTTCTGCGGCACCGTGAATGCGGTATCGATCGGCTTCATTGAAGTCGGAGCGAACGCTGTTGCGGCGGTAAAGGCCGGGACCGGGCCTGTGGCTGGCAGCAGGTGATCGAACTGCGGCGACGTGATCTGCTCGGAAGCCTGCTGGTTGCCGACGTAGTTCATAGCGACTTCATAGGCCGGCAGTGGCGGCGGCGTCTCGAGGGTGCCATCCTTGGCACGCTTCTCGTAGAATGCATTCCCGCCTGCGACGGCGACGTAGTGCATGTTGCCGTAAGGGTATTTAAGGCCCTGCGTATGGAAGAACATCGCGCTCTCGAGGGCTGGATGCCGCTCGCCATGCAGGATGGCATCGGCTGCCGCATCGAGGGTCGGCTCGGCCTGGTCCTTGATGACGACTTTCATGACGCCAGGTGCAAACTGTTTTTCCTGGCCTACAACGCCGCAGATGGTCTTGGGATAGGCCGGCGATGTCAGGCGATTGGCAACGACGGTGCCGACTGCCAGATAGCCGTCTGGGTCGGAGGCCAGCGATTCCGCATACATGGCCCGTTTCAGGCATTCGCGGTCTTCGCGGGTGTAATTGTAGGTGACCTTGACGCCGTTGGCTGTCTTGGTACGGGTAACTGGCTTCGTCTCGGGCTTAGGCATGGTCGTGCACCCTGCCATTGTCAGTCCGACAACAAAAATCCCCACGAAGGATTTCATCCAATCACTATGCGTCCGCAACGGCAGGTGCCTCCTGTTTGGTATGGCCAATACTTGTATCGACGCAACGTCTTAACAAAAACTTTACGTATTCCAAATTCATTTTTTCCGAGACGTCGTTTTTTGAATTTTTCTTCTGGTTCTCCGGGTTTTTCGCGAACGCGGCCCTGACTATTTTTTGGCGTCGACGAAGCCGGCAGCTTCCAGAATCGAGGTCGTGGTGATTCGCCGTCACACCGGCGCTGGCCTTGCGGGCGGTTGACGCAGGGCGGCGTGGCCGGCGATCATCGAGGTGTTCGCCGGCCACGGAAGCGTCACTCCGCCATGTCGACTTCGCGCTGGCGTCCCAGCGTCTTCATCCATGTGCCGACGTCGGGGGTCGTTGCCAGCTGCACGGCGTAGTGGCGGCGCAGCGCGGCTGTGAGCTTGCCCGCGCGATCGAGCTGTTCGTCGGCGTAGCTGATCATCAGCGAGTTCGGCCAGGCTTGCGGGCGGATGCGGCGGAGCGTTTCGAAGACGTGATCTTCCGCCTCTTCCGGATGCGCCTGGGCCATGATCGCCACCATCGCGGCGGTCGAGCGCGACACGCCCATATGGCAATGGACCAGCAGGGAGCCGAAGGAGTTGCTCTCGGTCTCGACGAGATGGCCGAACTCGAGAATGGATTTCATGTGCGATTTCTCCGGCAGGATCATGCCGGGCTTTGGCTCGATGATGTCGTGCATCTTCAAAACCAGGCGCCGCGTGCTGCCATAGGCTTCGAAATGCTCCATTTCCGGAAGCTCCGGATCTACCAGGGACAGGACATGGGTGATGCCATGTCCGGAGCGCGCCGCCAGTTCGTCGATGCCGCAGATATACCGCTTGGGTAGATTCAAGGTTTTCATGCGCAGTTCCTTTGCTGTCGAGGGCGACGTTCCGGACGGGTTTCATCTGTCAACGCGATAAACTTAAGACACTTTCGCGTCGTCGCCGACCCCCAAATATCAGAAATTGAAGAAATGCTGCGGCTCCCTTCAAATCTCCCCCGGGAATGCGAGCGCTGAGTGACAATCTGAAGCCTCGGGCAAAAAGGGGGCGACGCAACATACAAAATCTGGCATTGATTCTGTGAGCAAATCACCCGGAAATGCGGTCGAGCTGATTGCCGTTCGTCGCTAGCCATTGCTTTTCGTTGTCCGGCCACGTCCGGTCCTGCTGATGTCAATCACAGATATGGAATCATGACGGCACCCTATTCTCCCCTCCGCGGCGTGCTCGTCGCTTTCGCCGCCTATGCCGTTTTCGCGTTCAGCGATGCATCGATCAAGATCCTGCACGGAGCCCTGCCATCCTATCAGGTGACCTTCATCGGCGCGCTGTTCGGCATAGCCGCGCTGCCCTTCCTCAAGACGCGCAACGACACATGGTCGGATATCGTCAAGACCTCGAACCGTCCGCTCTGGATGCTGCGCTTCGTCTGCGGCGCCATTGGCTCCATCTGCTCGGTCGTTGCCTTCACCAAGCTGCCGATGGCCGAAGCCTTTGCGCTGCTGTTCCTGCTGCCGTCCTTCGTGACGATCCTGTCGGTGATCTTCCTGAAGGAGGATGTCCGCTGGCAGCGCTGGACGGCCGTCACCATCGGCTTCGTAGGTGTGCTCATCGTGCTCCGGCCCGGCTTTCGCGAGCTGACGGTCGGCCATTTCTGCGCGGCGGCCGGCGGCCTGACCGCGGCCATCTCGATCGTCATCTTCAGGGCCATGGGCCCGAGCGAGAAGCGCCTCTCGCTTTACGGTGCCGCGTTGTTCGGCGTGCTGGTGATCAGCGGCCTGCTGATGCTTACCGACCTCGCCTTGCCGACGCCGCGGCAATGGGTATTTCTTGCAAGCTACGGCCTCCTCGGTGCGGCCGGCAACGTGCTGCTGATGAATGCCGCCAAGATGGCGCCGGCAAGCCTGGTGGCGCCGCCGCAATATAGCCAGATGATCTGGGCGATCCTGTTCGGCTACCTGATTTTCGAGGATCACATCGATGCGCCGATGGCTGTCGGCATCGTGCTGATCATCTTCTCGGGCCTGCTGACGCTGCTGCGCGAGCGCAAGCGCAAGACGTCGCTGCCGACGGCGGTGGCCTCCGCCGACAGCCAGGCGGCGCTGGTGACGCTCGAGGATCCCGGCGATCCGGCCGCAAAGGAAGTCCGCGCCGAAAACCGCTGACGGCCTCAGTCGGCGGTTTTGCCGAGCGTATCGGCGACATAGGCGCCGCGTTCTCCCATCGGGCGCGCTGGCCCCGTGGTCGAGTCCTCACGCGTCTGGTGTTCCAGTTCGGCATTGATCTCGGCTCCGACGATGATGATGATGACCGAGATCCAGATCCACACCATGAAGCCGATCAGCGCGCCGAGCGTGCCGTAGGTGGCGTTATAGTCGGCAAAATGGTCGAGATAATAGGAAAACAAGAAGGACGACAGCAGCCAGAACAGCGTGCTGAAGACAGCACCCCAGCTGAGCCAGACGACCTTGGCCGGCTGTCGGCTCGGGCCGTAGTTATAAAGCAGCATGATGCCCGACATTACCAGGCCAAGGATGATCGGCCAGCGCGCCAGCCTCGTTAGCAGATCCGTCCATTCGCCGAGCCAGATGAACGAAAGGATCGCCGGGATAACGCCGATGGCAAAGATCAGCACGACGGCAAAAATCAGCAGCCCGAAGGTGAAGGCGAGCGACAGCAGGTTGAACTCGACGATTCCCCGCTTTTCCTCCTCGCCGTAAGCGACGTTCATGGCGTCGCAGAGCGCCTTGACGCCGTTGTTGGCGCTCCACAGCGCGATCAGCAGGCCGGTGACGAAGCCGATGCTTAGCGTTCCCGGCTTCTGTTGGGTCAGGGCCGTCAGCTGCGACAGGATGAGATCGAAGGAGCCGCGCGGGAAGATTTGCGACAGGAAACCGATGTGGGTGGCGATGGTCGTCGGATCGGACACGAAACCGTAGATCGAGACCAGCGCGCCGAGCGCCGGGAACATCGCAAGAAGCAGATAGTAGGTGACGCCCGCCGCAATCAGCGTCACCCGGTCCTCCATCACTTCCGAGACGACCCGCCAGAGCACGTCCTTCAGACCCTTCATCGGGATCTGGCTCGGCGTCTCTGCGTCTCGCCCGCGTCCAGCTTCTCCCAACGCGGGTCTCTCGGTCAAAGCCGCCGTCCCATCCTGTTCGCCCACGCCCGTCGATCTCCCCTGTTATCCCGTCGAACTAGGGCTCTTGCGGGATTCGTCGAGTCGTCCCGGATGTTACGACTTCAGGGCGCGCTCCAGCACCCGCGACAGGCGGTCCGAAAATGCCCGCGGATCCTCCGGCTTGTCGCCGTCGAGGATACGCGCCTGGTCGAGCAGCAACTGCACTGCGTCCGTCTGGAACGCCCCGTCCTGACCGGCAGTGCCGGCAAGCGCCGTAATCAGCGCATGATCCGGATTGATTTCCAGCACCGGCTTGGCGGCGGCGTCGAGGCGGCCGGCACCCTGCAGGATCTTTTCGAGCTGCCGGTCCGGACCGTGCTCCGGAGCAACCAGGCAGACGGCGCTTTCGGTCAGCCGGTCGGAGGCCCTGACATCGGAGAGGGCATCTCCGAGCGTCGTCTTGGCAAAGGCGATAAAGTCGCTGACCAGCTGCGTCGTCTCGGCCTTCGGCTGAGCTTCGCCATCGGCTTTCTTGATGTCTGCGAGATCGGCTGATCCCTGCGACACCGACTTGAAGCTCTTGCCATCGAAATCGGGTGCATTGGTTACCCAGAAGCTGTCGACGGGATCGGTGAGCAGCAGCACTTCGACGCCCCGGGCGCGGAAACCTTCGATATGCGGGGATGCCGCCAGCTGGGCCGTGTTGCCGCCGGCGAGATAGTAGATCGCCGTCTGGCCTTCCTTCATGTCCTTGACGTAGTCGGCAAGCGACCGGTATCCGTCGCCGGACGCCGTGCTCTTGAAGCGGGCCAGCGCCATCAGCTGGGCGCGACGCTCGTAATCCTCGTAGATGCCTTCCTTCAGTACGGTGCCGAAGGCTTCCCACACCTTGATAAAGGTGTCGTTGTCGCTTTCCGCCAGTTTCTCGAGGCTGGTGAGGATGCGGCTGGTCAGCCCCTTGCGGATAGCGGCCAGGATGGGGCTCTGCTGGATCATCTCGCGCGACACGTTGAGCGGCAGGTCCGACGTATCGATCAGGCCGCGCACGAAGCGCAGGTAGCGCGGCAAAAGGTCGGCGTCGTCGGTGATGAAGACGCGCTTGACGTAAAGCTTGATGCGGCCCTTGCGGTCGGGATCGAAGAGATCGAAGGGAGGCGAGTTCGGCACGAAGGCAAGCCCGGTATATTCGTGGCGACCCTCGGCGCGGAAATGCACGGTGACGGCCGGCTCGTCGAACTGGCCGGAGAGGCCGCGATAGAAGTCGGTATATTCTTCCTTGGTGATGTCGCTCTTCTGCTTGGTCCACAACGCCGAGCCGTCGGCGATCTGCTTCGGCTCCTCGCCTGGCTTCTCGACGATCTCGATCGGCACCGGCACATGGCCGGACTGTTCCTTGACGATGCGCTCGACAGTCCATTTCGACGCATAGGACTTGGCATCTTCCATCAGCGCCAGCGTGATCCGGGTGCCGCGCGCAGGCGCCTCTTCGAGGGGAACGGCTGCGATCGTATAGGCGCCCTTGCCGTCGGACGACCACATCCAGGCTTCATCCGCTCCGGCGCGCCGCGAGATGACGTCGACGCGATCGGCCACCATGAAGGCGGAGTAAAAGCCGATGCCGAACTGGCCGATCAACTGGGCGCCGTCCTTGCCCTTGGCCGCCTCGACCATCTCCATGAAGGCGCGGGTACCGGAGCGGGCAATCGTGCCGAGCGCCTCGATCATGTCGTCGCGGCTCATGCCGATGCCGTTATCCTCGAGCACGAAGCCGAGGTTCTCCTCGTCGAGCGTCAGCCTGATCCTCGAGGCAGGGTCGCCGGCCAGCAGTTCGGGTGCTGCTATGGCCTCGTAGCGCAGCTTCTCGCAGGCGTCGGCAGCGTTCGAAATCAGCTCGCGCAGGAACACGTCCTTGTCCGAGTAGATCGAGTGAACCATCAGGTGAAGAAGCCTGGATACATCGGCTTCGAAGGCGTGATTTTCCACGGGGGTCTCGGCAGCAGTCGTCATGGCAATCTCTTCAGGCGTTGTCGATGTCATTGGGGCCTTTGACTTGGCAAAGACGGCTGACGAATTCAAGGGGTGGGACAACCCGCAAGCGAAGTTATCCCCGTACACCGGCCTCCTCCAGCCCAGCATCCACACCATCCCGTTCACGCGGCCTGTTCGGTCCGTGTCATGAAAATTCTGATGGCCGGGGCGCACCGAGTGCCTGATGATTTTTAGTTAAGTGACACCAGATGTGCCCCGTTCGGCAGTTTTTATCCGCAACTCCGGATCCTCTGTTTCCGACCCAGGTCCCTTTTCGGGGAAAAGCTGCCGGAGTTATGCCACACAGGCACGCCGAGCCCAGGGGGCCCGAAGGGATCCACTTTCTGCGGACCCTCGAAGACGTCGCCTGCGTAGACGGCAACCCCTCCAAGACCCGGTCCCACCTCGCCGGCAACGCAGACCGGTGTATCCAATGGCGGAACGGGGTGATTATAGATCGGGTCGAAAGCATGGGGATGAAATTATGATGCCGGCATTGTTTCCAAACGGAAATCCCAACGGTTTATCCCCATGAGGTGCTGCGAGCAGGGGAGTGAGGTTGCATGGCTGTGGGTGCACGTATGAGGTCAGGAAGAATGCCAAAAAGCCACCCCAACTTCCCTCATTCCTGTGCTCGTCACAGGAATCCAGCCGCCCAAGTCCCTGGGCGAAAAGCACTTTCTTACCAACAAAGAGTCCTCCCACGGCGCAGACGCGCCGTGACTGGATTCCTGTGACAGGCACAGGAATGAGGGAAGTGGGGACGTGCGCTAAGCAAAGTATTGAAAATTCGAGTTATCGAGGTGTCCAACTCCGTGAAAGAAGGATCGATTTCTGCCACGTATTTCTAAGGCCCAACTTCGCCTTAGATGCGCACAACACCCTCATTCCTGTGCCCGTCACAGGAATCCAGCCGCCCAAGTCCTTGGGCGATAAACACTTTTCTCACCAACAGAGAGTCCTCTCACGGCGCAGACGCGCCGTGACTGGATTCCTGTGACGAGCACAGGAATGAGGGAGCCGGGGGCGTCAGGGCGAGGTTGGAGTTTGAAGCGTTTGGCAGTTATGGATATATTTTTCAATGCCTGCTCAGTGGATCCGCGCCACACACCTATGCTTGTGACGAGCCTACACGTGCGAGGGTTACCGCTTGTGGGCGACTCCAGCGCCGTCGTGCCGGGTTTCCACCGTTCTACAGGCCGTGAAGATAGTGGGAGATGTCTTGCCAATCCGGGTTGGTGGTCTCGATCAGGTTTAGCTTCCATTGTCGGGGCCACTTTTTCATCGTCTTCTCGCGGGTGATCGCGGCTGTCAGCAGATCGTGCTCCTCGAACCAGACCAGCGTTTTCACACCGTGTCGCGAGGTGAAGCCGGGGGTCAGTTCATTCTGGTGGTCGTAAAGCCGGCCGGCCATATCCCGCGTCACGCCGATGTAAAGCGTACCGTTGCGTTTCGATGCGAGTATGTAGACGTAGCCTTTCATCGCCGTATCTTTGCGCGAGTATATCAATAGGTACAATCAAAAATTGAAGCCTGGTTACCCGCCGATATTCTTCTCCTTTCTTCTCCCATGGCCCGCTCAAACCCTCCGGCCGATGCGGTTGCGGGTTTGGGTGGGGCTTTCGGCGAACTGGGTGCGGTAGCTGCGGGAGAAGGCGGAGGCGGAGTTGAAGCCGGTGGCGGCGGCGATGTCAGCGAAGGTGGCGGGTGTCTCGATCACCTTGCGGCGGGCGGCGTTGAGGCGGAGCGCGAGGTAGTGGACGTGGGGCGCGACGCCGACGCTTTCGCGGAACAGCGTTTGCAGATGGCGGGCGCTGAGCCCTGCGCGCCTGGCGAGGCGGGTGAGCGACAGGGGCTGCTCGACGGTCTCCTCCATAAGCCGCACCGCGTGAGCGACGCGGGGATCGTTCATCCCGAACACGGCCGTCGATGGCATGACCTGCGTGGTGCTGCGGGAGCCGGCCTGCTCGTAGATGAAGAGCCGAGTTACTTCCAGCGCCAGCGAATAGCCCTGCCGCCGCCGGATGATTTCGAGCATCAGGTCGACCGTTGGCAGCGAGCCGCCGGTGGTGATGCGTTTGCCGTCGATGACGAAGCGCTCGCGCACCATCCGTACCTGCGGATAGGCCGCGGCAAAATCGTCGAAATCCTCCCAATGGGTCGTGGCCGCCACGTTGTCGAGCAGGCTTGCTTCCGCCAGCAGCCATGTTCCGGATTCGATGCCGGCAATGACCGTGCGATAGCGCGCGGTCTGGGACAGCTGCATCTTCAGGGCCGGCGTGACGCTGCGCTGCCAGTTGTAGGCACCGAGCACGAACAGCGGCGTTGTCTCCCTGCCCGGACGGAAGGCGGCGTCTACGGGGATCTGGATATTGCTCGTCGTCTGCACCGGAGCGCCGTTGGGGGTGAACAATCGCCACCGGTAGATCTCGCTGCCGGCAATGCGGTTGGCGCCCCGCAGCGGCTCGATGACCGAGGCGATAAGGATCAGGTTGGTCTCCGGCAGGATCAGCAGGTCGATATCCAGCGGGGCGTTCGACGAGGTCAGCATAGGGATCGAGGTCCGTTTCCGATAATGTATAATCTGCTTCCGAAAATGCAAAGCAATCCTCTCCGTCATACCGCGTAATCCGGTCAACCAATGGAGACCCCCAAATGCCTCTTGCCATGAATCGCGATGTGTTCATCACCTGTGCCGTCACCGGTGCCGGCGATACGGCTTCGAAGTCCGCCCATGTGCCGGTTACCCCGAAGCAGATCGCTGAATCCGCCATCGATGCCGCAAGGGCCGGCGCTGCCATCGTCCATTGTCATGTTCGTGACCCCGAAACCGGTGCTGGCAGCCGCCGCATCGAACTCTACCGGGAGCTCACGGACCGCATCCGCGCCTCCGAGGTCGACGTCGTGCTGAACCTGACGGCGGGCATGGGCGGCGACATGATTTTCGGCGATGTCGAAAATCCGCTGCCGCTCAACCCTGTCGGCACCGACATGGGCGGCGCCACGGACCGTGTTGCCCACGTCGCCGAGTGCCTGCCGGAAATCTGCACGCTCGACTGCGGCACGATGAATTTCTCGCTCGGCGACTACGTAATGACCAACACGCCGGGCATGCTGCGTGCCATGGCGAAGAAGATGACCGACCTCGGCGTCCGCCCGGAGATCGAGGCCTTCGACACCGGCCACCTGTGGTTTGCCAAGCAGCTGGTCGAGGAAGGCCTGATCGAGGACCCGGTGCTGATCCAGCTCTGTATGGGTATCCCGTGGGGAGCGCCCGACGATCTCAATACCTTCATGGCGATGGTCAACAATGTGCCGCCGAGCTGGACATTTTCGGCGTTCTCAATCGGCCGCAACGCCATGGCCTATCCGGCAGCCGCCATCCTTGCAGGCGGCAACGTCCGCGTTGGGCTGGAGGATAATCTCTATGTCGGCAAGGGAAAGCTCGCCACCAATGCCCAGCTGGTCGAAAAAGCCGTCACCGTCGTCGAAGGCATGGGCGGTCGCATTATCGGGCCGGACGAGGTGCGGCGGAAGCTGAAGCTGACGAAGCGGTAGCAATATGGGTCGTACGACGGAAGTTAGAGCATGGCAGGAGCCACTATGACCAAAATCAACAGAGCGGCCTGCATCGGCGGTGGCGTTATCGGCGGGGGGTGGATCGCGCGGTTTCTCTTGGCCGGCATCGACGTCAAGGTGTTCGATCCGCATCCGGACGCGCAGCGGATCGTCGGCGAAGTGCTGGCCAATGCCGAGCGGGCCTATGCGATGCTGACCGGGGCGCCGCTGCCGGCGCGGGGTCAGCTGACGTTCACGGCAAGCCTCGAGGAAGCGGTTGCCGATGCGGACTGGATCCAGGAGAGCGTGCCGGAGCGGCTCGACCTCAAGCGCGGCGTGCTTAACCAGATCGATGCGGCCGCCCGGCCGGACGCGCTGATCGGCTCCTCGACCTCGGGCCTGCTGCCGACCGACCTGCAGCGCGACATGCGCCACCCGGAACGCCTGTTCGTCGCTCATCCCTACAACCCGGTCTACCTGCTGCCGCTGGTCGAGATCGTCGGTGGCGAGAAGACCTCCGCCGAAACGATCAGGGCGGCAATAGAGCGTCTGGTGCCCATCGGCATGAAGGGCGTCCATATCGCCAAGGAGATCGAGGCGTTTGTCGGCGACCGCCTGCTGGAGGCGCTGTGGCGCGAAGCGCTATGGCTGATCAGGGACGATATCTGCACGGTCGAGACGCTCGACGACGTCATCCGCTATTCCTTCGGCCTGCGCTGGGCGCAGATGGGGCTGTTCGAGACCTACCGTATTGCCGGGGGCGAAGCCGGCATGCGGCATTTCCTCGCGCAGTTCGGCCCGTGCCTCGCCTGGCCCTGGAGCAAGCTCACCGATGTCGTCGATCTCGACGACGCACTGGTGGAAAAGATCGGCCGGCAATCCGACGAGCAGGCCGGCGGCCGCTCGATCCGCGAACTCGAGCGCATCCGCGACGAAAACCTCGTCGGCATCCTGCAGACGTTGAAGGGCGGCGACGGCGGCAGGGGCTGGGGTGCCGGCAAGCTGTTGAAGGATTTCGAGGACGGCCTCTGGGCCGAGGGCGGTAGGCGCGATACGCTGCACGACACGGCGCGGCCGCTGACACTGGTCGAGACCAAGGTCAGCCCGGCCTGGGTCGACTATAACGGCCATATGACCGAGCATCGCTACCTGCAGGTGTTCGGCGACACGTCGGATGCGCTGCTGCGGCTCGTCGGCGTCGATCTCGGCTATGTCAGGGACGGGCACAGCTACTACACCGTCGAGACCCATATCCGGCATCTCGGCGAAGCGAAACTCGGACAGCCGATCCATGCCACCTGCCAGGTTCTTTTTGCCGACGACAAGCGGCTGCAGGTTTTCCACACGATCCACAACAGCGAGACGGGCGAAGCGATCGCCACCGCCGAGCAGATGCTGCTTCACGTGGATTCCAAGGCTGGCAAGGCGATGCCGGCGCCGGAAATTATCCTGAACAGGATCATGGCCATCGCCGGTGCCCATGCGACGCTGCCTCCGCCGGAGGGAGTGGGACGGCATGTCGGGCAGAAACGACAGGGGTAGGATGGGGAACGCAATCGGTGCCGCTTGCCCGGGATTCGGGCCGCGCGGCGACAGCCTGGAGATCGATGGGCGGATTGGCAGGGATGCCGGTCCGCATCGTCGCATCGGGGGTAGTTTCTGTCGCTTTCAACCGCTGCAATCGGTCGTGAACCCGCCATTACTGCAGGGTGAAACCGATGGCGGGCGGGCAGCCGATCCGCCGATAAACGTCGAGGATTGCCGCGCATCCGGTCACTAAAAGATGCGGCGAATTTATCAGGGAGATCGATCAAGGGTTTGAATTGGCTGCTATCTCCGTATAGTCGTCGGCAATGGATCGGACCGGGAAGTTAACGCCGAAAACGGCAGCCGGGATACGAAGTCTAATAACAACCAGAGAAGAGGAACAGGGAATGAGCGAGTTTACGAAATATCTGACCGGTCGTGTCACCTCGGGGGGCATGAACCGCCGCGAATTCATGGGTCGCGCCATGGCCGCCGGTATCACGCTTGCCGCCGCCGACGCGATGTTTGCCACCAGCGCCATGGCGCAGACGCCGAAAAAGGGCGGCCACCTGAAGCTCGGGCTGGAGGGCGGCTCGTCGACCGACAGCATCGATCCGGCATCGGCTACCTCGCAGGTCATGTTCGTTGCGGTGCGGACCTGGGGCGACACCCTGGTGGAGACCCATCCGCAGACACGCAAGCCACTTCCGGCACTCGCCGAATCCTGGACATCGTCGCCTGACGCCAAGATCTGGACATTCAAGATCCGCAAGGGCGTGCAGTTCCACGATGGCAAGGAAATGACCATCGACGACGTGGTCGCCACCCTGCACCGCCATTCCGACGAAAAGTCGAAGTCCGGCGCTCTCGGCATGATGAAGTCGCTGACTAAGATCGAGAACCAGAACGGCGATCTCGTCATTACCCTCGACCAGGGCAATGCCGACATGCCGGCGCTCCTGACCGACTACCACCTCGTCATCCAGCCGAACGGCGGCATGGACAACCCGACGGCGGCGATCGGCACCGGCGCCTACAAGGTGGCCAACTTCCAGGCCGGCGTGCGCATGACCTTCGAGAAGAACCCGAACGACTGGCGCACGGATCGCGGTTATGTCGACAGCGTCGAGCTGATCACCATGAACGACGCGACAGCCCGCGTCGCCGCGCTTACCTCCGGCCAGGTCCACTGCATCAACCGCATCGATCCGAAGACGGTAAATCTTCTGAAACGCGTCCCGAACGTCCAGCTTCTGACGACGGCCGGCGGCGGTCACTACGTCTTCATCATGCACTGCAACACCGCACCGTTCGACAACAACGACCTGCGTCTCGCGCTGAAATACGCCATCGACCGCGAGGAAATGGTCAAGCGCATCCTTGGCGGCTACGGCTCGCTCGGCAACGACTTCCCGATCAACAGCACCTATGCGCTGTTTCCAGATGGCATCGAGCAGCGCAAGTACGATCCGGACAAGGCGAAGTTCCACTACAAGAAGTCCGGCCATGACGGTTCGATCCTGATGCGGACCTCGGAAGTTGCCTTCCCCGGTGCCGTCGATGCCTCCGTGCTGTTCCAGCAGAGCGCCAAGAAGGCCGGCATCAACCTCGAGATCAAGCGCGAGCCGGCCGATGGCTACTGGACCAACGTCTGGAACAAGCAGCCGTTCAGCGCCTCCTACTGGGGCAGCCGCGCGACGCAGGACCAGTTCTATTCCGGCGCCTATCTGTCCACCGCTGACTGGAACGACACCCGTTTCAAGCGCCCGGATTTCGACAAGCTGCTGGTATCAGCCCGCGCCGAACTGGACGAGACCAAGCGCAAGGACCTCTATCGCCAGATGGCCATGATGGTCCGCGACGAAGGCGGCACCATCCTGCCGATGTTCAACGACTTCGTGAACGCCGGTTCTAAGAAGCTGATGAACTATGTCCAGGACATCGGCAACGACATGTCGAACGGTTATGTTGCCACCCGCGTCTGGCTCGACGCCTGAGACTGAAACCGGGCGGCCGATGCGCCGTCCGCCAGACTGGAGTGTGGATCGCGGGCGTCTCGCCCCCGATCCACCCCCTCAAGTTTCAGAAAAGCCCTATCCGTTTCAGAAAAGGCGGTCAGCCCATGTCCAATTCGATCGACACCGACGGTCTTCCCGGCCGCAGGCTGCGCGAGAAGTTTCCACTGGCGGCGCTGATCCTCGAGCGTCTCATCCTCAGCATCGTCCTGCTGTTTGCCGTCTCGCTGCTGATCTTCGTCGGCCTGCAGGCGCTGCCCGGCGATTTTGCCTCCACCTATCTCGGCCAGTCGGCGACGCCGCAGGCCATCGCCAACATTCGCGATCAGCTAGGCCTCAACCAGCCGCTCCTGTCGCGCTATTTCTCATGGCTCGGCCATGCCATGGTCGGCGACTTCGGCACCTCCTGGGCGAGCCAGAATTCGGTGAGCGAGCAGATCGGCCTGAGGCTCGGAAATTCGCTGTTTCTCGCCGGATTTGCGGCATTGATCTCGGTGCCGCTGGCCGTCGGGCTAGGCATGCTGTCGGTGCATTTCCGCAACCGGCTGCCGGACAAGATCATCAACATCGTATCGCTGGCGGCGATCTCGCTGCCGGAGTTCTTCATCGGCTACCTGCTGATCATGTTCTTCGCCGTCAAGTTCGGCGTCGCCACCTTCCCCGCCACCGTCTATGCCGAAATGAACCTCTACGACCGCCTGCAGGCAATTGCCCTGCCGACGGCGACGCTTGTTCTCGTCGTGCTCGCCCACATGATGCGGATGACGCGGGCAGCGATCCTCTCGGTGATGTCGTCGGCCTATATGGAGACGGCGGAACTGAAAGGCCTCAGCGCCTTCCGCTCCATCGTCCGGCATGCGGCGCCGAATGCGCTGGCGCCGATCATCAACGTCGTGGCGCTGAACCTTGCCTACCTCGTCGTCGGCGTGGTCGTGGTCGAGGTGGTGTTCGTCTATCCCGGCATGGGCCAGTACATGGTGGACGCCGTGACAGTGCGCGACATGCCCGTCGTCCAGGCTTGCGGCCTGATCTTTGCTGCCGTCTACATCCTCTTGAACATGGTGGCCGACATCCTTGCCATTGTCGCCAACCCCCGTCTGAGGCATCCGCGATGAGATTGAGAGAGATCCCCATCACCGCCTGGGTCGGCATGGCAGGCATCCTGCTGGCGCTGGTCTGCGCCATATTCGCGCCGTGGATCGCCCCGCATGGCGAGACCGAGGTCGTCGGCGAGGTCTGGGCGCCGGCCGACGGGCAATTCTACTTCGGGCTCGACAATCTCGGCCGCGACATTCTCTCGCGCCTGATCTTCGGCGCCCGTACGACGCTGTCCGTGGCGCTCGGTGCGACGCTGATCTCGTTCTCGCTCGGCATCATTCTGTCGTTTACCGCGGCCGTCTCGCGCGGCGTGATCGACACCGTGCTGTCGCGCTTCAACGACCTGATGATGTCGATCCCGACGCTGATCTTCGCGCTGGTGGTTCTGGCGGTGCTGCCGCAGAACCTGGTCGTGCTGATCCTGGTCATGGCTGTTCTCGACAGTACCCGCGTCTACCGTCTCGGTCGCGCCGTGGCGCTCGACGTGGCGGTCATGGAGTTCGTCGAGGCGGCAAAGCTGCGTGGCGAAGGCAAGATCTGGATCATCTTTCGCGAAATCCTGCCAAACACGCTGTCGCCGCTGCTGGCGGAGTTCGGCCTGCGCTTTGCCTTCGCCATCCTGTTTCTTTCCACCCTCTCCTTCCTTGGTCTCGGCATCCAGCCGCCGACTGCAGACTGGGGCGGCATGGTGAAAGACAACAAGGACGGCATCATTTTCGGCATCACTGCTGCGCTCCTGCCCGGCGGGGCCATCGCGGCGCTCGCCATCTGTGTCAATCTGGTGGTCGACTGGCTGTTGAAGCGGACGTCCAGCCTCAAGGGAGGACGTGGCGATGCCTGAGCTGCTTTCGGTACGCGGCCTGAAGATCGAGGCCACCAGCTATCCGCCCGGCGAACCGCCGAAGCGCGTGACTATCGTCGACGATGTCTCTTTCGATCTCGCCAAGGGCAAGGTGCTCGGCCTCATCGGCGAATCCGGCGCGGGCAAGTCGACCATCGGCCTGTCGGCACTTGCCTACGGTCGCGGGGGCGCCGAGATCACCGGCGGGGAAGTGCTGCTCGACGGTGAGAACCTTCTGGCGCTTGGCAAATCCGGCATCCGCCGGGTGCGCGGCGCCCGCGTCTGCTACGTGGCACAATCGGCTGCGGCCGCCTTCAATCCGGCGCACCGGCTCGGCGGACAGGTCATTGAGGCCTCCGTCAAGCACGGCCTGATGACCAGGGAAGAGGCCCGGACCCGCGCGCTCTATCTATTTCGTGTCCTCGGCCTGCCCAACCCCGAGACGTTTGGCGAGCGCTATCCGCATCAGGTCTCCGGCGGGCAATTGCAGCGCGCCATGACCGCGATGGCGCTGTGCTCCAACCCGGAGCTGATCGTCTTCGACGAGCCGACCACGGCGCTCGACGTGACGACCCAGATCGACGTCCTCGCCGCCATCAAGCACGCCATCGAGGCGACCAACACGGCGGCCCTCTATATCACCCATGACCTTGCCGTCGTTGCCCAGATTTCAGACGACATCATGGTGTTACGCAACGGCAAGACAGTGGAATACGGCACCGCCCAGCAAATCATCGAGGCGCCGCGCGAGGCCTATACGCAGGCGCTCGTCAACGTCCGCCAGGCGCTGCGGACCGAGGCTGCCGTCCAGACGGACACGCTGCTGAAGGTCGAGAACATCACTGCCGGCTATTCGAACGGCTTCAAGGTGCTGTTCGACGTCACGCTGCATGTGCCGAAGGGCCAGACGCTGGCGATCGTCGGTGAATCCGGGTCCGGAAAATCTACGCTGGCGCGCGTCATAACGGGCCTGCTGCCGCCCCAGCAGGGCAGCGTCTCGTTCGACGGCAAATCGCTGTCGCCGGCGCTGAACGGGCGCTCGAACGACGATCTTCGGCGCATCCAGCTGATCTACCAGATGGCCGACACGGCGATGAACCCGCGCCAGACGGTGCGCGATATCATCGGCCGGCCGCTGACCTTCTATTATGGCCTGCGCGGCGCGGCAAAGACAGCCCGGGTGAAAGAGCTTCTCGAGCAGATCGAGATGGGCACCGGTTTCGTCGATCGCTATCCGGCCGAACTCTCCGGCGGCCAGAAGCAGCGCGTCGCCATCGCCCGTGCGCTTGCCGCCAATCCGGAGCTGATCCTTTGCGACGAGCCGACCTCGGCGCTGGATCCGCTGGTCGCGGAAGGCATCCTCAACCTGCTGATGAAGCTGCAGGAGGAAAAGCAGCTCTCCTACATCTTCATCACCCACGACATCGCCATCGTGCGCGCCATCGCCGACAGCGTCGCCGTCATGCATCGCGGCAAGCTGGTGCGGTTCGGCCCGAAATCGACGGTGCTATCGCCACCCTTCGATGACTACACCGACCTGTTGCTGAAATCGGTGCCGGAAATGGAGATCGGCTGGCTGGAGAAGGTGCTGACGACGCGGAAGATGGAGAGCGCCGGGAATTGAGTTGTGATGCGGGTTTGGAAAGATGCCCGGGAAAGTGTGGTATAGTCCGTGCGGTTCTGCCTGACATCCCGGAGTTTCCTGGGCCTAGTTCAATCTCTCCCTCATACCTATGCTCGTCACAGGTATGAGGGAGTTGAGGAGTCTTTTGCACCCAAGGACTTGGGTGCGCTGGATTCCTGTGACGAGCACAGGAATGAGGGTGGTGAGTGTCGTGCTCTCCAGCCCCTCCTCAAGCATTTGCCACTCGTCATGCTCGGGCCTGTCCCGAGCATCTGCGGACGGTCATGAAACTGGCTTCGGCAGATCCTCGGGACAGGCCCGAGGACGACGAGAGGTGAGTTCTCAAACTGTCGGCAAACGCATACCGTGGAAAACACTCTAGGAGGCGAGACCTGCGTGAGATCGAGCTCGAGAAGGCGCAGAAAAAGTTGTCCGCGCTTGTTAAGGATGCGGTGGCAAGCGAGCCCACAATCATCACTCGCAACGGCGAGAAAGTGGCGATCATCCTTTCCCTGGATGATTACCGAAATCTACCCGGCGTCCGGTTTGGTATGGACGTGCTTGCCGATGAAGACAGCCAACCGCAGGAATGAAAGCCAGAAGACTGTTGAATGCCTGAGACCCTTGCAGATCGCCTTTGAAATGGAATGCCATGACTGACCGCCCCTTCACCGTCATCGAAAACCAGTGGATCACGCTTGCCGATGGCACGCGGCTCGCTGCCCGTATCTGGATGCCCGACAATGCCGAGGCGGATCCGGTGCCGGCGGTGTTCGAGTTCCTGCCGTATCGCAAGCGTGATGGAACCAGCCCGCGCGACGAATCCACCTATCCTGTGTTTGCGGCCGCCGGTATTGCCGGGGTGCGCGTCGATATCCGGGGGTCGGGCGAATCCGATGGCGTCATCGATGGCGAATATACCGAGCTGGAGCTCGCCAACGCCTGCGAGCTGATCGCATGGATCGCGGCGCAGTCCTGGTCGAATGGGTCTGTCGGCATGATGGGGATTTCCTGGGGTGGCTTCAACTGCCTGCAGGCGGCAGCCCTCAATCCGCCGGCGCTGAAGGCGGTGATCTCGATCGCCTCGACCGTCGATCGCTATAATGACGACATTCACTACAAGGACGGCTGCCATCTCTCGGCGCAGCTCTCCTGGGCGGCGACCATGCTCGCCTACCAGTCGCGCGCACCCGACCCCGAGATCGTCGGCGAGCGCTGGCGCGAGATGTGGATGGAGCGGCTGGAAAACGAGCCCTTCTTCATGGAGGAATGGTTGCAGCACCAGCGTCGCGACGCATTCTGGCAACATGGATCGATCAGCGACGATTTCTCGGCCTTCAAGGTTCCGGCCCTTGTAATCGCCGGGTGGGCCGATGGTTACCGCAACACACCGCTGAAAGCCGTCGAGGGACTGGGCGGCAAGGCCAAGGCGCTGATCGGCCCATGGGTGCACAAATATCCGCATTTCGCCTGGCCGAAACCGCGTGCCGATTTCCATGGCGAGGCGATTGCCTGGTGGAACCGCTGGCTGCGCGGCGAGGACAACGGTATCGAAAACCTCCCGCAGGTGCGTGCCTTCACGCTTGATGCCCCGAAGCCCGCGACCCGCCGCGATGTCGATCCCGGCTTCTGGGTTTCCAAGCCCGAATGGCAGCAACCGGAGATGCAGTGCTTTTATGTCGAGCAATTCGGGACGCTGATGGAAGGGGTGCCGATCCCGCATGCGCCGGAGCACCCGGTCTTCCTGAAGTCGCCGCTCGACACGGGCACCGCATCCGGCGAATGGTTCACCCTCAAGCCGGATGCCGAGATGGCACTCGACCAGCGCGGCGACGATGGCGGCTCGCTGGTGTTCCAGACGCCGGTGCTGACGGAAGCCCATGACTTCCTCGGGCGCCCCGAACTGACGCTGACGGTCCGCGCGCACGCCGAACTTGCCAATCTCTGCGCCCGCATCGTCGATATCCATCCGGACGGCACCGCGACGCGAGTGACCTTTGGCGTTCTCAATCTCGCCCATCGTGACAGCAATGCCGAGCCGCAGCCAATGGTGCCGGGCGAGCCGACGCAGATCCGCCTAGTGCTCGATGCCTGCGGCTATCGCTTCCAGGCCGGCCACCGCATCCGCCTGTCGCTGTCGACTGCCTACTGGCCGATGCTGCTGCCGCCACCCGTCGACGAAGGCGTGACCATCGATCTCGCCTCTATAGGATTGGCTATGCCGCTGCTCGGCGAACACCAGCTGTTCGAGATGAAACAGCCGGATAACCCCGATCCGCTGCCGAAGTATATCGAGCACAAGCCCGGCGAGACGAAGCGCCAGGTCGTGCGCGATCTCTCCGCCGGTCGCACGGATTATTGCGTCTATGAAGATACCGGCCTGTTCGAGCATCCCGGCACCGGCCTGTCGACGCGCCAGCTGCGTGACGAGGTGTGGTCGATCTCCGCCAACGATCCGTTGTCTATGAAGGGCAAATCGGTGTGGACCTGCGACATGCAGCGGCCCGGCTGGTTCGTCCGCACCGTGTCGACCGCGACGATTGCCTGCACGGCGACGGAGTGGCTGATCGGCGGTTCGGTCATCGGCTACGAGGGCGAGGCGAAGGTCTTCGAGAAGACCTTCGACAAGGCCGTGCCGCGCGACATGATGTGATCAGAGCGTGCCGGCAAATCGGCTGACCGCGATGCAGAGTGCGCGAAAGCCTGCCTGTGCGCCGTCGCTCATATGGCGGGCCCGCAGCCAGGCATGCACCATCTGCGGCTCCTCGCGGAACCAGACCTCGACGCCGTCAGCGGCAAGCCGTCCGGCATAAAGTCTTCCGTCGTCGCGCAGCGGATCGAAATGGGCGACCGTGATGTAGGCTGGCGGCAGGCCCGCACAGGTCCGGGTCAGCAGCGGATGGGCGACGGGCTCGTCTGCGGGCGCCTTGAGGATGGCGCGGTAATAGGCAGCGTCTGCCGTCGTCAGCCCGGGGGCATCGGCCATTTCCTCATAGGAGCCGGAAACAAGATCGCCGCCGAGGGCCGGATAGATCAGCACCTGCCCGGCAATTCCCGACAGCCCCTCGTCGCGCGCCCTGAGCGCTAGGCCTGCCGCGAGATTGCCACCGGCGCTGTCGCCGATGACGACGACCGTCTCGCCATCGCCGAGCAGCAGCTTCAGCACCGTGAAGCAATCGTCCGTCTGCACCGGCCAGACATGTTCCGGGGCCAGGCGGTAATCGACGGCAATCAGTTCGGCGCCCGCAGTGTCGGCGATCTCGGCGCAGATCGAATGATGGCTCGACAGCGAGCCGACGACATAGCCGCCGCCATGCAGATAGAGCAGTTTCGTCGACGTCCGCACGTCGGCGGGGCGATATCGCCGGGTCGGGACGGTGCCAATCGGGATGTCTTCTGCCGTCATGCCGTCCGGCATTGGCCTGTCGAACCGAGCGCAGAGTGCATCGTACCAGAGACGCTGCTGGTCAATCGACGCATCGACGGCATCGGCCGGATAGAAGCTGTCGCACAGCTGCAGGAATTCGAGGATGCCTGCCTCGCCTGGCATCGGGCGGATGGTTTCCGGCATTGTCTTCTCCCCGTTTGCAGGTGCATTTCGCCGGAAATCACGCTGTGCGATTCCCGGACTCGATAAAAACCCGTTTTTAACGTTTACCGCTTATTCATCTCTCAGAAGAGAGTGAGTTTGCGATGCGTAAATTGTTTATCGCCGCCCTTGTCGTGTTGTCCAGTTGCGCGACGGCGCCCCATCAGATCCGCAACAGCTGCGCGATTTTCGAGCAGCGCGATGGTCTTTTCAACAACTGGCGACGGGCCGCCGAAAGGACCGCGCGCGAGTATGGCGTCCCCGTGCCGGTGCTGATGGCGACCATCTATGTCGAATCCAGCTTCAAGCCCTATGCACGGCCGCCGCGCACCATGCTGCTCGGTTTCATTCCCTGGACGCGCCCTTCCAGTGCCTATGGCTATGCCCAGGCTCTCGATGGCACATGGTCGCGCTACCAGCGTGCAACCGGCCACTGGTCGGCACGGCGGACCAATTTTGCCGACTCGATAAACTTTATCGGTTGGTACCACGCGCAAAGCCACCAGCAGAACGGCATCGCGCTGAACGACACCTACAATCTCTACATGGCCTATTATGTCGGCCACGACGGCTACAGCCGCGGCAGCTTCCGCTCCAACGGCGAGCTGCAGCGCACCGCACGTAGGGCCGCTGGCATCGCCTCGACCTACAACAGCCAGCTGCGCACCTGCGGCGGCTGATCGGTCGCGGTCCGACGTTTCAGACCTGTGAAATCGGTTCTTCGTTCCTAGGTTAGGCGTATCAGCCCTTGAAGGAACAGAGATGAAAATCGCAGTCCTCGACGACTATCAGAATGTGGCCCTGACGCTTGCCGACTGGTCGGATGTGACCAGGCGGGCCGAGGTCACCGTCTTTAACGATCACCTCGCCGACCGGCAGAAACTCGTCCAGCGGCTGGCGCCGTTCGATGTGATATGCGTCATGCGCGAGCGCACGCCGATGCCGGCCGAGCTGCTTGCGCAATTGCCCAACCTGAAGCTCATCGTCTCGACCGGTGCGCGCAATGCCTCGATCGATGTGGCCTCCGCGGCGGAACGCGGCATCGTCGTCAAGCACACGGGTTATGCATCTACGGCCACCGTGGAAATGACATGGGCGCTGATCCTCGGCGTTGCCCGCCACGTCGCCAGCGAGAATGCCTCGCTTCGCTCCGGCGGCTGGCAGCGTTCGATCGGTTCCGATCTCAACGGCCGGACACTCGGGTTGCTCGGGCTTGGCAATGTCGGCTCGCGGGTCGCGACCATCGCCCACGCATTCGGCATGAAGACCATCGCCTGGAGCCAGAACCTGACGGCAGAAAAGGCCGAACAGTTCGGGACGACGCTGGTCTCGAAAGAGGCTCTGTTCCGGCAATCCGATTTCCTGAGCGTGCACCTCGTACTCAGCGATCGCAGTCGCGGACTGGTCGGAGCTGGCGAGATTGCGCTGATGAAGCCGACCGCCTTCCTCATCAACAGCTCGCGCGGCCCGATCGTCACGGAGGCAGCGCTGATCGATGCGCTCAGGCGCGATGCCATCGCAGGGGCTGCAGTGGATGTCTTCGACGTCGAACCGATGCTGCCGGATCATCCATTCCGGACGCTCCCCAATATGCTGGCAACACCGCATATCGGCTACGTCTCGCAGTCGCTGTACGAGACGTTTTACCGCGATACCGTTTCCCATATCAGTGAATGGCTAACCGCGAAGGCCGGGTAGGGCTCTCTCCGGGCCAGTTTGCATTCACCCTAATCGACCTCGTCCGGTGCAAGAGGCGGGGCTATCTGCTCGAATGTGCACTGGCGCGGATCCTTGTCGGGTCTCCAGCGCACCAGCTTCGTTCCGTGACGGAACCGTTGGCCAGTCACCTGGTCGAACCGGACCTCGACCACAAGTTCCGGCCGAAGGGGCTGCCACGCGGCGCTGCGTTCGGTCGTCCACCGGCTGGGCCCCCCCGGCGCCTTTCCGCCGAAACCCGGTGGTGACTGCAGCGCTTCAAGCCGTTTCGTCAGGTCCGGCCGTTCCTCGTCTGAAATGGTCGAGGTATAGCCAACGTGATCGAGTTTGCCCTCCTCATTGTAGAGGCCGAGCAGCAGCGAGCCGACTTCTGCACTGTGGCTCTCATAGCGAAAGCCGCCGATGACGCAATCCGCAGTACGTAGCCTCTTCACCTTCAACATTGCGCGGATACCGGGCTCGTAGGCGCCATCGCGACGTTTCGCAACGACGCCGTCAGTGGCACTGTTTCCCGACGAGGAAAGCCAGCGTTCCGCCTGGGTAAGATCGGTCGTGAAGGGCGACAGTACCATCTGCCGCGGACGGGGATTCTGCTTTGCGAAGCTCTCGAGCGCATTGCGGCGCTCGGACATCGGCAGGTCGACGAGTGGCATTCCGTCCGAAGACAGCAGCATGTCGAACATGACGAGACGAGCAGGCGTGGCGGCGGAGAGCTTTCGAATGCGGCTTTCCGCCGGATGAAGCCGCATCTGTAACGCTTCGAACGAGAGGTGGCCGTCGACTTCGATCACCAACTCGCTGTCGATAATAAACCTCTCGGCCGGAATTTCGGCCAGCAGGGCGAGTACCTCCGGAAAGTAGCGTCCGAGAGGTTTGCCGGATTTCGCATGAAGCGCGACATCGTCGCCGTTTTTGAACGCGAGGCAGCGAAAGCCGTCCCACTTCGGTTCGTATTGCCAGCCATCGCCCTGCGGCAACGCCTCGGCGGAGCGCGCCTCCATCGGGGGTGTATCGAGCGCGATGCCAAGCAGGTCTCCCTTGCTGGCTCCAGCCTTCTTGCCTTTCCGGCCTGCCTTCACCGCCATCATGCCGCGTCCGCGCGCGATTTTGCGAGCCGCTTCACCGCCGGGGCGAGCGGGCGGGCGCCGTCGTCGTAGTCCTCCCAGGCCGAACTCTTCTTAAGGAGGGCGGGCACGGTACGGATGGTGAAGCGTTTAGGGTCTAGATCGGACTTCACCTGCGACCACAGTATTGGCATCGACACCGTCGCGCCCGGTCTCGCGCGTGTCGAAAGTGGGGCGACTGCCGTCGCCATGCGGTCGTTGCGCAGGTAATCGAGGAAGATGCGTCCGTTTCGGAGCTTCTTTGCCATGTTGACGACGTATCGGTCAGGGGCGTCATGGGCCATCTGAAGGCACAGGTCGTGGGCAAACGTCTTCGCCTCCGGCCATGTCAGCGCCGTCTTGCCTTCCGAGAGAGGTGTGACGACGTGCAGGCCCTTGCCGCCGGTGGTCTTGCAAAAGCTGACAAGGCCAAGCTCCTCCAGCCGGTCGCGCAACTCGCGCGCAGCCTCGACCACGGTCGAAAACGGCACGTCCGGGCCCGGGTCGAGGTCGAATACCAGTCGCCCGGGCACTTCGGGTTTTTTCGGCAGGCAATTCCACGGGTGGAGCTCGAGCGCCGCGACTTGCGCCACCGCGGCAAGGCCTTCGATACGATCAATTTCGAGATAGGGCTTGCGATCGCCCGATACGGTGACGAGATCAAGTAGGTTCGATGTGCTTTGCATTGCATGCCTCTGGAAGAACTGCTCGCCGTCGATGCCGTCGGGCGCCCGGATTATCGAGCATGGCCGACCGGCAATGTGGTCCATCATCCACGGGCCCACTGCCTCCAGATACTGGGCAAGATCCAGCTTGGTGACCGGCTCGCCGTCGCCGGCGTCAGGCCACATGGCCTTGTCCGAATGGGAGATCGCCACGCCCATAACCGACGCCCGGGCTGCTGCGCCCCGGCGGGTTGCGTGGACTTTCTCTTCCGGATGCGGCACCTCGACCTTTACAGGCGATGCAGGCTTTTCGGCCTCGACCTCGGATGCGGGCTTGTCGTCGCGCAGGCCCTTGAACGCCGCCTGGCGCACCTGCCCGTCATTCGTCCAGCCAGCAAATTCGATCTCGGCAACGAGCTCCGGCTTTGCCCAGACAATGCTCGCATCCTTGCGCGGGGCACCGATGCCGGTGAATGGCGATTTATCCGCCTTGACGGCTTCCAGTCTTGGTTCGAGCGTCTTGAGTTTCGCCTCGCCATATCCGGTGCCGACGCGGCCGACATAGACGAAATGATCGCCCCTGTAGACGCCAACCAGAAGCGAGCGAAACCTGCCGTTGGTCGTTGCCCATCCGCCAACCACCACCTCGTGGCCGGCGCGGCATTTCGACTTCGACCACGACGGGCTACGGCCGGAATGGTAGGGAGCGTCGAGCTTCTTCGAGATGATGCCTTCGAGGGAAAGCTGGCAGGCAGAGCGCAGGACCGCGTCGCCACCAGTGTCGAAATGCTCGACAAACCGGATGCGGGCATCGGGCTTTGCATCGTCCAAAATCTTCTGCAGGCGGGTCTTGCGCTTTGACAGAGGTTGGTCTCGCATGTCCTCCCCGCCATCGAACAGCAGATCGAAGGCGAAGAACACGAGATCCTCTGTCTTTCCCTCCGAGAGGGCTGCCTGCAGTGCGGCGAAGTCCGGCGCGCCGTGGCTGTCGAGTGCAGCGATTTCGCCGTCGATAATGCCGTCGGGCAGAGCCTCAGCAGCGCGGGCAATCGCGCTGAATTTATCTGTCCAGTCGAGGCCCTTGCGGGTCTTCAGGCTGACGCTACCGTCCACTATCCGCATCTGGATGCGGTAACCATCGAACTTGATTTCGTGTACCCAGCCCTCACCAGACGGGGGCCGCGCGCCCGTGTCACAAAGCTGGGGCGGTATGAAATCCGGCATTGCGGAGCTGCTTTCCTCTGCGCCGGTTTTGCCCTTGCCCTTGCCCTTGGCTGACTTGCCCTTCGGCTCTTTTGCGGCGCGTTCTTCTGCAGCCAGCCCCTCTCTGCTGTCCCAGACAGCACTGGCAGACGGGGCGGCCTCGGCCAGCATGAAAGGCTTGGGGGCCTTTCCGTTGCCTGCGGCAATTGTCTCCATCGAGCGGCCGGATGCGACAGAGCTATCCTCCTCGAGAATTTTCTCGCCGCCGGTATCCACGGCATAGTCGTCATGATGCTTGATCAGCAGCCAGTTGGTTCGCTTGCCGCCGTTCCGGTCATTCTTCATGCGCACAAGCACAAAGCTGCCATGCAGCTTTTCGCCTTCGAGACTGAATTTGAAATCGCCGTCTTCAAGCGCCTTTTCCGGCGTCTTGCTGCCTTCCAGCTCCCAGTATCCGCGATCCCACAGCAGCACAGTGCCGCCGCCATACTGGCCTTTCGGGATTGTGCCTTCGAAGTCGCCGTAGTCGAGCGGATGATCCTCCACTTCGACGGCGAGCCGCTTATCGCTGGGATCGAGAGACGGACCCTTGGTGACTGCCCAGGACTTGAAGACGCCGTCGAGTTCCAGGCGCAGGTCATAGTGAAGCCGCGTCGCGTCGTGCTTGTGGATAACGAACCGTCTTCTGTTCGATTCGGCAATTTCTGTTTCGCCGCTCGGCTCCTGCGTTTTTTTGAAATCCCGCTTGGCGCGATAGGTCTTGAGATTTTCGTCGCCGACCATGGGTGTCTCCAGAGTTCCGTCATTGACACAACGCAAGCGCGTGGTCTTTGTTCTATGCCCGGATGCAATTTCGCCACCCGCGTCGCAGTCTGACGCGAGGGCGACGAGAGGATTGCGGGCTGATCAGCGGTGGCGGTCGACGCCGTGGACGATCAGCGCCAGGAAATAGCCCATGCCGGCTGCAGTCAGCACGCTGAGGACCGGGTGCAGCCTGACGGTCTCATCCACCAACGCTTCGACGGCGTTTGCGTTGGACTTGAGCCTGGTGCGCGCCGCATCTGTCATGTTGGCTATGTCGATCGAAAGGCTGGCGACCTCATCCTTGAGGGCGGCAACTTGTTCGGCGACGGCATCGGAAAAGTCGGCCTTCGGCTGCGCCAAAGCTTCATCGACAAGCGGTGCGTCGGAGGGCTCGATGATGCCAAGCGGCAGAGGTGGTTTCGGCGTGAATTCTTCGGCCATGATGTGCTCCTGAGGTTGGAAAGCAGCAACCAGTCAGGATTGGATATGTTCCCGCGATCAGGGGGCGATGGCCTCCGCGCGCTAGCCGGTTGGCGCGTGGTAGCGTGCAGCTTTCAACTGCCACCGCAAACTACGAGGTAGCAGAAGCCGCGGCAAATCGACTGCTGGATTAGGATCAGGACTTCGGCTTGTGCTCGGCTTCGATAGCCGCGTCATGATACCAGCTGCCGCCATAGGCAGCGTCGGCGAACGCGCCTTCGGAAAAACGGTTGAGCTTTCGGTCGAGCAAGACGACAGTTGCTTCTGCGCCAAGGTCTCGTCGGACGTTACGGCTGACGATGGGAAACTGGTAAATCGTTGCGGTTTCTGCGTGTGTGTTTGCCATTGATGTCTATCTTTCGTTTCCCCGTGGAGATCGCTACTCCCGGCATTCTCAATGTAACATGTCTGCCTGCCATTTGCTCGAAATGATTAAAAAGAAATCATTATGTTGAATATGTAGGCAATTCGCAGCTTTCCGCAAGGGAAATCGTGGTGATTTTGTGGCGTAAATTTACGCTGACAGATCATTGCCAAGCCTGTGACGGCCAAGGCTGCACGGTAAGCGAACCGGAAGATGCGCTTACCTTGCGGAAAAGGCAGCTGATGTCGCCACCAGCGCGGTGCACTGGCCCGTTGAATATGTGAATCTTAGCATATTCTGGTTAAAGAAGTGTGCGAAGCCGCCGAGATATGGTGTTGAGAGGGGGTGGGCGCCGAAACTGGCATAGCAAATGCATGTGTCTTGGCAAACGTGGACAGCCTAGATCCGGGGCCGCCCACTCCGACAGACTTTACTGACCTTAGCTTCGTAAACCTATGAGAGGTTCGCCATGACGAAATATAAACTCGAGTACATCTGGCTCGACGGTTGCACGCCGGTTCCCAATCTGCGCGGCAAGACCCAGATCAAGGAATTCGACGCATTCCCAACTCTCGAGGAACTGCCTCTCTGGGGTTTCGACGGATCGTCGACGATGCAGGCCGAAGGCCGCAGCTCCGATTGCGTGCTGAAGCCAGTTGCTGTTTTCCCTGACAGCGAGCGCATGAACGGCGTTCTCGTCATGTGCGAAGTCATGATGCCGGACGGCGTTACGCCGCACTCCTCCAACGCGCGCGCAACCATCCTCGACGATGCCGGCGCCTGGTTCGGCTTCGAGCAGGAATACTTCTTCTACGAGAACGGCCGTCCGCTGGGCTTCCCGGAAGCTGGCTATCCTGCTCCGCAGGGCCCTTACTACACGGGCGTCGGCTACTCGAACGTCGGCAGCATCGCGCGCCAGATCGTCGAAGAGCACCTCGACATCTGCCTCGCAGCTGGCATCAACCATGAAGGCATCAATGCCGAAGTGGCCAAGGGCCAGTGGGAATTCCAGATCTTCGGCAAGGGCTCCAAGCGCGCCGCCGACGAAATGTGGATGGCCCGCTACCTGCTGCAGCGCCTGACTGAAAAGTACGGCGTCGATATCGAATACCACTGCAAGCCGCTCGGCGACACAGACTGGAACGGTTCGGGCATGCACGCCAACTTCTCGACCGCTTATATGCGCGAAGTCGGCGGCAAGGCCTATTTCGAAGCCCTGATGGCCGCTTTCGACAAGAACCTGATGGACCACATCAATGTCTACGGTCCTGACAACGACAAGCGCCTGACCGGCAAGCACGAAACTGCTCCGTGGAACAAGTTCTCCTACGGCGTTGCCGACCGTGGTGCATCGATCCGCGTGCCGCACTCGTTCATCAAGAACGACTACAAGGGCTATCTGGAAGATCGCCGCCCGAACTCGCAGGGCGACCCCTACCAGATCGCTTCGCAGATCCTGAAGACCATTGCGGAAGTCCCGACCGAAGGCAGCGTCTCCGCCGCCGCATAAGGTTACTTAATTCGTACTCGATGGGCCGCCTCCTGACAGGGTCGCGGCCCATTTTTTTGTCTGTTGTCGGTACAAGACCAGCAGCGCCGAGCGGTAAAGGCCTGTGAGAGGATCGGTCATCGCCGCGTGCGGAGATCCTGTTCGGTGAGCGACAGCACGATATTCGGCTTCTGGAGCCGCACTGTTCTCCGAGCCGGCAAACGCAAATGCAAGCGCCTGCCGGTGGTGTCATCGATATAGACGAGCAGGGCGCATTTTCACAGATGCTCGCTCATTTCCGGAAACGTGTCGATAAAGTGGCAAGGAAAGCCATCACCATGTCACTCACTTCCGCGCCGCGATAAATCTTTCCATCGTGTCAAACGAAAAGGCGGAGATCGGCAGGTCGGTGCGGCCATCGATAGCGAGGTCTGCGAGTATTTCGCCGATGACGCTGGTGAACTTGAAGCCGTGGCCGGAACAAGGCGAGGCGACGACGATGCGCGGATTGCCGGGCATCAGGTCGATCAGAAAATCCTCGCTCGGCAGCATTGTATAACGGCAGGTGATGGCGTTGACGCGCATCCCGTTCGCAGCCGGCAGGCGCCTGGCGATGAAGGCGTCGAGGAGCGCCATATCGGCGTCGTTCACCGGTGGATTGGGCTCGTTCGGATCGATCGGCTCGCGGAAATGCGCATGGCGGCCGATCTTGACCCCGTCGACGCCGATGGCGGGAAAGCCGAAATAGGAGCCGTCGTCGCCCTCGTCGCGTATGAAGGCGGGCATGCGCTGCGGCTGGGTCACGAAGCCGTCGCGCGGCTGGTACCAGGCGACCACCTGCCGGATCGGCACGGCGTGTTCCTTCAACTGCGGCACGAGCTCCGAAATCCACGACCCGGTGGCGACGATCACCTTGTTTGCGCGGTACTTGCCCACGGCAGACGTAATGGTCACACCGGCGTCGTCAGGCTCGATGCCGGTGATCTTCTCGCCGAAATGCAGCACGGCACCGTCTTCGGCGGCGAGCCTTATATAGCCCGTGACGGCCGCTTCCGGGCGGATATAGCCTCCCTGAGGATCGAGCAGGGCGATCTCGCCGGCATCCAGTGAGAACACCGGAAACCGCGCCTTCATCGCCGCCCGGTCCAACTCTTCGATGGTAAGATCGTGCAATTTGCAGGAGGCGCGCGTGCCTGTCACGATGGTGCTGTCGGGCGCGCCGATCTGCAGGACGCCAGTGATCGTCAGCACCTCGCTGCGCAGCCGCGCTTCCAGCGCCCGCCAGTTGGCATAGGCCCGCTGCAGCAGCGGCACATAGGACGGGTCCTCGAAATAGCCGAGCCGGATAAGCCGGCTGTCGCCATGGGAAGAGCCCAGCGTATGGGCTGGATAGAAGGCATCGATGCCGATGGCTTTCACGCCGCGGGCGGCAAGATGCGACAGGGCCCCGCTGCCCATGGCACCGAGACCGATGACGGCGACGTCGAATTGCGGTGTCATGGCTACATTCCCGATTTCAGTAAGGCGGCGGTGGCATGTCGCGGATCATTGATTTGATCGCCTCGATGTCGCCGCCAAGCGGACGGTCGTCGGCATAATGCGCGACGCGGCTGCGGACAAGCCGGTAAATCGTCTCTGTGCCATCGGCGCGCGCTGCCGCCTTAGCCAGGAAGTCATGTGCCTGTGCGGCGGCCATCAGTTCAATCGCAAGGATGTACTCGGCGTTGTCGAGCACTGCGAGCAGCTTGTTGGCGGCGGCGGTCGGGTGGGCGAGAAAATCCTCCTGCAACGCCGATGTCAGGCCGCCATCGGTACTGGCGGGAGCAGCCAGCCGACGGTTTTCGTTGGCGAGCGCTGCGGCACTGTACTGGGCGATCATCAGGCCGGAATGGCTGCCTGCGTCGCTGGCGAGGAACGGCGGCAGGCCGCTCACCAGTGGATTGACCAGCCGGTCCATCCGGCGTTCGCTCATCGCAGCGATCTGCGCCAACGCAATCGCGAGGCCGTCCGCCGCCTGGCCGAGTGCCGGCGACACGGCATGGGCCTCCGAGGAGACGACGGGATGGTCCGGCGTGCCGTAGACGGCGGGATTGTCGGTGACGGAGGCCAGTTCCTGGTCGACCACGCGGGCGGAATTTTCGAAGACATCGCGGGCTGCGCCATGGGCATGCGGGATGGCACGCAGGCTGAGGGCATCCTGCGTGCGTTTGCCGAGCGCTGCCGCAATCAGACCGCTGCCGGCGAGCCGCCGCCGTAACGATGCGCCTACTTTCTGGACGCCATCCGAAACCTTGAGGGCGAGCACGGTCTCGTCGAAAGCTGCCATCTGTCCGCCGGCTGCCTCGAACGTCAGGGCGGCGATGGCATCGGCCCAGTCGAGAAGATTGGCTGCACGCGCCAGTGCCACGCAGGAAAGCCCGGTGGCGCAGGCCGTGCCGTTGACAAGGCTGAGACCCTCCTTGGCACCCAGCACCAGCGGGGCAAGGCCGATTGCTGCAAGCGCCTGGCGACCGGTCATAGGCTGTCCGGCAACATGGGCCGCACCCTCGCCGATCAGCACCAGTGCCGTGTGGGCATTGTGGGTGAGGTAGCCTGCCGATCCCTTGCAGGGGACGTCTGGAATGCAGTCCTTGTCGAGAAACGTCCGGAGGTGGTCGACGATCTCGCGGCGCACACCGGAATAGCCGTGGGAAAAATTGGCGATCTGGGCGGCGATGATCGCCCTGACTTCGCGCCGGGCCAGAAGCGGTCCGACGCCGCAGGCATGGCTGAGGATGATGTTGCGTGACAGCTTGCTTTGCGATGCGAGGTCGACCACCGTATCCGACAGGGCGCCGACGCCGGTGTTGATGCCGTAGGCCCGCTTGCCCGTTTCGACGATGCGGGCAACGATGCGGCTGGCATTGTCGATGCGCGCCCAGACTTCGGGGGCGAGCGACAGGTCTTCGCCGCCTGCGATGGCCGCGACGTCGCGCCAGCCGAGCTTTGATTCAAGAGTGACGGTCATGGGATCAGCTTCCGAAATTGCCGATGAACTGGCGGAACGCCGGCGAGCCGCCGCCGCCGAACATCTCTTCCGGGCTGCCGGAACTGTCGATCAGCCCTTCGCGCATGAAGACGACGCGGTTGGAGACGTTGCGGGCAAAGCTCATTTCGTGGGTGACGACCAGCATGGTCATGCCCTCTTCTGCCAGCGCCCGCATGACGCGCAGCACCTCGCCGACCAGTTCCGGATCCAGCGCCGAGGTTGGTTCGTCGAACAGCATCACCTTCGGCTTCATCGCCAGCGCCCGGGCAATCGCCGCGCGCTGCTGCTGGCCGCCGGAGAGATGGGCCGGGTAGGCGTGGCGCTTGTCCGCAATGCCGACCTTCTCGAGCAGCGCTTCGGCGTCGGCGACGGCTTCCGCACGAGGCCGCTTCAGCACGTGGATCGGGCCTTCTATGACATTCTGCAGGATGGTCATGTGGGACCAGAGATTGAACGACTGGAACACCATGCCGAGTTCCGAGCGGATATGGTCGACCTGGCGGTTGCTCTCCGGCTTGCTCCGCCCGTTCTTGTGGATCATGCGGATCTGCTCGCCATCCACCCAGATCTCGCCGTCATTGGCGACTTCGAGCAGGTTGATGCAGCGAAGGAATGTCGACTTGCCGGAGCCGGAGGCGCCGAGCAGGGATATGACGTCGCCATCCTCGGCATCCAGCGAGATGCCGCGCAGCACCTCGTGGGTGCCGAAGCTCTTGCGGATATTGCGGACCGAAAGTCGGTTGACGCGGGCCATGGTCGCTCCAGTTCAGACTGCGTTACGCCTTCAAAGCCTGCGGCGCTGCGCGGCGATGGCGGGAGAGGCGATATTCGAGCAAGCCAAAGGCCTGCAGGATGATGAAATTCAGGACGAGATAGATGACGGCGGCGCAGAGAAATACCTCCATCGTCCGGTAGGTGTGCGAGATCAGCCGCTGGGCGACGCCGGTTACCTCCCAGACGGTGACGAGGCTTGCGAGCGCCGTCGACTTCAACATCAGCACGATCTCGGTCGAATAGGCAGGCAGCGCATGGCGGAAGGCAATGGGCGCCAGGATGCGGCGGACCAGCAGGAAGCCGGACATGCCGATCGAGCGGGCCGCCTCGATCTCCTTCGGCGAAACGGCGCGGATACCGCCGCGAAAGATTTCGGCCGTGTAGCCGGCCGTGCAGAGCGCCAGCGACAGCACGGCGCAGACAAAGGGCTCGCGCAGCAGCGGCCAGAGAAACGAGTAGCGGATGATGCCGAACTGGCCGAGGCCGTAAAAGATCAGGAACATCTGGATCAGCAGCGGCGAGCCGCGAAACACGAAAATATAGGCCTTGGCGAAGCCCGACAGGATCGGATTGCCGCCGGTGCGCATCCAGACGAGCCCCAGCGCCAGCAGGCCTCCTAGGGTGATCGACGTGATGAACAGGGCCAGCGTCATCGGCAGGGCGGCGAGCAGCGTAGCCATGGTCGATGACAGGAAGGCGATATCCATGATCAGGCCTTCCCCATTGTTGCCGACGGCATGCTGCGGTTGGCGCGACGTTCGGCGCGGTTGAAAACCTGGTCCGAAAGGCTGGTCAGGATCAGGTAGAGGCACCCGCCGGCGATAAAGAACAGGAAATAATGCCGCGTCGAGCCGGCGGCCACCTGGCTGGTGCGCATCAGTTCGGCAAGCCCGGTAACAGAGATCAGGGCTGAATCCTTGAGGCTCAGCTGCCAGACATTGCCGAGGCCGGGGATGGCAAGCCTGAGCACCTGCGGCAGGATGATCCGGCGGAAGCGCAGTCGCGTGCCCATGCCGATCGCCGAGGCGGCTTCCAGTTCGCCCTTCGAGATCGCCAGGTAGGCGCCGCGAAATACTTCAGCCTGGTAGGAGCCTGAGATGACCCCCACGGCAAGGGCTCCGGCGGCAAAGGACGGCAAGCCAAGGAAGCCGTCGTAGCCCAGTGCCTTGCCGATGGAGGTCAGGGCGCTCGAGCCGCCAAAATAGATGAGATAGATGATCAGCAGTTCAGGCACGCCGCGAAAGACGGTGGTGTAGGCATGGCCGAGCGCCCACAGAAGCCTGTTGCCGGAAAGCTTGGCTGCGGCGACGAGGGTGCCGAGAATGGCGCCGATTGCCAGCGCCGCTGCAGTGACGGCGAGCGTCAGCAGCGTTGCTACGAGAAGCAGGGCGCCCCACCCGGTCGAACCGAAGCCCAGCAGTTGCAATGTCGACATCTGTTATTCCGAAATGGCGAAAACATTGGATGCCCCCGGTCCTATCGACCGGAGGCATCTGTTGGAAGTTATTTCGGGCTGACGTCGGTCTTGAACCACTTCATCGACAGGGTCTTGACGGTGCCATCGGCGAGTGCCGACTTGATGGCCGCGCTGAACATGTCGCGCAGGTCTGTATCGGACTTGCGAACGCCGAGGCCTTCGCCGATACCCCAGATGGGTCCGGCAATCTGCGGGCCGGAGAAGCCGAGCGCGCCATTGGCTGCTTCGAAGGCGGTTTCGAAATAGACGGCGTCGTCAAAGCCGAGATCTATACGGCCGTTCTGCAGGTCGAGGTCGCGATCGGCGCCGGTCTTGTATTCGCGGATCGTGGCGATGTCTGCAAAGTTGTCATAGACGAACTTGGCGTAGACTGTGGCGGCCTGGATACCGATTGTCTTGCCTTTGAAGGCTTTCTTCAGCGCTTCGATCTCCGCCACGCCCGTCTGGCCGGGTGCCATGGTGATGGTCTTGCCGGTGCCGGCAGCATTCGCCAGCGGGCTGTCCTTGGCGACGGCAAAGGCTGCTGGCGTCGCAGCATATGGAACGGTGAAGTCGATGACCTGCTTGCGCTCGTCGGTGATCGACAGGGCATCCATGATGATGTCGAACTTGCCGGCGTTGAGCGCCGGGATCATGCCGTCCCAATCGGAGGCCACGAGCTTGCACTCGACCTTGGCCTTCTCGCAGAGCACCTTGGCCAGCTCCGGCTCGAAGCCGCCCAGCGTGCCATCGGCATTGGTCATGTTCCAGGGCGCATAGGCGCCTTCGAGCGTGATGGTGACGGTTTTCCAGTCCTTGGCTTCGGCGGCAGGTCCGGCAAGGGTGGCCAGCGCCACGGCGCCCGATAGTAGCAATGCATTGATTTTCATGGTCTCTCCTCTGGGGGCAAAATTGGCCGCGTCGTTGCACTGCCGGTCTGTGCCGGGTTGCTGCCTCGACATGGCCTCGGTGTAAAATGGTTTAAAGCCAATGCACCATATGAGATTTCGGAGGCGCGGCAAGCCGCCCCTTATTTAATATGCAAATTTGATTGCTGCTTAAGGATTGGGCGATCCAGTCTGCGTCTCGCATAGGCCTCGCTGCGACATAAGTCTATATTTATGAAAATGCCGGATATGCCTCAGAAACTTCAAGCATTTCTGATAGACCTGTGATTCTCAAATTTCGGTGATGAACGGAGACAGCCGCCGATGGCCATTCGCCCCCTCTTGATCGGTCTCACTCTCATTCTTGCGCTGGTGATGATCGTGCTCAGCATCCTGCTGGTCAATCCGACGCACACCATCCGCCAGGCCGAACCCTTTGCGCCGCAGCAACCTGGTGCAAATCCGCAGCAGTAAGCTGGTATTGTCGGGCGCAGGACCCCACCTACGGAACTGTCTGCTACGCGGTGCGTTTGTCGGGCAAGTTCACAAGGAAAAGTCCAATGCGAGTAATGATAGCCGTCGTAACGATCATGGTGGTGTCTGTTCTCAGCCTGTCGATGCTGACACCGGCGGGCGAAGAGATGACCGGCAAGGGTTCCAAGCTGGAAGCCTCCATCAACTAGGCTGAGCCTGGTCTCTCTGACGATACATCTCTCGTCTAAGCCGAAATCAGTCGGGTCATAGTGGCAACAAAACGCTTTCGGATCCCGTCGCGCCCGACATGCTTCCCACCGCTGACCTGCTTGCGCCCGAGTGCCCAGACGTTGTCGATCCGCACACCTCCGGCAAAGATCCAGTGATCCAGCAACTGGTCGCCTTCGAGATAGGGCACAGCGGAGACATCCAGCGATACGAGATCGGCGTAGTTTCCTTTTTCCAGCCCTGTCGCGGTTTGGAGCGCGATACCACCGCCCATCAACGCCTGATCGAACAGAGCGCGACCGGTAGAGCCGTTTTGCGGTGCTGCAACGTTTCGGGCGCGGAGGTCGAGGCGCTGAGAATATTCCAGCTGGCGCAACTCCTCCGGCACCGAGATCAGGACGTTCGAGTCCGAGCCGATGCCAAACCGCCCTCTCTCTGACAGGAACTGCGGGGCAGGAAATGTCCCGTCTCCAAGGTTGGCCTCGGTGATCGGGCAGAGGCCTGCCACCGCGCCGCTGCTGGCCATGCGTATCGTTTCATCCTCTGTCATATGTGTCGCATGGATCAGGCACCAGCGCGCATCGACATCGGCATGGTCGAGGAGCCATTCGACGGGCCGTGCGCCGGACCAGGCAATGCAGTCCTCTAGCTCCTTGACCTGCTCTGCGACGTGGATGTGGATTGGACCGTTCCGCCCAAGCTCTGCGGCAAAGCTTAGTTCTTCCGGCGTCACTGCCCGCAGGCTGTGCGGCGCAAGGCCGAGCACGGCGCCTTCCAGCGCGCCAATGACCTGCCGGCATCCCTCCATCAGCGTCGCAAAGCTATCCGGCGTATTGATAAAGCGGCGTTGGCCCTCGATCGGCTGACCGCCTCCGAAACCGGACCGCGCGTAAAGCACCGGCAGCAGCGTCAGGCCGATACCGGCTTGACTGCTGGCAGCACCGATGCGTTCGGCCAATTCGGCAATGTTGGCATAGGGCCTGCCGTCCTTATCGTGATGCAGGTAGTGGAATTCCCCGACGCGGCAAAAGCCGGCCTCCAGCATCTCCATGTAGAGTTCGGCCGCAACCGCCTCGACATCCTCGGGCGTCATCGACAGGGCGAACTTGTACATCACCGTCCGCCAGCTCCAGAAGCTGTCGCTGCCGGGGCCTCGCACTTCGGCAAGACCTGCCATCGCCCGCTGGAAAGCGTGGCTGTGCAGGTTGGGCATCGCGGGTACGAGCACTGCGTGGCGCTCGTCGGCTGCCTCGGCCGGTACGCCCGCAGCGATGCTGACGATGCGCCCGTCGGCAATCTCTATGCGTACGTCCTTTTGCCAGCCGGTTGGCAATAGGGCCGATCCTGCGTGAAGTCCGACCATCGGCATTCCCCTTCTATTTGCGGGCGATCCGTCCTAGGTTCCTCGCCAGCCGCCATATTTCCGCTTGTCACACGGTTATTATGTATATACATGTTAAGTCATAAAGAAAGGCGCAAAGCTGATGACCGGGAACAATTCCTCCGAACAGAATACCGCATTTCTAGGCCGCCCACGTCTGCTGCGCAACGCCCGCCTTGCGACGCTGGACAGCCGCCTGCCCGGCCTCGGTATCGTCGAAAAGGCTGCAATGGTCGTCGAGAACGGCCGCATTGCCTATGCCGGCCCGGAGACCGAATTGCCGGTCTGGGCCATCGAGACCGCCGACATCCTCGACCTCGAAGGGCGCTGGGTTACCCCCGGACTGGTCGATTGCCACACGCACATCATCTATGGCGGTAATCGCGCCCGCGAGTTTGAAATGCGGCTCGAAGGCGCCTCCTACGAAGAAGTTGCGCGCGCTGGTGGCGGCATCGTTTCCTCGGTCACTGCCACCAACGCCCTGTCTGTCGAGGGTCTTGTCGCGGCCGCCTTGCCGAGGCTGGACACGCTGCTGGTCGAAGGCGTGACCACCATCGAAATCAAGTCCGGCTACGGCCTGAACATCGACGCCGAACTGCGGATCTTGCGCGCCGCCCGGGCTCTTGAACGCATCCGTCCGGTCCGCGTCGTCACCTCCTATCTCGCAGCACACGCGACGCCCGTCGACTACAAGGGGCGCAACGACGCCTATATCGACGAGATTGTGCTTCCCGGCATGCGGCAGGGTGCGTCGGAAGGCCTGATCGATGCCGTTGACGGATTTTGCGAAGGTATCGCATTCGCGCCATCCGAAATCGCCCGGGTGTTCGACGCCGCCAAGGCGCTCGGCCTGCCGGTCAAGCTGCATGCCGAGCAGCTTTCCAATCTCGGCGGTGCCAGGCTCGCGGCCTCCTATGGCGCCCTGTCGGCCGATCATCTCGAATATCTGGACGCTGCAGGCGTGGCGGCGCTTGCCGCGAGCGGTACGGTGGCTGTGCTGCTGCCCGGCGCCTTCTATGCCATCAACGAGAAGCAGAAGCCGCCGGTCCAACTCTTGCGCGATGCTGGGGTGAGGATCGCCATTGCCACCGACAGCAATCCCGGAACCTCGCCGCTGACATCCCTGCTGCTTACCATGAACATGTCGGCGACCCTGTTTGGCCTGACGGTCGAGGAGTGCATTGCCGGGACGACCCGCGAGGCAGCGCGGGCTCTCGGCCTGCTCGCCGAAACCGGGACCATCGAGGTCGGCAAATCGGCAGATCTCGCCGTCTGGAATGTCGATAGCCCGGCCGAACTTGTCTACCGGATTGGTTTCAATCCGCTGTATGCGCACCTGTTCAAGGGCGGGAGGATCGATCGATGACCATCACACTCCATCCAGGCTCGGTGACGCTCGCCGATCTCTCGATCATCTACTGGACGGGTGAACCTGTCGTCCTCGATCGCTCGTTCGACGCCGGTATCGAGCGTGCCGCCGCCCGTATCGCCGAGATTGCCGCTGGAAATGCGCCGGTCTACGGCATCAACACCGGCTTCGGCAAACTGGCGTCGATCAAGATCGACCGTGCCGATGTCGCGACGCTGCAGCGCAATCTGATCCTCTCCCATTGCTGCGGCGTCGGCCAGCCCCTGACCGAGAATATCGTCCGGCTGATCATGTCCCTGAAGCTGGTGTCGCTCGGGCGCGGCGCCTCCGGCGTGCGGCTCGAAATGCTGCGGCTGATCGAGGCAATGCTTGAGAGGGGGGTTATCCCCGTCATTCCGGAAAAAGGCTCGGTCGGTGCTTCCGGCGACCTGGCGCCGCTGGCCCACATGGCGGCGGTCATGATGGGTGAAGGCGAGGCATTTTTTGCCGGCGAACGAATGAGCGGTGGTGCGGCATTGGAAAAGGCCGGGCTGACGCCGATGGTGCTGGCCGCCAAGGAAGGCCTGGCGCTTATCAACGGCACGCAGACCTCGACGGCACTGGCGCTCGCAGGCCTCTTCCGCGCCCACAGGGCCGCCCAGGCGGCGCTGATCACAGGGGCGCTGTCGACCGATGCGGCGATGGGCTCGTCGGCGCCATTCCATGCCGATATCCACACCCTGCGCGGCCATCAGGGCCAGATCGACACTGCTGCTGCGCTGCGGGCGCTGCTCGACAATTCGGTCATCCGCGCAAGCCATATCGAGGGCGACGAGCGCGTCCAGGATCCCTATTGCATCCGCTGCCAGCCACAGGTCGACGGCGCCTGCCTGGATCTGTTGCGCCAGGTGGCTAAAACCCTGCAGATAGAGGCCAATGCGGTCACCGACAATCCGCTGGTGCTGTCCGATAATTCGGTCGTCTCCGGCGGCAATTTCCACGCGGAGCCGGTGGCTTTCGCCGCCGACCAGATCGCGCTCGCCATCTGCGAGATCGGCGCCATCGCCCAGCGTCGCATTGCGCTGCTGGTCGATCCGACGCTGTCGCACGGCCTGCCGGCATTCCTTGCCAAAAAGCCCGGGCTCAATTCCGGGCTGATGATCGCCGAGGTAACATCTGCCGCGCTGATGTCTGAAAACAAGCAGATGTCGCACCCGGCCTCGGTCGATTCCACACCGACTTCGGCCAACCAGGAAGACCACGTCTCCATGGCCTGTCACGGTGCGCGCCGGTTGCTGCAGATGACCGACAACCTGTTTGGCATCATCGGAATCGAAGCGCTGACGGCGGCCCAGGGGATCGAGTTCCGCGCGCCGCTGGTCACCAGCCCCGAACTCACCGCCGCCGTCGCCGCCATCCGCCGCGTCGTGCCGACGCTCGACGAGGACCGCTACATGGCAAACGACCTTGCAGCAGCCAGCGACCTGGTATCATCTGGCACACTGAATGCATCGGTGTCCGAGGGTATCCTGCCGGGTCTGGAGGGTTGATTATGGAGGCATTTCCAGGGGGCAGTTTATGGACGCCAAGGTCGCCCAGGCCGTGGGGACCAGTGGGCTCCCTCCGAACTTCCCTCATCCCTGTGCTCGTCACAGGGATCCAGTGCGCCGCGTCTGCGGCGCAGGAGGCTTCCTTCGCTTCAAAAGTGTCATTTCACGGCGCAGACGCGCCGTGGCTAGATTCCTGTGACAGGCACAGGAATGAGGGTGTGGTTGGTGCCGGCGCGGGGGCAGCCATGCGTAGTGTGGACGCCAACGAGCGGATAGTTGGCCACCGGGGTGACGGGGTGGGCGTTGCGTCCGCCGACTTTACATCTGCGCAAGCTACGGAGACCATTCAATGAGCGCACCTGTTTTCGAAGTCCGCCGGGGCTCCTCGCCCGTTGTGCTCGCCTTCCCCCATACAGGCACCGACGTACCAGCGGATATCTGGGAGCGACTAAACGACAATGGCCGCATTCTCGCCGATACCGACTGGCACATCCACCGGCTCTACGACGGCCTGCTCGACGACGCGACGACGGTGCGGGCCACCTTCCATCGGTACGTTATCGACGCCAATCGTGATCCCGATGGATCGAGCCTTTATCCTGGTCAAAATACCACCGGCCTGATCCCGGGCACGGATTTCGACGGCAAGCCGATCTGGAGGGATGGTGCCGAGCCTTCCGACGGCGACACCTACGCCCGGTTGTCGGCGTTTCATGCGCCCTATCATGCGGCCCTTGCTGCCGAGATCGCACGGGTCAAGGCGATCCATGGCATCGCCGTCCTCTATGACTGCCACTCGATCCGTGCCCACATTCCCTTCCTGTTCGAGGGCACGCTTCCGGATCTCAATATCGGCACCGACATGGGCAAGACCTGCGCGCCGGCGATCGAGGCTGCAACCGTTGCCATCGCCGCTGAAGCCGCCGGCTACACCAGCACGCTGAACGGCCGTTTCAAGGGCGGCTGGACAACCCGCCATTATGGCCAGCCGGCATCGGGCGTCCATGCCATCCAGATGGAGCTGGCGCAATCGACCCATCTTGCCGCCGAAGCTCCGCCCTTCGCCTATGATCCTGAAAAGGCCGAGGCGCTGCGCGTTCCGCTCAAGTCCATTCTGTCGCGCATCGAACAGATCGCGCTCGACCTCATCAGCTAAGGGGATTTCGTCATGACCAATTCACGCCACAACATCCGCGAGATCCGGGCGCCACGCGGGCCGGAGCTCAACACCAAGAGCTGGATGACGGAAGCGCCGCTGCGCATGCTGATGAACAATCTCGACCCTGACGTCGCCGAGAACCCAAACGAACTCGTCGTCTACGGCGGTATCGGCCGGGCGACACGCACCTGGGAAGACTTCGACAGCATCGTCGCGACACTGAAGACGCTCACCGAGGAAGAGACGCTGCTGGTGCAATCCGGCAAGCCGGTCGGCGTGTTCCGCACCCACAAGGATGCGCCGCGCGTGCTGATCGCCAATTCCAACCTCGTGCCACACTGGGCGACATGGGATCATTTCAACGAGCTCGATAAGAAGGGCCTTGCGATGTATGGCCAGATGACGGCCGGCTCGTGGATCTATATCGGCGCCCAAGGCATCGTCCAGGGCACTTATGAGACCTTCGTCGAAGCCGGACGCCAGCACTATGGCGGCAGCCTCAAGGGCAAATGGATCCTCACCGGCGGTCTCGGCGGCATGGGTGGCGCTCAGCCGCTTGCCGCCGTCATGGCCGGTGCCTGCTGCCTCGCCGTCGAATGCGACGAAACCCGCGCCGATTTCCGCCTGCGCACCCGCTATGTCGACGAAAAGACCGACAGCCTCGACGAGGCGCTGGCCAAGATCGATGCCTGGACCAAGGCCGGCGAGGCAAAGTCGATCGCGCTGATCGGCAATGCCGCCGAAATTTTCCCCGAGCTTTTCAAGCGCGGCGTCCGGCCGGATATCGTCACCGACCAGACCTCCGCTCACGATCCGCTGCACGGCTACCTGCCGCTAGGCTGGACCGTGGCCGAATGGAAATCCAAACAGGAGACTGCGCCGAAGGAAGTCGAGGCCGCTGCGCGCGCCTCGATGAAGATCCACGTCGCCGCCATGGTCGATTTCTGGAACGCCGGTGTGCCGACGCTCGATTACGGCAACAATATCCGCCAGGTCGCGAAAGACGAGGGTCTGGAGAATGCCTTCGCTTTCCCCGGCTTCGTCCCGGCCTATATCCGGCCGCTGTTCTGCCGCGGCATCGGCCCGTTCCGCTGGGCGGCGCTGTCGGGCGATCCGGAGGATATCTACAAGACCGACGCCAAGGTGAAGGAACTGACGCCCGGTAATACCCATTTGCACAACTGGCTCGACATGGCGCGTGAACGCATCGCCTTCCAGGGCCTGCCCGCCCGCATCTGCTGGGTGGGTCTCGGCGACCGCGACCGGATCGGTCTGGCCTTCAACGAAATGGTCAAGAGCGGTGAGCTTTCCGCGCCCGTCGTCATCGGCCGCGATCATCTCGATAGTGGCTCCGTCGCATCGCCGAACCGCGAAACCGAGGCGATGAAGGATGGCTCGGACGCCGTCTCCGACTGGCCGCTGCTCAACGCCTTGCTGAACACTGCCTCCGGCGCCACCTGGGTATCGATCCATCACGGCGGCGGCGTCGGCATGGGCTTTTCGCAGCACGCCGGCATGGTCATCTGCTGCGACGGCTCGGAAGACGCCGCCCGCCGCATCGCCCGCGTCCTGTGGAACGACCCCGCCACCGGCGTCATGCGCCACGCCGACGCTGGCTACGAGATCGCCGTCGATTGCGCCAAGGAAAAGGGTCTCCGTTTGCCGGGAATTCTCGGCAACTGAGGTCGCGAGGTTAGCCAAGGCCGCCGTCTTCGGCGGTGGCCTTGCGCGATTATCCAATGCCCGGGCCTCTGCCTTTAAACCAACAGCTTCCCGTGTCCGAACCGAGCGGTCAACTCTTGGATGAAGTCCTTTCGCCGAAAGCAAAATAACCGCAGCCATGCAACGTCCCCACCCGAAAAAATCGGCCACCGTTCGCGGACACAGACAGTGTTGTCGCGGCGCGTGTGGTCGGGTACTTCTTGTTCTCCGCGCGGTGGAATGACTAGGGAGATGACGATGACGGACGAGCCGGTTTCGGATAGCAAGCTAACCACTTCCAAGCGGCGGTGGGCGGCGGAGGGCAAGTTTCTGACCGGTCGCGTCAGCCGGGCGGAGAGCGAACGGTTGCCGCCGGGGCAGCATTTGGTGAAGAACTGGCCGGTGCTCGATCTCGGCACCCAGCCCGAAGTTGCGCTTTCAAGCTGGCGGCTGGAGGTTGGTGGCCGGGTCGAGGTGCCGCTGTCGCTCGACTGGGCGGCATTCTGCGCCCTTGAGCAAAGCAGCAAGGTCAGCGACATGCACTGCGTCACCACATGGTCGCGCTATGACAACAAATGGGACGGCGTTTCCACCCGCGATCTTCTCGATCATGTCATGCCAAAGACGGACGCCGACTACGTCATGCTCACCAGCTATGATGGCTATACGACCAACCTGCCGCTGGCCGATTTCGCTGCCGAGGATGCAATCCTTGCCACCGCCTGGGAGGGCCAGCCGCTCAGCCGCGATCACGGCGGACCGATGCGCCTTGTCGTGCCACATCTCTATCTCTGGAAGAGCGCCAAATGGCTGCGACGCATTGACCTGATGAAATCGGACAAGGCCGGGTTCTGGGAGAAGAACGGCTATCACATGCGCGGCGATCCCTGGCGAGAGCAGCGCTACACGGAAGACTGAACTCGAAGTAGCGCAGGCAATCTGCCGACACCACAATCGCACTCAGTGCAATTGATCGGAGAGTGAAGCCTGTCTCTTCAATTTTACCGTGATCGCATCGGGGTGCGGAACTTAGCCCCGCTCCATGTGTTCCCCTGCCATCGCATATCAATGACAGGAGAGCATGATGTTTCTCAAATTACTCGCTGCCTCGACACTCGCCTTGAGCATGGCCACCGCTGTTGTCGCCGAACCGCTCACCCTGCGCGTCACTCCCAAGGGTCCGCGCGTGGTAACCGTCTACAGCGCAGTCATCGATCACTCGAAGGACGCGATTTCGCCAAGCGGTATCATCAATGTCGACCTGCCGTTCACCGGCACCACAAATCGCACGCCGACCCGCATCCAGTGCGACTCGAACCCGACGACGTCTGTGATGCGCAGCAACACTTTCGACGCTGCGCCGCTTTCTGACTGCCCGTAAAGGGATAAGGTCGGTTTTCGCACCAGCTGCATGCAAAACGGCCGTGCCGCATCAGCTGGCGGCGTGGCGCGGGCTCACCTCAAGCGACCTCTATGTCCGTAGCCGCAAAGCCGTTGCCAGAAAAAAGCAATGGTTGGCGATAATATCTTGCGCAAGCATATGTCAGGCAGTCGTCGAGACTGAGACCGCCGTCGCTTCTACCAAAATTGGAGTAGGCCTCCACCGCGAGTGAAGCGGCTCGCGGGGGCACAGCCACCGACTGGATATTCATCAGTTGCAGGAAGGTGGCGACAGCCTCGGACGCTTCATCGACCGGAATTTCCAATTCGACGACAAGTGCCAGTGTCGTTCGAGCGACCGCCATTGGCGACGTGAGGCGTACGGTCGACGCCTGCATCCGCCTTGCAAATTCGCGCGCGGCCTCTTCGTCGGTCATCATTGCCAGCAGTACAGAGCCATCGATAAACATCAGCGCGGCTCTGCATCAGTGTTACGCACGGTGGCCTTCGTGCGCAGGTTTCGGCAGAAGGCCACGGCGATATCTTCCAGCACCGGCTTTGCCAGTTCGGTATCGAGCGCCAGTTGCAGCGCCTTGCGGACAGCCTCGGTCTTCGATGGCGCCTTGGTCAGCGCCTGATAGCGACGCGCCAGGCGGTCGATGGCATCGTCCTTGATGTAGAGTGGCATGGCTCTGTCTCCTTGGTGCCGCGGTGTTACGACCTCGGGGATGGCTGGACAAGCCGGCATCTGCGGCGCAGATGGTGAGAACACGTCGCCAGTTTCCTTCGAGGCAAATATCGCTATGACACCTCCCGTCGCACTCGTCACCGGCTCGACCTCGGGCATCGGTGCCGCAATCGCCCGGCGGCTTGCCGCAGAAGGCTATGCAATCGTCCTCCATTCCAGGTCGTCTGTTGACGCCGGGCTGGCGCTTGCAGGCATGCTGCCGATGGCGACCTATATCCAGGCCGATCTCGCTGTCGATGCCGACAGGGCAAGGCTGGTCGCCGGGGCGGTTGCCCAATGGGGTCGGCTCGACGTGCTTGTCAACAATGCCGGCATCAGCCGCGTCATTCCCCATTCCGATATGGCTGCGGCCACGCCGGCGATCTGGCATGAGCTCTACGAGGTCAACGTCGTCGCGCCGTTCCGGCTGGTGGCCGAGGCTGAACCGGCGCTGCGAACAGCCGCCCGCACCGGACGACCGGGCTCTGTCGTCAACATTTCCTCCCATGCCGGCATCCGCCCCAAGGGGGCCTCCATCCCCTACGCTGCTGCAAAGGCGGCTCTCAACCACACGACACGGCTGATGGCCCTGTCGCTGGCACCCGATATCCGCGTCAACGCCGTCGCGCCCGGTCTGGTCGATACGCCGCTGACAGCGGATTGGACTGCCGCACAGGATTTGTGGCGAAACCATTCGCCGATGCGCCGGGCTGCGACGCCGGACGACATCGCGCAGGCTGTCTGGATGCTTGTCTCGTCGGACTATGTGACGGGGGAGATAATGTTGCTGGACGGCGGTCTCAATCTGACCTGACATTCCAGATAAAACGGCGACGGGACCCTCAGTGAGGGTGGTGCTGAAGCCGTGCTGGTGCCGGTTCCTCTGCAAGGTCGTCAAGCACGTCGCGAAGTGTCCTTGCGATATCCAGGCGACCGCTTTTTAGCGCAGCACGGTGTGCTTGCGAGCAGAGGTCCTGCAACGTGGCGCTCTCCTCGACGACGGGCACGACTGGGAAAACGATGCCGGCATATTGCGATGGGGTGCCGTCGGCGTTTCGAAAGCAGCGACCGAAGGCCATGATCTCGGTATAGAACCCCCGGGCAGAGCGGACGCGGTAATTCTGCTGGCAGGGATGTCCCGAAACGACGGCTTCATGCACGGATTTTGCGACACGGGCCTTATCTTCCGGATGGACGCGGTCGAGATAGCGCTCGATCGGCAAACCGACCATCGTCTCTGAAGGATCGAGGCCGAAAACGGAAGCGAAGGCGCTATCGGCGAAAAATTGGTCGGTTTCTATATCCCAGGTAAAAACCCCCGAGTCCATCGGAGACGTCTGCGAATTCCGGACCAAAATATTGTCTTTTGCCATGTGCCTCTCCATGCCCGTTATTCAACATGAGCGCGCGGACAGGCCTCTGCAAGGGACAAAAGGGCATGGCTCTGAAAAATATCGACGTTTCCTCCCCAGAGCACGCCGTAAGCACCTGAGCCATGCCAAAAAACCATCGGCGAGCGGGCGTGCCTGCCTGCCGATGGTGGCCTCACCGCGCTTGCATTTCGCTCGCATGCCGGACAGCGGCGACAAAGGAGGTTTCTGTCTTGATTTCCCGCGTCGACATCGACGTGACCGTCCGACGCACGCCCGGCAGGCGGCTGAGCTCCTGACGCAGCTGGCAGTCCAGGGCCACCATGTCCACGGCCAGGATATGCAGCAGGTAGTCGGCGTCGCCTGTGGTCGCATGGCAGCGCCAGATCAGCGGGTTTTTCCGGACTGCTTCCTCGAAGGCGTCCGACAGTTCGAAATCGATAGACACCTGGACAAACGCCTCGAGGCCGAAGCCGAGCTGGGCCGGATCGAGCGTTGTGGTATACCCCCGGATGAGACCGGCGGCCTCCAGAGCCTTGACGCGCTTCCAGCATGGCGTCTTGCTCAGCCCGACCTGCTCGGCCAGCGCTGCGAACGACATGCGGGCGTCGCTTTCCAGCGCCGAAACTATTTTAAGATCCAGTGGGTTTAAATTCATCGTTCTCCGCCCTGGGGCTCCAATCGAGCGATCGTTCTACCAGTTGCCCATGCTGGATGACAGAAAGGAACAATGTTCCAGGGAATATTTCGTATTGTTAGGAAAACAGCTGCACAATATAAGGGGACCAAAATGGACAAGCAGGAATACTGGGCGCGTATCGAGACACCCGATATGAAAGACTACGGCGTCTACCTGCAGTGCGACAAGTTGCTTACCTGCCAGAAGCCCCTGTCTGAAATGGCCAATGCCGACGAACTGCAGTTCCAGATCGTCCACCAGGTCGAGGAGCTGTGGATGAAGCTCATCGCCTACACGCTGGTCGAGGTGATCGGCTATATCGAGGAGGACAATCCCCACCGTATCGTCACGCTGATGGGTCGGGTGCACCGGCTCATGCGGATGATGACCACGCAACTCGATATGCTGGAAACGATGTCGCCGAAGGAATACCAGGAAATCCGCCTTCAACTCGGCAATGGCAGCGGACAGGAGTCTCCGGGCTTCAAACTGCTGCTGCGTATGCCTGCCGATCTCTGGCGAGCCTTCAAGGCGACCTATCTGGAGGGAAAGGGCCTCACCGTCGACGATGTCTATGACGGCAAGTACGATCATGGCGACAGCTACGTGGTAGCCGAGGCGCTGATAGAATTCGACGAACTTTTCCAGAAGTTCCGCGCCAACCATGTCTACCTCATCCACCGCTCGATCGGGCTTGGATCGAAATCGCTGAAAGGCAGGCCGGTCGATCTTCTGCAGGCCGGTGCCCGGCACCGCTTTTTTCCCGATCTCTGGGATGTCCGCTGTTCGATGACGGACGCCTGGGGTAGCCAGTATGGCGTCGTCAGGGACAGCATTTCCAAGCCGGAGGCCGCTGCTGAATGAGGCCCCTCAACGCGCCAGTACGTTAAAGCTTGCGCCTGGGATGTGTAAGCGGCTCGAAACTTGCGCGGGGATTGTGTCAGGCTGTGTATATTGACGATCGGTACGGGCTCGCCTAGTTTTGGCCACGTTCTCCCATAATTTGGGGCGAGCTAAATCCGAGGGCAATCCGTTTTCATGACTGAAGGTCCGCTTTACGTCCAGTTCCCCGCGGAAGCGGCGATACCGGCGCAGCCGCATCATGAAACATTCCACCTGCCGTTTTTCCCGCGCTCCGCCCATGCACGTCATCTCATTGCGCTCGGGCTTGCGAGCGCCGGTTCGATGGCGCTGCTGGCAGGTGTGCTCTATCCGCTGATCACCCGCAGTGCCGTGGCGTTGCCGGTTTTCGTTCCCCCTGCCCAGATCGTCCAGCCGACGCCACTTGCATTGAAGGGCAACCGTCTGGAGGGGAAGCGTCACTTCGACGGTTCGCGCTTTGCCCAAGTGGCCGAAAAGCTGGCGACGGGGGAAACGCGTATCTTCACCTATCACCGGCTGACCCTGGTCTTCAACGGCGATACCGAGCAGCGGGATGCGCCGGTCGCCTCTTCCTTCACCGAGGAAAACGAGGCCGACACACCGGTTGCGACGCCAGCCGTGGCGACCTTTGCAGACAGCGTCTATCCGAGATCGGCAAATTTTGCCTCCCAGCGCCGTTCGCGCTTCCCGATACGCGGCGTTCCTCTCAATGTCACCGTGGCGACGGCGGGTGCCACACAGCCGCACCGGGAATTCCAGCGGCTCGTCTCCATGCCGAAAAGCCGCCAGGATCTCACCGATATCCTGAAGACCGCCGGTATCGCGGAGGATCGTCGTGAGCAACTGGTGCAGGCACTGGCTACGGATACCGTGGTGCCGGGCGATAGTCTCGAACTGCTGATGGAAAAGGGCCACACGGAGGGTTCGCCAAAGCTGGTGCTCGCCAAGTTACGGAGCGAGAACGGCAGCGAGCGGGTGGTGGCCAGCGACGATTCCAACGGGTTCAAGCCGCTTGCCGACGACCGGCTGTTCTCAACGCTTTACAGCGAAGGCCAGCCGGATGCGCCGTCTTCTTCCGAAGTCGCTGCCGTCGACCTGAAGGATCTCGGCAGTGGCGACCAGAAGGACGTGCGCGAGCGCCTGACGAAAGCCGGTTTGTCGGACACGGCAATCGAGCACCTCGTAAAGCTTGCCGCCGCCAAGGGCATTCCGCTGGCCGGCACCACTGGTACGCCTGATAGCGTCGACCTCCTGTTCCGCAAAGCCGATGACAGCGACAGCGAGCTGATGTTCATCGAGTTTCACTCCGGTGACGAAGCCCACCGCTTCTATCTGCACAAGGACGGAACGGACTCGTCTGAATATTACGACGAAAAAGGCCATTCGGTCGCCAAGGTGCTGAATCCCAAGCCTGTCCCCAACGGACAGCTGGGAGACGGTTTTGCATGGCGCATCCACCCGATCCTCGGAGTGCGTAAATTCCACAACGGGGTCGATTTCCGCGCGCCGATGGGCAGCCCGATCATGGCGGCAGGCGACGGCACGGTCGAACTGATTTCCACCGAGGTCGGATACGGCAAATATATCCGGATCCGCCATGACGGCGGCTATGAGACCACTTACGCTCACATCTCGGCGACGCCCTCGGGCCTGAAGGTAGGGCAGCGCGTCAAGCAGGGCCAGGTGATCGCCTATGTCGGCTCGACCGGATATTCCACCGGCCCGCATCTCTACTACGAACTCCGTGTCAACGGCCGCTACGAAAACCCGCTGACGGCGAAGCTGCCGGCCGGGACAAATCTGACCGGTGCCTCGCTCGACAGCCTCCGCTCGCAGGTCGACCATGTCGACAGTATCATGAGCTACCTGGACGTGCCGACACCGGAGGTTTCCCGTTCCTCACTGCCGATGGACAGGCCCTTCGGCCTGTTCCAGGATCATGCGGGCCACATCCACCGTTAAACGGCTCTTGATGCTCTAAGTTGGCGCCTGACGCCTCAGGTATGCGTGCTCTCTCAGTGCAGCGTCTCAGCGAAGAAATCGAGTAGCCGTTTCCAGTGACGTTCGGCGGCCTTCTCGTTGTAGACTCCGGCATGGTCCGGGATCGTCCAGCCATGAGCGGCGTCGACATAGTTCTCAATGACATGATCGACTTCAGCAGTCCGTAAAGTTTCCGCCAGGCGAGCCGACTGCTCCGGCGGAAAGCTTCCGTCGATGCCTGCCGTGCCCACGTAAATCCGGGCCTTGCCCTTTGCCGCCGCCTTGTGCGGGCTGTCGTCCGCATCGGTAGCAAGACCACCGCCGTGGAAGCTGGCCGCGGCCGCGATCCGATCCGGATAGGCGCCGGCTGCCGTCAGTGCCCGGCCTCCGCCCATGCAATAACCGACGGCACCGACCGGCCCCGTGGCACCTGCGTCGTCTAGGGTCTGGAGAAAGGCGGCTGTATCGCTCTTCGTCATCGCCTGGGTCGTGCCGTGCAGCATGCCCATGATCTGGTCCCGCGTCACAGGATCGGCAAAGGCCGACGACTGGAACGGTCCATAGGCGCCGTAGCGATAGAAGAGGTCGGCGAGCAGTACGATATAGCCAGCGTCCGCCAGGCGCTGCGCCATCCCATCCATCGCCGGCCGTGGCCCGAGTGCATCCATGTAGAGCAGAATGCCGGGTGCTGAAGCATCTGCGTGTTGTGCGTCGCTGCGGAAAATCGCTGCCTTGGCGACGCCATCGGCGGTCGTGATATCGATGGTCTTCTTCATGGGCTCCAGTCCTTTTTGTTGGCGTCGGTCAGGCGGAGCCGACTGCGCGCAGAAGGCTACGGTTGTTGTAGGGCTTTTGCAGCAAAACAGGTTTCGGACCGGTGGAGACGGCAGGCATCTCCGCATTGCCCGTCGCGAAAATGATGCCCATCTGGGGGTAGATTGCCCGGATCTTCTCCGCCAGTTCACCACCGGAAAGGCCTGGCAGTCCGAGATCGGTCAGCAGGATGTCGAAGCGTTCGGACTTCACCAGCACCAGCGCCTCCTCGGCGCTGCTGGCATCCACCACGTCGTGGCCTGCCTCCTGGAGCTGTTCGACAGTATCGAGCCTGATCAGCGCGTCATCCTCGACAACAAGTAACTTAAGCGGTCGGGGCGATGGAGCGGAGACAGGGAGCGGCGTGACCGCAGCCTCGGCGGCCGCCGCCATGTCGACCTGCCGCTGGTCTAGCAATTGACGGATGCGCCGGGCCAGGGCGTCTCGGCTATAGGGCTTCGACAGCAATTCGACCCCTGCATCGAGCCGCCCGCCATGGACGATGGAATTCTCGGTGTAGCCCGAGGTGAAGAGAACCGCCATGTCGGGCTGTCGTTGCTTGGCCTTGCGAGCCAGTTCCGCGCTCTTCAGCGGGCCGGGCATGACGACGTCGGTAAACAGCAGATCGATCGGCAGGCCGCTTTCGATGATGGTCAGTGCGCTTGCGGCATCGACGGCCTTCAAAACCCGGTAGCCGAGATCGCCCAGCATCTCGACCACTGTCGCCCGTACGTCCTCGTCATCCTCCGCCACCAGGATAGTTTCCGTCCCGCCACTGGCTGGTCCGAATTCCATCTCGGTAAGCCGGTCCTCGGCCTGCATCGAGCGCGGCAGATAGATGCGGATCGTCGTGCCTTGCCCGTTTTCGCTATAGATTTTGATGTGGCCGCCCGACTGCTTGACGAAGCCGTAGACCATCGACAGGCCAAGCCCAGTTCCCTTGCCGAGCGGCTTTGTGGAGAAGAAGGGCTCGAAGACCTTTTCGATGATGTCCGCAGGGATGCCGCTACCGGTATCCGTGACGGCCAGCATCACATACTGGCCCGGATCGACCTCTACATGCTTGTGTGCGTAAGCTTCGTCGATAAAGGCATTGCCGACCTCGATCGTCAGCTTACCACGACCGTCCATGGCATCGCGTGCGTTGATTGCGAGGTTGAGTATGGCGTTTTCTATCTGCGCAGGATCGACGAAGGTGTTCCACAGGCCGCCCGCCTGGACGGTCTCGATCTCGATAGCCTCGCCGATCGTCCTACCCAGCATGTCCCCCATGCCGGCGACGAACCGCCCGATATTCATCACTTTAGGCTCGAGAGCCTGGCGCCGGCCGAATGCCAACAACTGGGCTGCGAGCTTTGCGCCACGGTTGACTCCAGCCAGCGCATTTTCGATGCGCGCCCGCGCCCGGGCGTTATCCGCCACCTCCTTGCTGAGAAGATGCAGATTGCCGGATACCACTTGCAGGAGGTTGTTGAAGTCGTGTGCGACGCCGCCGGTAAGCTGGCCTATGGCCTCCATTTTCTGGGCCTGGCGGAGTTGTTCCTCGACCCTATCGAGCGCCGCAGCTTGCTCCCTCTCTGACGTTATATCGCGTCCATAGGCGAATATCATGCCGTCCTGCGAGGAGATCCGCCATGAAATCCAGCGGGGCGAGCCGTCCTTATGGCGATTGCGAGCCTCGAAGCTTTCTAGATCCGCCACCGATGCGGCGCCTTGCAGTGCCCGCTTTGTGAGCCGCAGATCGTCCGGCCAGACGAAATCGAAGAACGATCGGCCGATCACCTCAAGCTTGGCATGCCCGAGGACCGCCGGCCAGGCGGGATTGACAGCGTGGAGCAGCCCGTCGCTTCCGATGATCACCAGCAGATCCCGAGAGTTTCGCCAAACACGGTCGAGATCGGCGGTACGGGCTGCCACCTGTCTCTCCAGGGAACTGGCGAGCTGCTGGAGATCCTGCTCCGCACGACGGCGCTCTACGGCGGTGCGGGTGCGCTCTGCCACTTCCCGGATGAAGGCAAGCTCCTCTGGCTTCCATTCTCGCGCTGTCGCATGGTTGAGATAAAGCAGGGCGACAAGTCCGCCTTGCTCGGAAATAGGCATGTTGACGACCGACTGGGCGCTGATGGCAATGAGTTCGGCAGCATTTTCGCACGTGCGGGGATCTTTCGTCGCATCGGAAAAAACGACCGTTTCGCCTCGCTTCAGATCCTCGACGTAACTGCCGTAGTCGCGAAAGTGCAGCACGCCGGCGAGAGTCTCTATGCCGGGAGCATTCCAGTCACGTTCGATGGTGATGGTTTCGCGTAGCGGATCGATTGTGCCATAGCCGGCGCGGCTGACATTCATTGTCTGCCCGAGTATCCTGGCGGCCTTGAAAGCAATATCGGCGGGGTCTCCGATGTCGCGAAGGCTGTCGTTGAGCGAAATCAGCGCCGAGCGATAGACTTCCTGCAAGCGCGTGTCGGTGATGTCAGTATCGACTCCGATCAGCCCCAGGAAGGCCCCCGCCACGTCGTAGCGTGGCTGAGCTTCGGTCTGGATAAGGCGATAGTTGGCATTGGCATCGAGATACCGTGCCTCGAGGGTGACACGACTTTGAAGGCGCATCGCACGGTCGAGCTTGGCAAGCAACGCATCCCTGTCGTCGGGATGCACGGTTGCACCCCAGTCAAACGTGGCGACGGCCGCCTCGGCAACATTCCAGAAGGCGCGCTTCCGGGCGTTGAAATATACGCTCTGTCCTGTGGCATTTGCCATCCAGAGCATGACCGGCGCATTGTCAGCGATCAGCCTGAACCGTGATTCGCTTTCCCGAAGCGCCTCCTCGGAAGCGCGGCGGTCGGTCACGTCATTGCCCTGGACGAAAATGCCGGTGACAGAGCCCCACTCGTCGAACGTGGGCTGGTAGATGAAATCGATAAAACGCTCCGCCTGCTCCCCGCTGCGCTGCTTCAGAAGGATCAGTGCAGAGTGACCGATGAACGGCTGGCCGGACCTGAAGACGTGGTCGAGAAGATCCACAAATCCCTGTTCGACAACTTCCGGCAGGGCCTCGCGTACTGGCTTGCCGAAAATGTCGCGGTTGCCGATGAGATCGAGGTAGGCTTTGTTGGCAATTTCAAAAATGTGGTCTGGTCCGGAGACAGTCGCAACAAAGCCGGGCGCCTGCTCGAACATTTTGCGCAGACGATCGCTTTCGCCTCTCAGCCTCTGTTCCGCCCGCACTTTGCCCGTGGTTTCGACAACGATGGCGATAACGCCGACAGGCTTGCCGTCGTTATCCAGCAACGGCGAGTAGTCGAGGTTCAGCCAGACCTGTTCCGGCTGTCCGTTCCGGTGGAGGACGAATTCCTGGTCGCGGTAGGCCAGCTGCTTTCCGGAAAGACAGGTCCTCATGACATGGTCGTTGAAAGCAGCGACTTCCGGCCAGCCCTCCCGCACCTTAGATCCCAACAGCGCAGGATGGCGTTTTCCAGCCACCGCCGAATAGGCATCGTTGTAGATCATGATGCCGTCTTCACCCCAAAGGGTCGCGATCGGTACGGGCGACCCAAGTATTAGGCTGCAGGTCGCTTTCAGGCCCTGGGGCCATCGGTCGATTGGTCCTAGAGATGTTTTAGACCAGTCGAAACCGGCGATAACAGAGGCAGCCTCGCCCCCTGAAGCCAGGAATGGAGGAGCGGATTTCTTTGGTTCCGCGCCCTCGGTCATGGCTGATCGACTTTCCCGGCGTCTAAGGGCATCCCCTGCATCGATATACTCTCTGTTTCAATGGCGCGCCGCCTTTTCTGAGGCCGGCGACAGACAGCTTTGAGAAATATAAATATGCCGTCGATTGGCAAGGTTGTTGACGCGTTTATTATCGGATGCAGGAAGCGTCGACCAGTAGCGAGAAGGATGGTTAGCGGACAAAGCGGTGAACTGGTCTTGCATAACCCGAATTTTCGATTATCTTCATCTCATCATTAACGCAACGAAAGGAAGGTGATCCAATGTCTAATGAGATTTCGGTACTCGTGATGGACATGGGAATTGTTGGGAACGAAACGGGGCAGCCCTCGTTCTGATCCTACCTTCCTGAGGATTGCGATTGCGATCCCGGTCTTTCACAGGCCAAAGCTCATGGAGGGCCGCGTCAAGCGGCCCTTTTTGATTCCGGAGAGCAAGCGGTTTCACCAGCCTCCGACGAAAGCCATCGTCAGTGTCACGCCACCTTGCATTTCGGCTTTTCAGGCTCGGCTTTGCGCATCGCGTCATTGGGCCGGGCACGACGGTTCTCGATAAAAGCTTCTGCCGCCTCGCGCGCCATCGGGTGCCCGATCAGATAGCCCTGCCCTTCCCCAAATCCTTCTGCCTTGAGCGCTCGCATCTGCTCTGCGGTCTCGATGCCTTCAGCCGTCGTCGTCGCGCAGAAGCCGATGCCAATCCCCACCACGGCTCGAATGATCGACAGGCTGCCGGGGTCGGTTTCTATACCGGAGACGAAACTGCGGTCGAGCTTGATCTTATCGAAGTGAAAAGCGCGGAGATAGCCGAGCGACGAGTAGCCGGTGCCAAAGTCGTCGATCGCAATGCGGATTCCAAGAGCCTTCATCTCGTGCAGCAGGGGAACGCTCTGGGCGCTGTCGGAGATGAACACCGATTCGGTGATTTCGATCTCAAGGCGATCCGGCCTGAGATTGGTCTCGTCGAGCGCCGACGTGATCGTTGCAAGAAGTCCCTGATGGCGGAACTGGCACACGGACAGATTGACCGCAATTCGCAACTGATCCGGCCAGTTGGCGGCCGTGGCGCAGGCTTGCCGCAGAACCCAGGCACCGATGGTCGTGATCAGCCCGGTCTCCTCGGCGACCGGAATGAACTCTTGCGGCGCAACCATGCCGCGGTGCGGATGGCGCCAACGCAGCAGGGCTTCGAAGCCGACCAGGCTGTCGTCCTTCAGCGAGACAATCGGCTGATAGTGCAGTTCGAACTGCTGATTGTCGATCGCCTGGCGCAGTTCTCCCATGAGATCGTGGCGGCGCTTTGCGGCGAGCCGCATGGAAATTTCATAAAACCTGTAGGTCGAGCGTCCGGCCGCCTTGGCGGCATAGAGGGCGAGGTCGGCATTGCGCAACAGGACTTCAGCGTCGCCACCGTCCTGGGGCGCGACGGCGATGCCGATGCTGCAACTGATGTATTCCTGGATCCCGTCGAGATCGATGGGCTGTGCGAGCGATGCAAGGAGCCTGTCTGCGAACTCGCGCGCGCGCTCGACACCGGCATGGACCTGCAGCGCAACCGCAAATTCATCGCCGCCTAGACGAGCAATCAGGTCGTCGCTCCGTGTGAGGCGTCGAAGGCGGGTCGCAACCTCGCGCAGAAGCGTGTCGCCGGCGGGATGGCCGAGGCTGTCGTTGATATGCTTGAAATGATCGATATCGAAATAAAGCAGCGCAATCGGGTTCTCTTCTGTCGCCTGGTCGGCAAGGTCGCGAATACGATCTGAAAAGAACGACCGGTTCGGCAGCCCGGTCAAAGCATCGTGCATGGCGATATGCGCCATCCTGGCCTCGACTGCCCTTGCGACGGTCACGTCCTCTGTGATGCCGAGAAGATAGCGGGGCCGAATACCGTCCGGCGTCGGAAGCGCGCGCTTGAACGTCCGCACTAGTCTCCTTTCCCCGTCGAAGCCCTCCACTTCTTCCTCGATCGTCAATGTCTTGTCCGCGTCGAGGATCACCTGGTCCTGCTCGCTGAAACGCATGGACTGGTGCGGCGAAAACAGTTCCTTGTCCGTCTTGCCGATGATATCGACCGAGGACCTGCCGACAATATCGCTGCTCGCCTGATTGTGGAGCACGTACCGACCTTCATCCATCAGGTCCTTGACGAAGACACCGACGGGCAGGTTTTCGACGATGCTGTTCAGCAGGGACTGCGTGTCGCTTGCCTGCTGATGGGCAGCGTTGACCTCGGTCCTGTCCTGGACGACGGCAAGGATCGCCGCCGATCCCTCGAAGCGGACGCTGCGACCATAGGTTACGACCTCGAAGACCTCGCCATTGGCCTTCAGGTGCTGCCAGCGCTTGACGCGCTCCATGTCGGTGCCGCCAGCGACGGCTTCGATCATCCGCTGGCGCTCGCTGGCCGGTCGAATGTCGAGTACCGTCATCCGCAGGTATTCTGCCGGGCTGTATCCGTAAAGTTCGACAGCCGCTTCGTTGACGATCAGGAACCGCAGGCTAATGGGATCATAGACCCACATCGGGCTCGGATGGGTCGCAAATAGCGAACGGAAGTCGTCATCGGACGATACCGCATGCATCCCGATCTCGCGATTTTTCGATTGTTTCGTTTTCCCCAATGCCCCGCTCCACCGCGATCGCTGGCAGGCCCATGGACATCTGCCCGTTGCCACACTGCACCGACTGACGGCAGAAAGTATGCGCGAAACGTGAATATTTTGCCAACTAACTCCTTGATTAAATTGGCGGCAGCGGCGTAAAAGATGAGCATCTTATCAATTTTCGGTACATCCCGAAGTGGCCTCGCCCGGGATATAGAAGCGGGCAAGAGCATCTCCAGCACTGTCAGATGATCCCGCCACTTCCGCCCGTGGACGCCGGTCGGATGGCGCTGACCGTCGCGCGATATCCGCTGGCCCGATAGGTCGCAACGGGGTCGATGGCGCCGCCAGCACGGCGGCGTGCCTCGGCCAGGATTGGCTCGACATCGGCGCGATAGGCGCGTTTCAGCGTGTCGGATGCCATCAGTGCGTCGTTGGCATCCTGATAGCCCGATAGCGCTGTGCGATCGACCAGCAATGCCTGGGCATAGGCGCGGCGTATTTCGTTGGCGCTAGAGATCAGGCTTTCGATCGGGTCAGTGACGTTGTGCGACTGGTCGATCATGTGCGCCGGTTGGAAGCCTTTGACGCCGCGGTGTTCGGCATCGACCAGTTCGTTGAACACGAGGAACAGGCGGTAGGGATCAATCGAGCCGGCGTCGAGGTCATCGTCGCCGTATTTCGAATCGTTGAAGTGAAAACCGCCGAGCTTCTCGAACTGGATTAGCCGCGCGACGATCATCTCGATATTGGTGTTCGGAGCGTGATGGCCGAGATCGACGAGGCAGAAAGCCTTGGGACCGAGCGTCTGGGCGATCAGGTAATTTGTGCCCCAGTCCTGGACGATGGTCGAATAAAAGGCCGGCTCGTACATCTTATGCTCGGAGAAGATACGCCAGTCGTCCGGTAGGGCCTTGTAGACTTCTGCCATCGACGAGAGGTAGCGCTCGAACGCCTTGGTGAAGTTGCTCTGGCCCGGAAAGTTCGAACCGTCGCCGATCCACACGGTCAGCGCCTTAGAGCCGAGCGCGTTGCCGATCTCGATACATTCGATGTTGTGCTCGATTGCCTGCGTCCGCGTGTCCGCGTCGACATGGCTGAGCGAACCGTACTTGTAGGAGTGATCCTGGCCCGGTGCGTCCGAGAAGGTGTTCGAATTCATCGCGTCGAAGGAGAGCCCCAGGCTTTCGCCCTTGGCCTTGAGATCGCGGACGTCGGTCTTGTCCCAAGGAATATGCAGCGACACGGCGGGCGTTGCACGGGTCAACTGGTTGATGACCGCGCAGTCGTCGAGCTTGTCGAAGATGCCGCGCGGCTCGCCGGTGCCGGGGAAGCGGGCAAAGCGCGTTCCGCCAGTGCCGACGCCCCAGGACGGCACGGCGACGAAAAATTCGGAGACTTTCTGCGTGACGGCCTCGATGTCGATGTCGCGGCGATCGAGGCTGGCGCCGAGCGCCTGATAGTCCGCGTTCAGCGCACTGGCACGCTTTTCGTTCTCCTGCGCAACGACATCCTGCGCGATCTTGAGCTCAACCATAAAATCCTCCCTTGGCGCGGCGAACAAAAGGGCTTCCCCCAGCGTTCTACCGCCCGAACTACCAATTCATGAACGAGGCGACCTTGGATATCATACGCGTACTGCTCGCAATCTTCCTGCCACCGGTTGGCGTCTTCCTGCAGGTCGGTCTCGGCCTGCAGTTCTGGCTCAACATCCTGCTGACATTGTGCGGTTACTTTCCGGGCATCATCCACGCCCTGTGGGTAATCCTCCGGAAATAGCCTCAGCGGGTGAAAGCCTGCGCGTTGCCAGCATCGACATTGATGATGTTGCCGGTCGACTTGGCCGACACATCCGACGTCAGGAAGTAGATCGCTTCGGCAATGTCTTCCGGAAAGACGTTGAGCTTTAGCAGCGAGCGCTTGCGGTAATGTTCCTCGAGATCGTCTATCTCGATCTTTGACGACGCCGCACGCTGCTCGCGCCATTCGCCATTCCAGATTTTGGAACCGCGCAAGACTGCGTCCGGGTTGACGGTGTTGACGCGGATGCCGGCGTCTGCACCCTCCAGCGCGAGGCAACGGGCAAGGTGGATTTCTGCCGCCTTGGCCGTGCAATAGGCCGCCGCACCCGGGGAAGACGCCAGTCCGTTTTTCGAGGCGACGAACACGACGTTGCCGCCGAGATTTTGCTTGCGGAATAGCCGGAAGGCCTCGCGTGACACCAGGAAATAACCGGTCGCGAGAATATCGATGTTGCGATTCCACATCGATAGCTCGGTCGTCTCGATCGGTGCAGACGAGGCGATGCCGGCGTTGGAGACGAGAATGTCGATGCCGCCGAATTCGACACAGGCCTCGGCGAAGGTGGAAATGACCCCCTCTTCCTTGGTGACGTCGAGCCTGACGCCGCGCACGGCGTCGGCGCCGAACTGCTTTGCGAAATCAGCCTTTGTTGCTTCAAGCGCCGCTTCATCAATGTCGGCGAGCACGACGCATGCGCCCTCTGCTATCAGCCGCGAGGCGGTGGCCCGTCCGATGCCGCCGGCGCCGCCGGTAACGAAAGCGACGCGGCCGGCGAGGCTCTTAGGCTTCGGCATACGCTGAAGCTTGGCCTCCTCGAGAAGCCAGTATTCGATGTCGAATGCTTCCTGCGCCGGCAAGCCCTGATATTCGGAGACTGTCGACGCACCGCGCATGACATTGATGGCATTGACGTAAAACTCGCTGGCGATGCGGGCCGTGGCTTTGTCTCGGGCAAAAGACAGCATGCCGACGCCGGGGATGAGGAAAATCACCGGATTGGCGTCGCGCATGGCTGGCGAGTTAGGATGCTTGCAGCTCTCGTAGTAGCTGGCGTAATCGGCGCGGTAGTCTTCCAGTGCCTTGTCGAGACCGGCAATGACCGCATCGACGTCAGGCATGGAAGGATCGAAATCGACGATGAGCGGCTTGATCTTGGTGCGCAGGAAATGGTCGGGGCAGGAGGTGCCGAGTTCACCCAAGGGTGCTAAATGCCTGGAGTTGACGAATTCGAGCACGGCATCCTGGTCGTCGAAATGGCCGAGCTTGCGCTCTGCCTTGCCGATGCGGCCGCGAATTTCGGGCATCAGTTTGGCAGCGATAGCGCGGCGGTCTATTGCGGGCAGGCTCGTCATCACCGCGCCGCCGAAAATCGCCTTGCCTTCGGTCTCTTTTGCAAACCAGACGATTGCCTTGTTGATGATGTCGAGCGTCAGCTCATAGCAGGCCTTGGCGTCATCAGCCCAGGTGAAAAGGCCATGGCTTTCGAGCACGACACCTTTGGAATGCGGATGGTCCTTGACGAAGGCGCTGAGGTCGAGGCCGAGCTGGAAGCCCGGACGGCGCCAAGGCAGCCAGCCGATGTCGTCGCCAAAGATCTGTTGCGTCAGTTCCTTCGAGTTTTTGGAGGCGGCGATGGCGATGATGGCGTCCGGATGCATGTGGTCGACATGGGTAAAAGGCACGAAACCATGCAGCGGCGTGTCGATCGAGGCGGCGCGGCTGTTGAGGTTGAAAGTGCAATGGGGCAGGAAGCCAACCATGCGGTCCTCGTCATCGAGACCCTTGTAGAGGCCCTTCAGCGCGTCGAGCTTGTCCTGGTAGAGAGTGGCGAAACCATCGAGCTTGATCGTGCCGACATCGCCTCCGGAACCCTTGACCCAGAGCACTTTGACCTTCTCACCGGTGAGCGGATCGGTTTCCATCACCTTGGCTGACGTGTTGCCGCCACCGTAATTGGTGATGCGCTTGTCGGCACCGAGCAGATTGGAGCGGTAGAGCAGCTTGCCCGGCTCATCCAGCCCGGCAGCGTAATTATCGTCCCAACGATTATCGAGAAGCCTGATATCAGCCATGTCTTCCTCCCATGTCGTATCCGGGCGTTCTGATCGCAATTTGCCGCCCATTGTTGCGAGGGTATCGCTCACTGAAACTCTCTTTGTCAATCGAAAACGATCATATTCAGTTATGTTGCGGCGCAATATGAAATTTTGTGATCGTTTTTGATTGACACATTGTCACCGTTAAGAAATAAACGGCGCCAGGAGGGGACGATGCACGAGCGCGAACGCCATCGCATTATTATCAGCGCAGTCCAGGAAAAGTCGGTCGTCACAGTTCAGGATATTGCCGAATTGACCGAGGCTTCCGAGGCGACGATCCGCCGTGATATTGCTGCCTTGCATGTGCAGGGAAAGATCCGCCGCGTCCGTGGCGGCGCAGAGGCCGTGCATCCGCCGCAACTGGGCAATCTCGCCGGCCGTCCGTTCCGTGTGTCCGAATCCGTCAATATTGACAAGAAGCGCGCAATCGCTCGCCAGGCTGTCGAGCTCTGCGACCCCGGCGATGCGATCATCATCAACGGCGGTACGACGACGTTTCAGATGGTGCATTTCATGGCCGCCCATCGGCTGCAGGTGATGACCAATTCGTTTGCCATCGCCGAGCATCTGGTCAAGCATTCGAAAAATTCGGTGACGGTGCCGGGCGGCGCGATCTACCGCGAGCAGAGCCTGATCCTGTCGCCTTTCGACAATGACACGACGCGCAATTTCTATGCGCGCAGGATGTTCATCGGTGCCCAGGGCGTTGGCCCGCTGGGGATCATGGAGGCCGATGCGCTGATCATCCAGAGCGAACAAAAGCTGATGCATCAGGCGGATGAACTGATTGTCATGGTCGATTCCAGCAAGTTCCATCGCCGGTCGAGCCTGATCTTGTGCCCGCTCGACCGGGTGACGACCGTTATCACCGACGACGGAATCTCGGAGGAGTCCGTCAGAATGATCGAAGACGCAGGCGTGGGGCTCGTGATTGCGAGCGTCGCGGCATCGCAGTCGGGCAGGGAGGATTCCTCGTCGGTCGCATAATCGAACCGGCGTGGCGTGACGCAGACCAATCAACTGGGAGGAAGAGACATGCATATTGTAAAGAAACTGGCGATCGGCGTTGCGCTGGTCGCAGCCTTGATGTCCGGCACGGCAAACGCCAAGGACATCAAGATCGGCCTCGTGGTCAAATCGCTCGGCAACGGCTTCTTTGAAGCGGCCAACAAGGGCGCCCAGGAAGCGGCCAAGGAACTCGGCGGCGTCGAGGTCATCTACACAGGCCCGACCACGACGACGGCCGAAGGCCAGATCGAAGTCATCAACTCGCTGATCGCCCAGGGCGTAGATGCCATCGCCATCTCGGCCAACGATCCAGATGCTGTCGTGCCGGCCCTGAAGAAGGCGGCCCAGCGCGGCATCAAGGTGATCTCTTTCGATTCCGGCGTCGCAAAGGCCGGCCGTATCCTGCAGCTCAACCCGTCATCCAACGAGTTGATCGGCAAGATGTGCCTGACGCTGGTCAAGGATCATCTCGACGGCGGCAAGGGTGACTTCGCCATCCTGTCTGCCACGACCACCTCGACCAACCAGAACATCTGGATTGCCGAGATGAAGAAGCAGATGAAGGACTTTCCGGGCATGACCCTCGTCACGACCGTCTACGGCGACGATCTGTCGGACAAGAGCTACCGCGAAGCGCAGGGCATCCTGACCTCGCATCCTGAAGTCAAGGTCATCGTTGCGCCGACCACCGTGGGTGTTCTCGCCGCCTCGCAGGCTGTTAAGGATGCCGGCAAGATTGGCCAGGTCTATGTCACCGGTCTCGGACTGCCCTCGGAAATGGCCGGCGCCATCAAGTCCGGCGCGACCAAGGAATTTGCCATCTGGAATCCGATCGACCTTGGCTATTCGGCCACACAGATCGCCTATCGCCTCGTCAAGGGTGAGACCAAGGGTGCGCCAGGCAGCGAAATCCCGGCCGGCCGCATGGGCAAGATCAAGGTCGACGACAAGGGCGAAGCCGCCATGTCCGATCCCTTCGTCTACAATGCCTCCAACATCGATCAGTTCTCGAAAGTCTTCTGATCGCCTGTCAGCCAAAGCTCACCACCCGGCGGCACCGTGCCGCCGGGACTGGAAATCTTAACCGGTAGACCGCTGATGACTGCTGCCCTTCAATACCCCGTCGTGGATAGCCCGCCCGTGTCGGAGACGGCGATCCTGGAAATGCGCGGAATTTCGCAGATCTTTCCGGGCGTCAAGGCACTCGATAATGTCAGCATTGCGCTCTATCCCGGCAAGGTGACGGCGCTGATCGGCGAGAACGGTGCCGGCAAGTCGACGCTGGTGAAGATTCTGACGGGCATCTACCGGCCGAACGAAGGCGAGATCCTGGTCGATGGCAAGCCGACCACATTTGCGAGCGCCCAGGCTTCGATAGATGCCGGCGTCACGGCTATTCACCAGGAAACGGTGCTGTTCGACGAGTTGACGGTGGCGGAAAACATCTTCCTCGGCCACGCGCCGCGCACGGCATGGCGGACGATAGACTGGAAGACGATGAACAGCCGCGCCAAGGCGCTGCTCGTGTCGCTCGAAAGTGCCATCGACCCGACGATCCGCCTGAAGGACCTGTCGATCGCCCAGCGCCATCTCGTCGCCATCGCCCGCGCACTGTCCATAGAGGCCCGCATCGTCATCATGGACGAGCCGACGGCTGCCCTCTCGCGCAAGGAGATCGATGACCTCTTCCGCATCGTCGAGGGCCTGAAGGCCAAGGGCAAGGCGATCCTGTTCATCAGCCATAAGTTCGACGAGGTCTACGAGATTGCCGATAATTTTGCCGTCTTCCGCGATGGCCGGGCCGTCGGCCATGGTCGGCTGAAGGACACGCCGCAGGACGAGATTGTCCGCATGATGGTCGGCCGCGACGTCAAGGATGCCTTTCCGAAGATGGCCGTCGACATCGGCGCCACGGTCCTTGCCGTCGAGCGCTATTGCCATGCGACGGAATTCCGCGACATCTCGTTCGAGCTCCGCCGTGGTGAAATCCTCGGCATCTACGGGCTCATCGGCGCCGGCCGCTCCGAAATCTGCCAGTCGCTGTTCGGCATCACCAAACCTCTTTCGGGCAAGCTGACGCTGGACGGCAAGGAGATTGCCATTCGCTCGCCGCTGGATGCGATCCGGGCCGGCATCGTCTACGTGCCGGAGGAGCGCGGCCGCCATGGGCTGGCTTTACCGATGCCGATATTCCAGAACATGTCGCTGCCCTCTCTGGTGCGCACATCGCGCAAGGGTTTCCTGAACGCTGCGAATGAGCTGGCGCTGGCCCGCAAGTACGCCGAGCGGCTGGACCTGCGCGCGGCTGCCCTGTCCGTGCCTGTCGGCACCCTGTCTGGTGGCAACCAGCAGAAGGTGGTGATCGGCAAATGGCTGGCGACGCTGCCAAAGGTCATCATCCTCGACGAACCGACCAAGGGCATCGACATCGGCTCCAAGGCTGCCGTCCACCAGTTCATCAGCGAACTGGCCGCCGAGGGCCTCAGCATCATCATGATCTCGTCGGAGCTGCCTGAAATCATCGGCATGGCGGATCGGGTGCTCGTCATGAAGGAAGGCCTGTCGGCAGGCCTGTTCGACCGCGATGCGCTGACGCCGGAAACCCTGGTGCGCGCCGCCACTGGCAATGTTTAGGATAAAGCCATGTCCCGTCTCCTGAAAAAGCGCGAAACGCTGCTGTTCATCATCATTCTGGTGATGATATCAGGCTTTTCCACCCGCGCTGCGGGTTTCGCCGCGCCCGGCAACCTGTCCAACATCTTCAACGACACCTCGATCCTCATCATCTTGGCACTGGCCCAGATGACGGTAATCCTCACCAAGTCCATCGACCTGTCGGTTGCCGCCAACCTTGCGCTGACCGGCATGGCGGTTGCCATGCTGAATTCCAGCTTCCCAGGCATTCCGCTTGCGGCCCTTATCCTCGTCTCCATCGTTATCGGCGCAGCACTCGGCGCTATCAACGGCTACCTCGTCTGGGCGCTGGAAATGCCGCCGATCGTCGTTACCCTTGGCACGCTGACCATCTATCGCGGCATGGCCTTCGTGCTGTCGGGCGGTGCCTGGGTCAACGCGCACCAGATGACGCCGGTCTTTCTCAACGTCCCGCGCACCATGATATTCGGCCTGCCGGTGCTTGGCTGGATCGGCATTGCCGTTGTCGCGCTCATATACTTTATCCTGAAATTTACGCCCTTCGGCCGCGCCGCCTACGCTGCCGGCGGTAATGCCGTCGCCGCCGTCTATGCCGGCGTCGATGTTGGCCGGACGCGCTTCTTCGCCTTCGTTCTCTCCGGCGCGCTGGCGGGGCTCTCAGGCTATCTCTGGGTGTCGCGCTATGCGGTCGCCTATGTAGATATTGCCAACGGCTTCGAGCTCGACAGCGTCGCCGCCTGCGTCATCGGCGGCATCTCGATTGCGGGCGGCGTCGGCTCTGTGGCCGGCACCGTGCTCGGCGCACTGTTTCTCGGCGTCATCAAGAACGCGCTGCCTGTGATTGGAATCTCGCCGTTCACGCAGATGGCGATCTCCGGCACCGTTATCATCCTCGCAGTCGTCTTCAATGCGCGCCGTGAACGCAATCGCGGCCGTATCATCCTGCGCGACAAGGCGGCCCGGGACACGATCACAACCGAGGTGGCAGCATGAGTGCCGTTCCCGAGACACAGACCGAGCGACGCGCCATTCCCGATAGGCTGGGGACACCCTTCCGGCGCATCATGGCCAGTTGGGAGGTGCTGCTGTTTGGCGTCGCCATCCTGATCTTCATCTTCAACTCGCTGGCCTCGCCTTACTTCCTCGATGCCTACAATCTCTCGGACGCGACATACAATTTCACCGAAAAGGCGATGATCGCCTTTGCTATGGCGCTGCTGATCATTGCTGGCGAAATCGACCTGTCGGTTGCAGCGATCATTGCGCTTGCCTCGACCGCGATGGGATATGCGGCGCAGGCGGGCGTCGATACCGTCGGGCTGGTTGCCATCGGCCTTAGCGTCGGGCTGCTGTGTGGGCTGTTCAACGGCATTCTGGTCTCCGTGCTAAAGCTGCCGTCTATCGTCGTCACCATCGGCACGATGAGCCTGTTTCGCGGCATTTCCTACATCGTCCTCGGGGACCAGGCGTTCGGGAGCTATCCTGAAGACTTCGCCTTCTTCGGACAGGGTTACGTCGTCTGGGTTTTCTCATTCGAGTTCGTGCTGTTCCTCGTGCTTGCGATCCTGTTTGCCATCCTGCTGCATGCCACCAATTTCGGACGGCAGGTCTATGTGATCGGAAACAATGAGTTTGCGGCGAGGTTCTCCGGCATTCCGGTCGAGCGGATAAAGTTCATCCTCTTCCTTTTGACCGGCGTCATGAGCGGTCTGGCCTCGGTCTGCCTCACCTCGCGGCTCGGCTCGACGCGGCCATCGATAGCGCAAGGGTGGGAGCTGGAAGTGGTGACCATGGTCGTGCTCGGCGGCGTGTCCATCCTCGGCGGCTCCGGCACTATCGGCGGCGTCGTCATTGCTGCCTTTGTCATGGGCCTCGTTACCTTTGGCCTCGGCCTGCTCAATGTTCCTGGCATCGTCATGTCGATCTTCATCGGCCTGCTGCTGATCATCACCATCGCGCTGCCCATCATCGTGCGGCGCATAAAGGCCATGAGCGGCAAATGACCGGCGATTTCGAAAAGTGCGCTTTCAAGATGCGGCTCCATCCCGGCATGGAAGCCGAATACCGCCGGCGTCACGACGAGATCTGGCCGGAACTGGTCGACTTGCTGCACACCTCCGGGGCCAGCGACTATTCCATCCATCTCGACCGCGAAACCAACACGCTGTTCGGCGTGCTGACGCGGCCGAAGGATCACACGATGGCGAGCCTTCCGGCCCACCCGGTGATGCAGCGCTGGTGGGCGCACATGGCCGATATCATGGCCACCAATCCGGATAATTCGCCTGAGCAGAGCGATCTCGTGACGCTCTTTCATCTGCCATGAGCGCGGCTTTCCAGCGCATCGCCGTCCTCGACATCGGCAAGACGAATGCCAAGGTGGTCGTGCTCGATGCCCGGACCGGTAGGGAGGTCGCCGTCGTCAAGACCGGCAACAGCGTACTGCAAGACGGCCCCTATCCCCACTACGATATCGAAGCCTTGTGGTGCTTCACGATGAAAGCGCTGGCCGATTTCGCGGTTGCGCCGGGTTTCGATGCTGTGTCGATCACCACCCATGGGGCTTGTGCCGCATTGCTCGATGCCGACGGCGCGCTCGCGCTGCCCGTGCTGGATTATGAGCATCCCTACGACCCGGCCATTCGCGCGGAGTACCTCGCTCTGCGCCCGGATTTCGCCGAAACCTTCTCGCCCTCGCTTGCCGTCGGCCTTAATCTCGGGGCGCAGTTGCATTACCAGAAGACGGTCTTTCCCGAGGCCTTTGCTAGGGTTGCGACGATTCTTACCTATCCGCAATACTGGGCCTGGCGGCTGACCGGCGTAGCTGCCAACGAAATGACATCGCTCGGCTGTCATACGGATCTGTGGCTGCCGGCATCCGCAGACTACTCGCCCCTCGTTGACCTGCTTGGCATCCGTGCCAAAATGGCGCCGATCCGCTCGGCGTTCGATGTCCTTGGGCCGATCTCTGCTTCGCTCGCCGCCGAGCTAGGAGTTGGCGGTGAAATTCCGGTCTTCTGCGGCATCCATGACAGCAACGCTTCGCTGCTTCCACACCTGATCGATCGCCCCTCACCCTTCACTGTAGTCTCGACGGGGACATGGGTGGTCAGCTTTGCCGTTGGCGGCGATATGGATGGGCTCGATCCTGGGCGCGACACGCTCGCCAATGTAGATGCCTACGGTCGCGCCGTTCCCTCGTCGCGGTTCATGGGCGGTAGGGAGTTCGAAGTGCTGGCGAGAGCGTTCGGCGACGTCGCCCCCGAGGATTCCGAGAAGGCGGTGAGTGCCGTCATCGAGCGACGTCTGATGCTGTTGCCAAACGTGGTCCCCGGCTCAGGTCCCTTTCCCGGCGCGCAAATGCAATGGTTGAACGACGCGGAGGCGACAGTCGCAGAGCGCTGCGCTGCCGCCGGGCTGTATCTCGCTCTCATGACGCAGGCCTGCCTCGATCTGATTGGCGCCGGTGGCAGCGTTGTCGTCGAGGGACCGTTTGCGCTCAACCGCATCTATATAGCGGCGCTTTCCGCCCTTACCGGCCTAGATGTCGTCGCGCTGCCGGGCTCCACGGGCACCAGCCTCGGCGCTGCACTGCTGACGGGCATCGCTCCGGCGGCTCTCACCTTGCTAGCGCAGGCCAGCCTCCCTCTGCCCCCGCTCGATGACTATAGCGCGCTCTGGTATCAGCGCACGCGATAGCCTCCTCGTCGCACTTCCCTACCGCCGGCGATTTCGGCCGGTATTGCGTCTTCGTGTCTTGCCAAGAGTGGCGGTTACCACAGATAATATATGAGACGATTGGCAGCTATGGCTGTGCCGCGTATCGATCAAGCCAGCAACACTCAGGAGTCGGGCCTCGCGCGAGGGGGACGCTATGCCAAAAACGCCAAAGAATCCTCTGCTGCTTGCCGACGACAGCGACTGGCGCTGCCGGGAGTCTCTCCGCCGTGCGGTGGAAAGGGTGGTGCGCGAAGCCCTCGACGAAGGCTGGAAGCCCGAGGACATCGCGATCTCACTCGTCGAAGTCGCTGACGAACACATGGACCAGATGATAGGCGAGGCGATCTGCCCCGATCACCCCATCGTCATTCATTGAAGACTTTCCACTATCGTTTGAAGTAAGCGTAACGACTTCGGAGCCTATGCGGGCAGACTTCCGCAGGTGCTTAACGCTCAATGCCAACATGCGCTGAAAAATCGATTTCCTGCCCGCCCGAAAGTCTCTGCCGGAGGATAAACCTGCTCGTCGGCGGAACAATGGAGGCTGCCTACCGTTCCACTTGGCAAACCAAAATCCGGTCGCAGCCCTCGGGCGCGGCCAGCGGGGCCGAGAACGATGCAAGCGTCTACCCTACGGAACGATCAGCAAAAACGGCGTCGACCACCACGCATTTACTACGTCCACCCCCTGATGCTGGACGGCATGATGACTTGGTCGGCTGTCTTCGATCACGCCGCAGCCCTGGGCTTCGACACCGTCCTTTCAGCCCCGCCGTTTCTGACGGTGCCGGGCGAAAGCGTGTTCGTTCCCAGCGACCTGGATCGCCTGACGCCATCGCTGCAAAGCCTCGGGAATACCGTCGAGGGGCTTCAGGCCCTCGCCGCCGCGGCCCGCCAACGCGGTCTGAACTTCATGATCGACATCGTCATAGATCGAATTTCAACTGTAGAATCGATCAACGGAGACGTAGTTTCCGATCCGCGCATTTCGCCCGAGGAAAGGCATGCTAAGCACTTTTCAACCGGCAGCGAAGCGGAGGAGGAAAACCTGCGCCAATGGCAGGTCCGCCTCGACGCACTGGTATCGGCAGGCATTTCGGGCTTTCGCTGCCTCGGCATCGACAGGGTACCTTCATATGCCTGGACACGGTTGATCAGCGCTGCCCGCGAGATTGCGCCAGACACTCATTTCTATGCCTGGACCCCGGGCACGGCCTTCTCTGTCCGCCGCGCTCTGCAAAGCGCGGGATTTGACGGTGCCTTCTCGTCTATCTGCTGGTGGGACAAGCGTGGCGATTGGATCGTCGAGGAGCACGATGTCCACCGCGCAATCGGTCTCAACATTGCGTTTCCAGAAGCACCGTTCGGTCGCCGCGTCGCCCATGGTGCGGAAGACCTGGAGACAATCGAGCGCAAAGCGCGTCGTGCACTGCTGATAGCAGCTGAATTCGGCGACGGTCTGCTGATACCTATGGGGTTCGAATTCGGCGCGTCTCTCGCCCTCGACATGACGGCCGGCAACGGACGCGGTATCTCCTCCTTGCGTCACGATGGTCTTCTTGACCTTTCGGGCGAGGTCCGGCGGGTTAATGCAAACCTTCAGAAGCAGAACGCGGCGTTCGAAAGACAGTCGGTCCGCGTGGTCGTGGGCTCGTCGACCCCGGTCTCCATCCTCATCCGCTCAGACGCCGCCGATGCGCGCTTTGCCAGCACGCAGAGGCTGATTGCAGTCAATAACGACCTGCGCAAATCCGCGCTGTTGCCAGTGGGAATGCTTTCCGAAAATTCGGCTGGCTTCCTGCCGCTTTTGGGCTTGGCTGATGGCGCGACGCTAGACGCTGAGAAAATCATCAGGCTGCTTCCCGGCGAGGTCCGGGTATTCGAGGGCAAGGCCAGCAAGGCGATTTTGTCGCAAGCTCCCCTGCCTGCGACAGACGCTGCCGCTACGCCACGACTGGCGATCGAAGAGGTGACGCCGTCAGTCGATGACGGCCGCTTCGCGGTGAAAACCACCGTCGGACAGACAGTCCGTGTCGAGGCTGACATTTTCGGCGATGGCCACGATCCGCTCTCGGCATCCCTCATGTGGCGCGCCGTCGATGAGGACATCTGGTCTGAAGTCCGCATGCAGTTAATCGGCAATGACCGCTGGTGGGCAGAATTCGAACTTCAGCGCATGGGCCGACATGAATTCGTCATCGAAGCCTGGCGCGACCCGTTTGCCATCTTTCGCTATGAACTGGTGAAGAAGAACGACGCCAAGCTCGACCTGAAGCTCGAGCTCCAGGAAGGCCTCGGTCTCGTCAAGTCTGCGATCGGCAAGAATAGCGGCGATATCGCCACGCGGCTTGAAACGTTGGCGGACAGCCTTACCAAGGCGGAAGACAAGGCTCGCGTCCAGCTTTTGCTGGCTGGCGAAACCTCGTCGCTGATGAAACAGGCGGATCACCGCCCGTTCAAAGTGCGCAGCGCAGCGTACCCGGTGGACGCCGAACGGCAGGCGGCAGGTTTTGCCAGCTGGTACCAGATCTTTCCGCGCTCGCAGAGCGGCGATCCGACCCGTCACGGCACATTCGACGACGTGATCGGTCGTCTGCCCGCCATCCGCGACATGGGTTTCGACGTTCTGTACTTCCCGCCGATACACCCTATCGGGAACACGAACCGCAAGGGTCGCAACAACACCCTGAACGCGTCGGAGCAGGATCCGGGCAGCCCCTACGCCATCGGCGCGGCGGACGGTGGCCATGATGCCATCCATTCGGAACTCGGAACATTCGCGGATTTCGACCGGCTGGTCGAGGCGGCTCACGAGCACGGGCTGGAGATCGCGCTCGACCTTGCCATCCAGGCCTCGCCGGATCACCCATGGCTGAAGCAGCATCCGGGCTGGTTCGACTGGCGACCGGACGGAACTGTGCGCTATGCGGAAAATCCGCCCAAGAAATACGAGGACATCGTCAACGTCGATTTCTATGCCAAGGACGCCGTGCCGGGGCTTTGGACGGCGTTGCGCGATGTAGTCCAGCTTTGGGTCGATCACGGTGTAAAGCTTTTCCGAGTCGATAATCCGCACACCAAGCCTTTCCCTTTCTGGGAGTGGATGATCGGCGATATCCGCAGCCGACATCCAGACGTGGTGTTCCTATCGGAAGCCTTTACCAAGCCGAAGGTGATGTACCGCCTCGCCAAGGTCGGGTTCTCCCAGTCCTATACGTACTTCACCTGGCGCAATGCCAAGTGGGAGCTGGAAGCCTATATGCGCGAGCTGACGGAAACGGCGCCGAAGGATTTCTTCCGCCCGCATTTCTTCGTCAACACCCACGATATCAACCCTGATTTCCTGCAGAACGCGCCGCGCTCGGCCTACCTGATCCGCGCCGCACTCGCTGCTACGCTTTCGGGGCTCTGGGGCGTTTATAACGGTTTCGAGCTCTGCGAGGGCCGTCCGGATGCCAAGCGCAAGGAATATGCCGACAGCGAGAAGTACGAGATCCGGGCCTGGGACTGGGATCGGCCGGGCAACATCATCGCCGAGATCACTCGGCTGAACGGCATCCGCAAGCACAATCCGGCGCTGCATTCTCATCTGGGCCTGACCCTGCTGCCGGCTTGGAACGATAACATTCTCTTCTTCGAAAAGGCGACGCCGAGCCGAGACAACGTCGTGCTCGTGGCGGTCAGCCTCGACCCTCATAACGCGCAGGAAGCCGACGTCGAAATTCCGCTGTGGGCCTCGGGCCTTCCAGATAACGGCAGCCTTTTCGTCGAAGACCTCATGCATGGCAATCGAATGACCTGGACAGGCAAGCGGCAACATCTCCGGTTTGAGCCGGGCGTGCCCTTTTCCATCTGGCGTAGCAGTGTTCGGGAGATTTAAATGGACAATATCATCATCAACGAAAAGCTTGGCCAGGATCCGCTCTGGTACAAGGACGCCATCATCTACCAGCTGCACATCAAGTCGTTTTTCGACAGCAATGGCGATGGTATCGGCGACTTCCAGGGCCTCACCCAGAAGCTCGACTATATCGCAGCTCTCGGCGTCACCGCCATCTGGGTGCTGCCGTTCTTCCCCTCGCCTCGCCGCGACGATGGCTACGACATTGCCGATTACACCAATGTCAGCCCCGACTATGGGACGATGGACGACTTCCGCGAGTTCGTTGCCGGCGCGCACGAGCGCGGGATGCGCGTCATCATCGAACTGGTCATCAACCACACCTCCGACCAGCACCCCTGGTTCCAGCGTGCACGGCTGGCAGCACCCGGATCGCCGGAGCGTGATTTTTATGTCTGGTCGGATACGGATCAGAAGTTCCCGGAAACCCGCATCATCTTTATCGATACTGAAAAGTCGAACTGGACCTGGGATGCGGCGGCTGGCCAGTATTACTGGCATCGCTTCTATTCGCACCAGCCAGACCTGAACTTCGACAATCCGGCCGTCATGGACGAGCTGATGAAGGCGATGCGCTTCTGGCTGGATACCGGCATCGATGCATTCCGCCTCGACGCAATCCCCTACCTTGTCGAGCGCGAGGGGACCAATAACGAGAATCTCGAGGAGACGCATGCGATCCTGAAGCAGATCCGTGCCGCCATGGACGAGAGCCATCCCGGCAAGATGCTTCTGGCCGAAGCCAACCAATGGCCGGAAGACACGCGCGACTATTTCGGCGATGGCGACGAGTGCCACATGGCGTTCCACTTTCCGCTGATGCCGCGCATGTACATGGCCATTGCCAAAGAAGACCGCTTCCCGATTACCGACATCCTGCGCCAGACACCGGATATTCCGGACAATTGCCAGTGGGCGATCTTCCTGCGCAATCACGACGAGCTGACGCTCGAGATGGTGACCGATGAGGAGCGCGATTACCTTTGGAACACCTACGCTTCAGACCGTCGGGCCCGCATCAATCTCGGCATTCGCCGCCGGCTTGCGCCATTGATGGAGCGTGACCGCCGCCGCGTCGAGTTGATGAATGCGCTGCTGCTGTCGATGCCCGGCACGCCGGTCCTCTACTACGGCGACGAGATCGGCATGGGCGACAACATCTATCTCGGTGACCGCGACGGCGTGCGTACGCCGATGCAATGGTCACCCGATCGCAACGGCGGCTTCTCACACGGGGACCCGGCACGGCTCGTCTTGCCGCCGATCATGGACCCGATTTACGGCTACGGCGCGCTCAACGTCGAGGCACAGAATACCGATGCTCATTCGCTGCTGAACTGGACGCGACGCATGCTTGCGTTGCGCGGTCGTCACACGGCATTCGGTCGGGGCACCATCCGCTTCCTGAAACCCGCCAACCGCAAGATCCTCGCCTACCTGCGCGAGTATGGCGATGAGACGATCCTTTGTGTGGTCAACCTGTCTCGCCTGCCGCAGGCGGTGGAGCTTGACCTTTCGGAATTCGAGGGCCGGATACCGGTCGAGATGACCGGCATGTCAGCCTTCCCGCCCATCGGCCAGCTGACCTATCTCCTGACGCTGCAGCCATATGGCTTCTTCTGGTTCAAGCTTGCGGGCGAGACCGATGGCCCGGTATGGCGCACTCCGCCACCGGAACAGATGGACGAATTTGTCACCATCGTTCTGAAGCACAACCTGCTGGAACTGATGGAAGACGGTCGCAACGCGGCAGTACTGTCGCGCGATATCCTGCCTTCCTATCTCGCTCGTCGTCGCTGGTTTGGCGCCAAGGGAGAAAGAGTGAAGAACGCGACGCTTGTCGCGGCGACCCCCATGCCTTTTGCAGATGGCGTGATCATGTCTGAGCTAGAGGTAGAGTTCGACGATCGCTCGGAGCGCTACTTCCTGCCGCTTAGCTTTGCCTGGGACGACATGCATCCGCCCATTCTGGCCCAGCAGCTGGCGCTCGCCCGCGTTCGTCAGGGACGTCGCGTCGGCTTGCTGACCGATGGCTTCGCCATGGAAAGCATGGCACGGGCGACCTTGCAGGCGCTGGCTGAACGTTCGACAATCTCGGGCAAGGCCGGCACGCTCGACTTCATAGGCAGCGAAAAGCTCGATGAGATCGCCCTACACGCCGACCTGCCGATCGTCTGGCTCTCCGCCGAGCAATCGAACAGCTCGCTGGTGATCGGCGACCTCGCCATGGTCAAGCTGATCCGCCACGTGTTCGAAGGTGAGCATCCAGAAGTCGAGATGACCCGCCATCTGACAGAGGTCGGCTATACCCACAGCGCGCCGTTGCTGGGTGAGGTAACGCGTACCGACGCGGATGGTCACCGTTACACTCTGATCATCGTCCAGGGCGCCATCCGCAATCAGGGCGACGCCTGGAACTGGATGCTCGATGGCCTGCGCCTGACGACCGATCAGCTGCTGGTCTCGGAAGAAGAACATCACGCAGAGAGCGAAAATCCTTTCCGTCCTCTCGGCGACTTCGCTGCCGTTGTCGGCCGCCGCCTTGGCGAACTGCACGCAGCCCTTGCCGCTCCGAGCGCCAACCCGGCCTTTGCGCCTCTAAGGGTCGATCAGTCGACGGCGAACGAATGGCGTGACAGCGTGCTGTCTCAGCTCTCGACTGCACTCGATATCATTGCGCAATCGAAAGACGGCCTCGATCCGGCCGGGATGGCTTTGGTCGAGCGGGTATTGTCGCGCCGCGAGCGCATCATTCCGGCCATCGGCAAGCTCGCCGATGCCGCTGTCGGCACCTTGATGACCCGCATCCACGGCGACTTCCATCTTGGCCAGATCCTGGTATCGGAGGACGATGCCTACATCATCGATTTCGAAGGGGAGCCGACGCGCGACCTCGAGGAACGCCGTGCCAAGACCAGCCCGTTGCGCGATGTCGCCGGGTTCCTGCGTTCGCTCAACTATGCGGCTGCATCTGCCGACAGCGACAAACAGGTGCTCGTCGACAGTGCCGGCGAAACGCGCCGGGCGATGATCGACCAGTTTACGGCAGAAGCGGAAGTACGCTTCCTCGAGGAGTATTTCGCAGCCTCGGCAAGTTCGCCGCAGTTGGAGATGCCGCCGGAGCAGCGCAACCGCATTCTCGATCTCTTCCTGATCGGCAAAGCTGCCTACGAAATTGCCTATGAAGCCGGCAACAGGCCGAAATGGCTTCCTATCCCGTTGCGTGGCCTATCGATGATTGTCGATCGCCTGCTGGAGAACGACCTATGACGCTTGCCAACGCCGATCTTCTGGCGGGAATAGATCAAGATGCCCTGTATGCTCTCGTTGAGGGCCGCCACGGCGATCCGTTTTCCGTCCTCGGGCTGCATGGCCTCGGCAACGGATACGTGATCCGTGCCTATATTCCTGGTGCCATCTCCATCGACATCATTGCAGCCGGCAGTGGCGAGACCCTCGCGCAGCTGCAGCCGGTCTTCCAAAATGGTCTGTTTGCGGGTGCAGTCGAAGGACGCCTGGAATATCGCCTGCGCATCCACTGGCCGGACGCTATCCAGGAGACGGAAGATCCCTATTCCTTCCCCCCGCTACTGGGCGACCTCGACCTGCACCTTCTGGCCGAGGGCAATCACTACGAACTCGGGCAGGTTCTTGGCGGGCAGGCGATGTCCGTCGAGGGTATTGCCGGCGTCCGATTCGCGGTCTGGGCTCCAAATGCTCGGCGTGTTTCCGTGGTCGGGGATTTCAACTCCTGGGACGGTCGTCGCCACCCCATGAGGTTGCGTGCGAGTGCAGGCGTGTGGGAAATCTTCGTGCCGCGCCTCGGTCCCGGCGATCACTACAAATACGAGATCATCGATTCCGGCGGCACTGTTCTTGCGCAGAAGGCCGACCCCGTGGCCCGGGCCAGCGAAGCTGCGCCGGCAACCGCGTCTATTGTTGCGCGCAGCACACCCTTCCAGTGGAACGACGCCGAATGGCTGGCCTCCCGCAAGGCGCGACAGGACGATGACGCACCGATGTCGGTCTACGAGGTGCATCTCAGCTCCTGGGTCCGGATCCCCGAAGAAGGCAACCGCCACCTGAACTGGATGGAACTCAGCCAGCGGCTCATCCCCTATGCTCGCGACATGGGCTTTACTCATCTCGAGTTCCTGCCGATCATGGAATATCCCTTCGGCGGCTCCTGGGGCTATCAGCCGCTCGGCCTGTTCGCACCGACCGGGCGATACGGCACGCCAGAGGATTTCGCCTATTTCGTCGATCGCGCCCACGCGGTGGGTATCGGCATCATCCTCGATTGGGTGCCGGCTCATTTTCCGACAGACCCCTGGGGTCTTGCCCGTTTCGACGGCAGCGCGCTTTACGAGCATGAAGATCCTCGCGAAGGTTTTCATCGGGACTGGAATACGCTGATCTACAACCTCGGACGCAACGAGGTGAAAAGCTTCCTTATTTCCAGCGCGCTGGAATGGATCGAGCGCTACCACATCGACGGACTGAGGGTCGATGCCGTGGCATCGATGCTGTACCGCGATTACAGCCGCAATGCCGACGAATGGATCCCCAACAAATATGGTGGCCGTGAAAATCTCGAATCCGTCGATTTTCTGAAGCACCTGAATGCCATCGTCCACCAGCGATGCCCCGATGCCCTGATGATCGCCGAGGAATCAACGGCCTGGCCAGGCGTCACAAAGTCGCCGGAAGACGGTGGCCTGGGCTTCGACTTCAAGTGGAACATGGGGTGGATGCACGATTCGCTCGATTATATCGAGAAGGATCCTGTCTATCGCTCATACGTCCACGGAATGATGACGTTCGGACTGGTCTACCAGTACACCGAAAAATTCATGATGCCGCTGTCGCATGACGAGGTGGTTCATGGAAAGGGCTCGCTGATCGGCAAGATGCCCGGCGACGACTGGCAGCGCTTTGCCACTCTTCGTGCCTATTTCGGCTTCCTCTGGGGCCATCCGGGCAAGAAGCTGATATTCATGGGTGGCGAGATTGCCCAGACCACCGAGTGGAACCATGACGCCTCGGTAGTCTGGGACCTGCTCGACCAGCCGCAACACGCCGGCATGCAGCGTCTCGTTCGTGACTTGAACCACCTCTATCGCGATGAAGCCGCGCTGCAGTTCAGCGATGTCCATGGCGAGGGTTTTTCGTGGGCGGTGCCCGACGATGCGGTCAACTCCGTAATAGGCATGTTGCGCCGCTCGGCCGATGGCGAGCAGATGATGCTGGTACTCTGCAACTTCACGCCGGTGCCGCGCTACGGCTACCGCGTCGGCGTGCCGAAGGCCGGCCATTGGTCGGAGGTGCTGAACTCCGACGCAGCAGTCTATGGCGGCGCTAACATCGGCAACGCTGGTGGTGTGTGGACCGAAGATGTCCCGGCGCACAATCACGATGCGTCGATCTCGGTGATGCTGCCGCCGCTGTCTACGCTGTTCCTGCGCTGGTCTGCTGAAACAAAAGCATCCGTCCCGGAAAGCTGAGTTCGCAAGCCAAGACATACCCCGGAATTGACGGCGGCCAATACCTGACTTAATGAGTTAGGTATTGGCCGCCGTCGTTTGGTGCGGCCGCTGGAATGAGCGATGACATTTCACCCTCGCATGGATAACAAGATTGAGGGCTTCTCCGTCATCGGCGGTGTACACCGTCGCGTCTGGAATGGAATCGTCGCCGATGTCTGGGACGTCGATTGTGCGCCCTATGCCGGCGGCTACTACGTCTCCGACGATCCCCGGATGTTTGTCCTCCTGGACTCGCGCGGCTCCGGTCAATGCAGCCTCAAGCTGTCGCCAAAAGCGGCCGGCGTGCAGCAGGGAAATGCGCCGCGTGCCTCCTACATACCGGCCGGGCTGGAGATGTGGGTCGATATGGTAGATATCGATTTCGTCCGTCATCTCGATATCCACTTCAGCGCGGAAGGGCTCAGCCGCCGCCTGATGGAGGACCTCGATCCCGCCAGGCTAGGCAATCCGCGCCTGCTGTTTTCCGATTCGCGCGTGCTGGCGCTGGCAGGTCTTATCGCTGCGGAATGCGAAAATCCCGCGCCGCTGCACGATCTCTACGGCGACGGACTGGCGGTCTCGCTGTTGATCGATGTGCTGCAACTCTCCCGGACAGCACCGCGCAAGCGCAGCAGACTTGCTGCGTGGCAGGTGCGCCGGGTGGTCGATTACATCGAGGAAAATTGCCTCAGAAATATCCGGCTGGAGGAACTGGCGGCTTTGACCAGTATGTCTCAATCGCACTTCAGCCACGCTTTCAAGGCCTCGACCGGCATTCCCCCGCACCAGTGGCAGACGAAGGCGCGACTCGATCGGGCCAAACAATTGATGATTTCGGATACGCCGTTGACGGACGTGGCCGTCGAGACAGGGTTTTCGGACCAGGCGCATTTCACCCGTGTCTTTCGCAAGCACATAGGCACCACGCCGGCAAACTGGAGAAAGAGCCAGCTTGTGTGAGGCTTTTGACACAGGGTCCGGGCAAATGCCGACATCTGCCACAATTGCCCAAAAACGTTCTATTTTGCGAAATTGCGACAAGCCCTTCGATTTAATATGAGTTAATAACTCATCTTATATTGAGAAGGCGCCGCCTTGAGGGTGAAGGGCGGCGCGCAATGGGGCGCAGGACATGACGTATTTGACCAAGGGAATTTCATTCAAGGCACGGCTGGCAGCGGGCGTGGCTATGGCGAGCCTTTCGCTTGTCACATCGGCGACCGCACAGGAGACGCAGCCGACCGAACTAAAACCGCTGGTGGTGCAGGGCGGTCAGGGCGGCAAGGCCGGCGCGACCGACACCGGAAGCGATACGACCGGCCGCGATCCGGTCAAAGGTTATGTTGCCAAGACCACGACGGCGGGATCTAAAGCGGATATTCCGATCAAGGACCTGCCGCAGTCGTTATCGGTGGTCGGTCAGCAGGAAATGCAGGACCGCGGTATTACAAACAAGGTGGATGAAGCCCTGCGCTATACGCCGGGTGTCAACACCCAGCCGTTCGGCAATGACGGCGACACCGACTGGTTTTACATCCGCGGTTTCGATGCGACCCAGACAGGCGTCTTTCTCGATGGGTTGACGCTTTTCAGCTACGGCTTCGGCGGCTTCCAGATCGATCCATTTTCGCTTGAGCGCATCGAAGTGCTAAAGGGCGCATCGTCAGTGACCTATGGCGGCACCAATCCCGGCGGTATCGTCAATATGGTCCGCAAAGAACCGACCGATCAGCCGCTTTACTACACGGAGGTCGGGATCAACAACAACGGCAATGCCTATGCCGGCTTTGACTTCTCCGACAAGCTAAGCGCCGACGGAGTCTGGAGCTACCGCCTGACCGGCAAAGTCGCCGGCGGCGACCAGTACAGCGACTTCACACACGACCTGCGTGGCTTCGTGATGCCGCAGATCACCATCTCGCCAGACGAATCCACCAAGTTCTCGGTCTATGCCTATGTCAGCGGTCTCGACGAAGTGCACAGCGGCAATGGCTTTTTCCCCTATGTCGGTACCGTCGTCGATGCCCCGTTCGGCAAGATCGACCGCAAGGCTTTCTACGGCGAACCGAGCATCGACAAGGAAACCTACAGCCAGGAAATGGTCGGCTACTCCATCGAGCATGAATTCGATGGTGGCTGGAAGCTTTCGCAGAACCTGCGTTACGGCCACCTGAAGAAGGACGAGGAAGGCCCGTATCTCAATGGCTATGTTGGCGGCGACCCGAATGCTGCCGGCTACAGCGACCCGAGCTACGAACTGGCGCGCATCGGCTTCACCGAGCATAGCAAGGCCGATTCCTTCTCGGTCGACAATAAAGCCCAGCGTGAGTTCGACCTGGGCGGCATCAGCCACAATTTCATGGTCGGCACGGACTATTCGCTCTATCGCCTCGATAACGTGCAAGCCTGCTGCGGCTCGAACCCTATCAGCGCCACCGACCCGGTCTACAACAGCACCCAGGGCGCCAACTTCGTCTATCTCGACCAGGTAATGACGCAGCAGCAGCTCGGCGTCTATGCTCAGGACCAGATGAAGTTTGGCGACGGCTGGCTAGTGACCCTCAACGGCCGCTACGATTTCGTCGACGAGAATGCGGACTCCCGGATCTCCACGGATTCCGGCTCGAACAGCAAGTCGCCAAGCGGCCGGGCCGGTCTTGCCTACGACTTTGGCAACGGTATAACGCCTTACGTCAGCGTCGGAACTTTCTTCAATCCGCTGATCGGCACGACCGCTACCGGTGCCGGACTGGTCCCCGAAGAGGGCGAACAATATGAAGCCGGCATCAAATACCAGCCGACCTTCATGGACGCCCTGTTCACCGCCTCGATCTTCAACATCAACAGAAAGAACATGGCGCTGACTGATCCCGCCACCTTCCTGCAGTACCAGCTCGGCGAAGTGCGCTCGCGCGGGATCGAACTGGAAGGCAAGGTCAATCTCGACCAGAACTGGAAGCTGCTCGGCTCATACTCGTACACAGACCTGGAGGTCACGAAAAACCTCGACACCAGCATCGTCGGTAATTCGCCCTATCTGGTGCCGAACTCGACCGCCTCGCTCTGGCTCGACTACACTGTAGCCGACGGTTCACTCGAGGGCGTCAGCCTCGGTGCCGGCATGCGCTACCAGGGCAAGTCCTGGGCCGATGCCGCCAACACGCTGCGCGTACCCTCGGCCACCGTCTTCGATGCGGCCGTGCGTTACGAAAAGAACGGCTGGGGTGCAGCGCTCAATGTCGCCAACGTCTTCGACAAGGAATACGTTTCGGGTTGCGCCGGGGTGAATACCTGCGGTTACGCCGATGCTCGGACCTTCACCCTGAAACTCAGCAAGAAGTGGTAGTCGGCTGACCGGAAGCGGGTGGCTGGCGCCACCCCCTTTCATGCGACAGCGCAAAACGAGGAGATACGCAATGATGAACGCCGCTGTGTTTACCGCCTCCGGCGTTGCCATTCCCGCCGATGCAGCGAAGTTGCTGGACCAGCTTTGTGCCCAGTTGCCGGATTACGTCGTCCGCACGTCTGATGGCGCGACCATCGAGACGACGATAGGCGGCGGCGACATCGCGCTTGCCGACAACCGGCTGATCATCAACCTGCAATGCCCGACGGCCTCGATGTTGTTTACCATTCGCTGCATGGTGGCGGAGCACCTGTTCAAGTCCGCTGAAAACGACGAACTCGATCTCCGCTGGGCGGATGGCCCGCAGGTGGCAGCAGTCCCGGATCTGCGCGAAATCACCGTCGTCGGCGCCCGCGATATCACGCCCCATATGCGCCGTGTCACTGTCGCCACCGATGATATCGGCCATTTCAGCCGCGGGGGGCTGCATGTCCGTTTGCTGATACCGCCCCGTGGCCGTCAGCCAGTCTGGCCTCGGACGATGCCGGATGGACGTATCCAGTGGCCGAAGGGCGATGATGCGCTGATCGTCCGTCCTTACACGATCCGCAATCTGCATCCTGATCGCGGCGAACTCGATATCGACTTTGTCATCCACGAGGGTGATCATGGGCCGGGTGCAGCCTGGGCGCTGTCCGCGAAGTCCGGTGACCGCGCCGCTCTCATGGGGCCAGGTGGCGGCGATATGCCGGATGTCGGCGACATCATTCTGGTTGGCGATGAAACCGCCCTCCCCGCCATCGCCCGCATTGCCGCCGCCGCACCTTCAGATGCCCGGTTGCGCATATTCGTAGAGGTCTCCAGCAAGGCGGACGAGCAGCCGTTGCCAACGGTGGCAAGGTGCCGGGTCGTCTGGCTTCACCGCGATAAGGGCTTTTCCGGGCGGCTGGAGGCAATCGTCCGCGAGCAGGTTGCCGCCGGAGGAGAGAAGCCGTTCGTCTGGGTTGCCTGCGAACAGGCAGAGGCCCGGGCGATCCGGATTTTTCTGAAAACGGAAATCGCCTATGACCGTGATCGTTTCAGTGTCGCCGCGTACTGGCAGCGACAACAGTCGCCTGTCGCCTAATCCGAAGGCCCCTGCCCTTCGCTATGCCATTTCAGCTCGGCTCGAACAGCGGGACGATCTCCATCTCCGGCACCAGCACGAGGCCCTTGTCGGTGATCCGAATTTCCGGAATGACCGAAAGCGGTATGAGGTTGAAGCCCATGTAGGCGATGGTGCACTCGGCCTTTTCCCACTCGATCTTCAGCAGCTTGGTCTCTTCGGCTACCTCGTGGACCCGCTTGTCGGACAAAAGCCCCGCAATTGGCAGTGGCACCATGGCTGTCACCTTGCCATCCATGACTACGCAGACACCGCCCTGCTTTTCCTCGATGGCCGCAAGCGCTACCTGCATGTCTGCCTCGTTGGTGCCGGCGACGATGATGTTATGGCTATCATGGCCGACCGAAGATGCGACCGCACCCTTCTTAAGCCCGAAGCCGTTTAGCAGTCCGTGGGCAACATTATCGGCGGATTTTCCATGACGCTCGATGACTGTCACGAAGCACAGGCCGTGGCGCTCGAAATGTGTCTGCCAGTCGTTCGCCGGCTCAAGACTGACGGTGACGTGGCCGAGGGTGATGCCGGGAAGCTCGGTCTTGATGGTGTGTGCGAGCACCGGCGTGGTCGGCAGGTCCGGCGTCAGTTTGAGATTGGCCGGCAGCTTCACCGTATGGTAGGCGGCCTCCGGATACCGGTATGGTTTTGAAAGCGCCTCGTCGAGGACAGCGGTGATCTTGCGGTTGTCCACGACCAGTTCGCCACCGTACCAGGTGCTGACCGGCTTCAGTTCGTCGGTCAGCAGCACGAGATCGGCGCGCCGTCCACCGCCGAGGCCGCCGATTTCGTTTTCCATGCCGAAGCGCGTGGCGCCGTGCAGCGAGCCCATCGACCAGGCCTGCTCGATCGTCATGCCGGCCTTTACGGCCTCCCGCGTCACCCAGTCCTGGCCGAACAGCAGCAGGTCATCGGCGTCGCGGTCGTCGGTGCATACGGCGATGCGTTTGTGCGAGGCGCCGAGTTCGGTAATGGTCTTGATCGCCAGCGGCAGGCTGTGCCATGGCGTCGTCGGCGGGCCGCCGCGCAGGAAGAGCCAGATGCCTGCCTCCAGCATGTCGTCGGCAATGTCCCGGTCGATGGCTTCATGGGTGTCAGTGACCCCAGACGCAGCATAGGCCGACACGAATTCGCGGCCGTAGACGTGCCCGGAGACCGGCCTACCCCTTTCCAGCGCCGCAGCAAGGATGGCGTGGCTGCGCTCGTCACCCATGGCGACCTGGACGAAATCCATTTTCTCGCCAAGTGCCACCGCTTCGGGCCATTTGTCGAACAGGGCTGCGATTTTCGCAGGCGTCAGATCGCCCCCGGCCGTCTCGAACACTGGCGAGGTTGCCGGCACGGTGCTCGGCACCGTCAGGAAGATCGACAGCGGCGCCTGTCGCGCGTCTTCCAGCATGGCTTCGACACCGGCGACATCCATGACGTTGCCGATCTCGTGGCTGTCGCAGAAAATCGTCGTCGTGCCGTTCAGAAGAGCGGCCTCTGCATAGGCACACGCCGTGACCATGCTCGACTCGATGTGGATATGCGGATCGACCAGTCCGGGCGCGATGATGCCGCCCCTTGCATCATAGCGTTTGGCCTGTGTCCCCTTATAGGTGCCGTTCGGTTTTACTGCAGCAATGCGGCCGCCGGAGATCCAGATTTCCTTGCCGGGCAGAATGCGTTCCGAATAGGTCGAGAGCACGCGCGCATCGCCGATGACCAGATCGGGCTCGCGGCGCGCGGAGGCGACATCGGCAAGAGTGCGGGTCATGGTGGAGAGCGGCTTGATGGAAAAGCGGGTCAGCGTGGTCATCGAAATCCAATCTCTTGTCGGGGCCGAACAGGGATGCATGCTCGCAAACGCAAGCGGCGAATGCAACGGGTGTTGCATTCGCCGGAGGGACTTCTGTGGGTGTCGGATGGAGAGCCGTTACTCGGCAGGAATCTCGTCGGTAACCACTTCGAAGCGGACCAGGTTTGCCGGGCCGAAATTCGTCGTCAGGGCGACGTCTGTTGCATCGCGACCGGTTGCCATCAGGATACGTCCAATGCGCGGCTTGTTGTGACGGGCGTCTACCGTGTGCCAGTTTCCACCGAGGTAGACTTCGAACCAGGCACTGAAATCCATCGGGTTAACGTCGACGGGCACGCCGATATCGCCAAGATAGCCGGTGCAATAGCGTGCCGGAATATTCATGCAGCGGCAGAGCGTGATGGCGAGATGGGCGTAATCGCGGCAAACGCCTACGCGGTCGATGAAGCCACCATAAGCGCTGCGGGTGGAATCGGCCTGCTGGTAATCGAACCTGATCTGGTTATGGGCAAAATTGAGGATCGCCTTGACGCGCTGCCAGCCGAAAGGCGTATTGCCAAATTCCGACCAGGCGAAGTTCGCCAGCCGGTCCGTGTCGCAATAGCGGCTGCCCAGCAAGTAGACGAGAACCTCGTTCGGCAGATCCTTGATCTCGTGCTGCACGGCATCCACCGGAATATTGTCCGGCAGGCCGGTATCGTAGATTTCGAAGGCTGTGGAAATTGTCGTTACGCCGGCGGGCGCCACGATGCGTGTGCAAGCGTTGCCAAAACCGTCGGTGTAGCCTGAAGCTTCTATGTCCCTGTCGAAGGTCAGGACCTGGTCGGACAACAGGTCGATGCGCCGCGACGGGTGAATGTTCAGGCACAGCAACATGGGAGTTGGCTGCGGGCAGTCGTACGCAATGCTGAAGCCGGCACTTATTTTCATCACTTAGCCTTTGTTTATGGGAAACCCATGCAAATTGGCATGAGCTACCGTTGAACGTTGCAGGAGAGAGACTGTTCCATGGCTCTTTCGGCCCTTTCCGGAAGCGTACCTGCACTCCGCTCGGTTGTCACGTTTACCTGTACCGTCATGTAGTCATAATCCTCAGCTTCTCCGTCATAACTGCCGGTGAGCGGGATTGCTTGGCGCGGATCGCGAGCAACGCCGACACGGATCAGATCGCGATTTCCGACAATTCCGTTGGTCGGATCGAATTCGACCCACCCGGCGCCGGGCAGATAGACCTGGCACCAGGCATGGGTGGAGCCGCCGCCCCGTATCGCTGAATCGTTGCGGCTGGGAACGAAGACGTAACCCGTGACGAAGCGGGCGGCGAGGCCGAGGGAGCGGGCCGCTTCGATCATCAGCAGTGCGAAATCGCGACAGGTTCCCTTGCGCAGCTTCAGCGTCTCGATCGGCAGCTGCGTGCCGCGCGCAGAGCGGCGGGCGTAGGCGAAGCTTTCATGGATGGCAAAGCACATCGTCATCAGCAACTGGCCGGTTGCCGTCGGCTGCCCGATGCGGACGAACTGGCGCGCCCATTTGCCGACGATGTCATGCGGATCAGGATAGTGCCGCTCTATGGTCGGCCGAAGGTCTGCGACTTCGTCGGGGTCATAGGCGAACGGATATTGCAGAGCGGTGTCGTCTATCTGCAGGTTCAGGGCCACCTGGGGCGTGTGGTCGAGACGGATCCTTGTTTCGAAGCGCAACTCGCTGGCCGGCTCGGATACATTCACCAGCGCGACACAGTTTCCGAAAACGTCGAGAATCCATCGGACGCTGCTGGGTTTTGGCTCGACGAGCAGTGTCGATTCGAGGAGCCGCTGGTCGAAGCTGTCGCGCGGGCGGAACATCAGCCGGTGCTCCCCGAATGCGACTGGCTTCTTGTAGCGGTAGACCGTGATATGTTTGACGGAAAAGACAGTCATAGTTCAAATGCCCTTCACAGCCTGCATGCGCCGGAGGCTGCATCGATTCTGGAAAAGCGGCCATGCTATATTTTTTCGCCCGTCATGGAAGCGATGATCCGATTCGCGCGCCATTCCTGTTCATATTAGCGGACGATATATTAATGCGCGGACAATTATCCGGAGCTTCGGAAGGCGGAGTGTCCAGAGCTCGGCCGGCACGCTGAGAGTTGACAAATAGAAGCAGTTCGGGTAGTAAAAAACATCGGTAGTTGTTTGCGATATTTATGTTTGCTGGCGCTTGGCGCTTTCTTGACGAAATTCCCCTTTCAAAAATCGAAAATTTATTCGCCGAGTATCTCTCTGCGAAAAACGATGTTGCTATGGAAAGGGTTCGTCATGACCACCGGCACAGTAAAATGGTTTAACTCCACCAAGGGCTTCGGCTTTATTCAGCCTGACAATGGCGGCGCGGACGTGTTCGTACACATCTCGGCTGTCGAGCGTGCAGGGATGCGCGAAATTGTCGAAGGCCAGAAGCTTTCTTTCGAGCTTGAGCGTGACAACAAGTCTGGCAAAATGTCTGCCGGCCAACTCCAGGCTGCTTGACGGTCTTAAGCCTCGCCATGCCACGGATGTACTGGCATGCTGCAGGGGCTTTAGTCCAAGGGAAGGTCAGACCTACAGTCTGGCCTTTTCGCTTTAATACCGACGACACGCTTTGAGGAGGATTGAAACGTGACGGAGAATTCCAAATCTCGCGAGCAGGCTGAAATCGCCTTCAGCAAGACGCAAACCGAATACCTGGCTCGGACCAGGACAATATCCGAAATCGATGAAGTCGCCGCCGATCGCGACGCCAAGACAGCCCGTCTGCGGGAATTGCGACTTGAAAAAGAGGCCAATGCTGTGCCACAGGTAGGCAAGCCGAAGAAAGCCACAAAGCGCTGAGAAGCCATGAGGCAAAACCACCAATAAGGACGACGACCGCTTGAGACACGTAAACGATAATGGCTTTGCCGAGCGCCGCAAGGCTGCCACCGAAGCCAAAAAGCAGCTTTTGACGAAATTCGCCACCGCTCCAAAGCCGACCGATCCGGATGTGGTCGCCAAGCGCGCGGAACGTGCGGCAGCAGCGGAAGCGCGTGAAGCGCGCCGTGCCGAACGCGAGCAAGAAAAGCGCGAGGAATATGCGCGCCAGCTGGCAGAAGCCGCAGCCAAGACCGCTGCCGCCAGTGCCGAAGCGAAGGCTCATGCCGAAGCCCAGGAAGCGGAAGCTGTAAAGAGCGTCGAGCAGATGGCCGCCGACGAGGCAGCCCGCAAGGCCGAACGCGACCGCCGCTATGCAGCCCGCAAGGCCCGTCAGCGCTAGGTTTTCCACAGCAAATTCAAATGCTAGCCGGCCCTTGAAAGGCCGGCTATTTGCGTTGTGGTGCGGTCTTTCGGACGAGTGGGTGAGCTCGGCAGGGATCCCGAAGGCTTTGCTGCGCGTCGCGTGCGAAAGCCGCTGCTTGCCGAGCGCGCAGAAAGGGCTATCGTCCGCACCCATAGGGGTTCGGGTGGAGTAAGGCGTTGGTGTATGATTGGTATGGCGGCCGGACGCGTCGGCTTCGTCAGTTGAAACGCGGACTGTTCTGGTGCGTGGCGTTTCTCGGAGTCTGTGCGGCCGCAATAGTGCTAATGCGGTTTCGCTGACTGTGACGACGTCTTCCGAATGTGCCGGCGGAAGATCCGCCGGCCGAGTTTTGGCCTATGCCGGCAGGGCGGCCGCGTCGCGGAACGACACCAGGCGGCGGCTCTTTTCGTCCCACAGGACGAGCTTTACGCAGCGGATGCTTTCCATGATCGTGATACGCCCGACGTTGCGCAATTGCGGATGGTCGCGCAGCACCTCCGGCAACCGGTAATACGGTACGCGGCTGGCAAGGTGATGGACGTGATGGATGCCGATATTGGCGGTGATCCACATCAATGGGGCCGGCAAGTCGTAATTCGACGCACCGTGAAGAGCGGCGTGGGGAAACTGCCACTCAGGCGGTTCGGACCAATGGGTTTCTTCGAACTGGTGCTGGACGTAGAAGAGCCAGATGCCCGCAGCGCCGGCGAGCACGACGATAGGCAGGTGTACCATCAAGAACGGCACGACGCCGACGGCCCACATGAGCAAGCCGGCGACCACCGCCACGGCGGCGTTGGTCGCCATCGTCGATACCCATGGCTGAAGCCCGGAGCGCATCATGCCGAATGGCAGCCGCTGCTTGAAGAGAAACAGCCAGATCGGGCCAATGCCGAACATGACAACCGGGTTGCGATAGAGGCGGTAGGTCATGCGGCCGCGAAACGACAGTGCGTTGTATTCCGCAATCGTCAGCGTGGCGATGTCGCCCACTCCGCGTTCATCCAGGTTTCCGGCGGAGGCGTGGTGTTCGGCATGGGCGCGACGCCAGTAGTCGTAAGGTGTCAGCGTCAGCACGCCAATGATACGGCCCGTCCAGTCGTCGATGCGACGGCGGGCGAAAAACGAGCCATGGCCGCAATCGTGCTGGATCATGAACAGGCGCAGCAGAAACGCCGCTGCAGGAATAATCAGAATCAGGCCAGGCCAAAAACTGTAGTGAACGGCAATCCAGGACAACGCCCAGAAAATGATAAAGGGTATGACGGTCACGGCCAGTTCGAAAGCGCTACGAGTGCCGCGCGGCTGCCGGTATTTCGACAGGATCTTGAGCCAGGCTTTTTCGTTGGTAATATCGGCGGTAGCGGCTGAAATATCCGCAAGAGCGGGCTTAGTCGTGGCGTTGTGCACCGGCGTTGGACTTTCTGCTCAATGGTAAGGGGAGTGAGCCGACAGTGTAAGACTATCTGCCTATGAACCGAGACCGAGGTTATCCTGTCAGACGATCCCCGTATATCCCATTTGGCCATATGCTTTACCTGTATACAATCATTGAGGCCGTTTCGTGTTTTATCCGACGCTGACCTATCTGCCTGATCTGTCAGTCGCCGGCCCATATTTCTAATCTGCTGCCGGCTCAAGCCGGCGTCGGCGCTGAAGGTTGGCATCGAGTTGCGACATCACGCGAAGAGTTGCATTCACATCATCCTCGCTGGCGCCCTCGAAAAGCTCCGCACGCAGCTTTGCCAATACGTTGCTCAACTCGGTATTCAGCGCTTGGCCGGCGGGCGTCAGACGCAGCGTCTTTGCGCGACGATCCTGCGGGTCTTCGATGCGATCGATATAGCCCAGCTCCGCAAGCTGATCGAGAACCCGTACCAACGTCGGTCCCTCCAGATTAAGGACTTCGGCAAGGGTGCCCTGACGGATGTTGTCGCCGAGACGGGCAATATAGCGCATCGGCAGAACTGTCGCCTCAGATAGCTCGTAAGGCTTCAAGACGCCATCCAGAGCCCTGCGGTAAAGGCGGGCCAGAAGCACAAGACTAACGCCCATCTGCTCGTGCAACTCTCTCATCGGCATAGCATTCACTCTGATTTCGACGCTGTATTTTCAAATATTGTTTTGCGATAGACAACGGCTATCGGCCGCCGTTGTTTCCTTTAACCGGATGTCGATTTTTAAGCACGAAAATTGCGATAGGCGGGAGTTTTTTATCGGTAAAAACAAATCTTCCGGGATGGTCGACTATGCGGCTGAGACTGCGCCGCGGCAAAAGTTCCGGCGTACACACCGATCCGGTGCCGAAATGGTGAATGCATGCCGCGCAAATCCCCCTGTCGATCTCGGATATCCCGTGTTTAATGATGTCTTTTCAAACGGGAGAAGCGAATGCTGTCGCAGGCAGTCGGACACCGCGAGGTGGAGGTAATCATCATCGGTTCAGGCGCCGCAGGGATTGCCGCCGGACGCCACTTGCAAACCGTCCGTCCGGACTTATCGCTGCAAATTCTTGAGGCCGGCGCGCGTATCGGCGGTCGGGCGCTCACGGTTCGACCGAAACTCCTGGCGGACCAACCTGTCGATCTCGGTTGCGGCTGGCTCCACGGCGCCCTAACCAATGCATGGACTTCTGTTGCCGGTGATCTCGGGCTGGCCGTTGACCAAACACCGGCGCCATGGAGCGACGGCGGCCGCCGGCTGCAGAACGACGAAGGAGCAGATGTGGCAATCGGTGACTTCTTCGAGCGCGCCGAGAATTACCGGGGAGAGTCCGACAAACCACTTTCGGACTTGCTCAAGCCGGATAACCCCTGGAACCCTCGGATCGAGGCTATCGGGACCTATCTGAACGGCGCAGCGCTGGATCAGTCCTCCGTTCTGGACTACGCCAACTACGCGCCTGGCGACGGCCCCGACTGGCGGGTGCGTGGGGGCTACGGGACGTTGATCAGCACTTACGCCGGTACATTGCCCATTTCGCTTCGTACAGTCGTGACCGGCATAGACCACCGCTCTCGCACATCTGTCGTCGTCGAGACCAATCAGGGCGTGTTGACGGCGCGCTGGGTGATTGTCACGCTGTCCACTGATATGCTGGCGCGGGAGACCATACGTTTTACGCCAGCCTTGCCGCAAAAGATCGAGGCGGCGGCCTCCCTACCCCTTGGCCTCGCCAACAAGCTTTTTCTGCGTGTACCACCTTACCTCGACTTGCCCGTGGACACCCAGGCCTATGGTTCAGCCAAGACGAGCGCCACCGGCAGCTATCATATCCGCGCCTTCGGCCAGCCGATTATCGAAGCCTACTTCGCCGGTCCGCTGGCCCATGATCTGGAGAAGGCGGGCGATGCTGCAGCGCTGGCTTTTGCGCGCGATGAACTGGCAGGCGTCTTCGGAAGCGCAATTCGCGGCGATCTGGAATTTGTCATGATGTCCGGCTGGGCAACATCAGCGCATATCGGCGGCGCTTATGCCTATGCCATACCGGGCGCCGTTTCTGCGCGCGGCATGCTCGCCGCGCCGGTCGACGGACGCTTGTTGTTTGCCGGCGAAGCTTGTTCCGTTGCGCGCTATTCCACGGCTCACGGCGCCTTCGAGACAGGCGTTGCAGCGGCTGAAAGGATTATCGATGCCGCGCCAGCACCTGCGGCCATTGCACTTGCAAACGAAAGCTAGCCTACCATATTTTCTGCGAGATACTTTTGAGCGCGACACAGCATTATATCCGGCCTATCGCCGCATCTTACGTATTCGGTTCGACAATCGAGAAGCTGTCACACGACGGCGGCGCCATGCCTTTTCTGATGCCCTGTCTTGGGTTTCGCAGTATCGACAGGGATTAGATATGCTCAATCGCTTCACCTTCAGTCGCCGGGCGAGCTTCTGGACGGCTGCCGCAGTCGTCGCCCACACGCTGTGGACAAGTGCTGCGCCGGCCATGACCTACCCGCTCTATGCCAGGGAGTGGGGGCTCACACCATTTGCAACGACCACGATCTTCGCGATCTATCCCATCGTGGTGGTGCTGGTCCTGGTGGTTTTCGGCGATATTTCCGATTATGTCGGTCGCCGCAAGACGATGCTGTTCGGGTTAGCAGCGTCGCTGATCGGTGTGCTGCTGTTTGCCGTTGCGCCGGATGTCTGGTGGGTGCTTGTCGGACGCGCTTTCATGGGCATCGGGGTCGGGCTTTCCGCCGGGCCGTCGGCTGCCGCGCTCGTGGAATTCAGCGCGCCGGGTCAAGGTCAAAAAGCCAGCGCCATCACTACGCTCGCCCAGGTCACCGGCCTGATATGCGCAGCGCTGGTGGGCGGCGCACTGATCCAGTATGCACCGTTTCCGACACGCCTGAACTTCATCGTGCTTCTTTTGGTGCTTGCTGGGATATTTGCGGCGACTTGGTTTCTTCCGCGCCATCTCAGCACGGAGGCCTCCGGTCCTTGGCGGTTCAAGGCCATCGTCATCCCGCGCGGCCTGCGCAAGATCTTCGCGACATCGACCATCGCCGTCACTGCGTCCTATGCGATGGGCACCATCATCCTATCCCTAGGAGCGCAGATTGCCCATGACGTCATCGGCTCGCCAAATGCCATGGTCAACGGCGCGACCATCGCGCTCTTCGCTTTCGTCGGTGGCGCTGTGGCTATCCCCGCTCGGGGTCTCAAATCCTCTGCCACGATCCTGATCGGAGGTCTCGCCTCACTGACCGCAGTTGGCCTGCTTGCGTTCTCCGCCAGCCAGCATTCGCTGGGCCTGTTTGCGACGGCGCTTGTGTTCGGCGGCATATCCTACAGCCTTTTGTTTTCCGGCGGGCTTGGGCTCTTGAATGCCAACGCGCCGCCTCACCATCGCGGCGGCACCTTGTCGGCGCTGTTCCTGGTTGCCTATCTCGCGCAGGGGCTGGCAGCACTCCTGCTCGGGAAACTCGCCACACTCTACGGCCTGAACTTCGCCGTCGATGTCGGATCGGCGATCATTGCCGCCCTCTCACTGTGCGCCATGCTGCTCGCTGTCCTCTACGCCTCCCCCACCCCCTCCTCTCGACACGTGATTGGAAACCGTCCATGAGCACACTTTTCTCACCGTTTGAACTCCGCAATCTGACCCTGCCCAACCGTATCGTCGTTTCGCCGATGTGCCAGTATGTGGCTGACAACGGCAAGGCCACCGCCTGGCACGAAGTCCACCTCGGCGGTTTAGCGCTTTCTGGAGCGAGCATGCTGTTTCTGGAAGCGACAGCGGTGGAAGCCGCCGGCCGTATCACGCCCGGCGACCTCGGCCTGTGGAACGACGAAACGGAAGCCGCACTGAAACCGGTGATCGATGCTATCGGACTGGTTTCCAAGGCGGCTATCGTCATGCAATTGGGTCACGCCGGCCGCAAGGCGTCCAGCCAGTTGCCCTGGGAGGGTGGGGAACTCATATCGCTTGCTGAAGGTGGATGGGAGAACTTTGCCCCCTCCCCGCTTTCCCATAAGGATGGCGAGCGCGCGCCGACCGCTCTCGATTTCGCCGGATTGGCGCGCGTGCGCGATGCTTTCGCATCGACTGCCGAGCGAGCCGCAAGACTTGGGCTGGATGGTGTCGAACTGCATGCCGCCCACGGCTATCTCCTGCATCAATTCCTGTCGCCGCTCTCCAACCAGCGGACCGACGAGTACGGCGGTTCGCTCGAAAACCGCATGCGCTTTCCGCTCGAAGTGTTTGACGCCGTCCGCACAGCGTTCCCGTCGAAGAAGGCCGTTGGCGTACGGATTTCCGCAACGGATTGGGTCGAGGGGGGATGGGATGTCGCGCAGAGCATCGCGTTCGTCAAGGAACTCCAAGAACGCGGGGTCGATTGGATCGATGTGTCTTCCGCCGGCGTGTCGCCGCTGCAGCAGATTGCGGCGGGACCGGGCTACCAGGTGCCATTCGCTGACGAGATAAAGAAGGTAACTGGGGTTACGACTATCGCAGTTGGTCTGATTACCGAGGCTAAACAGGCAGAGGAAATCGTCGCGACTGGCAAAGCTGACTTGGTCGCACTGGCGCGCGCAATGCTGTACGATCCACGCTGGGGATGGCATGCTGCAGCAGAGCTCGGAGCGACGATCGAGGTTCCAGCCTCATACCTGCGCGCTGCTCCGCACGGTAAGGCCAAGCTGTTCCGTCAGGATTAATTGACGCAAATTTCTGGATATTGAAGTTCGGGCCGATTGGCGCGAACTTTGGGATAAAATCGCTAGCCTGCGCTCCGCTGCGTCTGAGCAAGTTGCGATCGTCGATCGCGGAAGTCTACAGGCTAGCTTCATTCCGTAACATTGTCAGTGGGCCCGATGGCGCTCAGGCTCTTTCGCTGACCTTGGCCTCGCTTGCCAGCCGCATCGCACGCAGCCTTGCCGTTTTTTCCTCGCGGGCCTTGCGGCGCTGTTCAGTATCTGCAAATGCGGCCTCGGTCGCAGCGTCCGCAAGCACTCTCTTCTGCTCTTTTGACAGCTGAAGTCTGCGTTTTTTCGGCTCTTCCATTAAGGTCCTCCTTGGGTGCAATCTCGACATACCCGCCCCGCTCACAGCCGAGCGCACTGATGCGCTCCTTATTGATAAGGCGTCCTTTCTTAATGCCAAGCTCGCCAGAAGGTTTCATCGCGTTTCAGACGGTCCGTTGGCGGACACTCGCGTCTGGATTGTCGTTTTCGCGAATCCTGTTACAGCAGCAGGCACGCATGCCGGTCGTGTTGTTTGCGGAGATTCTGTTGGATCTAGAGGCCGCGCCGCGAAGCTCGAAACGGCGTGTAAATTCTGAGTCATCGTGGGCTGGGTTGCCAGGAACCATCACCTCATCTGGAACTCACTGGTTTACTGCGGTAAACTTCTCCACCGGTCTTACGCGTGCATAGCTGCCGTTCGTCACAAAGCCCTTGCTCAACAGTGAGAATCGGTCTCAAATGCGCTTTGAGAAGCCAAGTAGCTTACAAAACGCATTTGCGAGAAAATTAG